>DATMBJ010000032.1:0-21512 GCA_035559315.1 Actinomycetota bacterium
CGGGCGGAACCGGCCCCGCCACGTCACCCGCTCGCGTTCCCGGAGCTCGAGGAGGAGGCGGAGCTTCTCGTCGAAGAGGTCGTCGTAGTCGTCGAGGTCGTAGCCGAAGAGCGGGAACGACTCCACGAACGACCCCCGCCCGGCCATGATCTCGGCCCGGCCCTCGGAGAGGAGGTCGAGGAGGGCGAACCGCTCGAAGACCCGCACCGGGTCGTCGGTGGAGAGGATCGTGACCGCGCTGGTGAGCCGGATCCTCCGCGTGCGGGCCGCAGCCGCCGCCAGGACGACCTCGGGCGCCGACACGGCCAGGTCGGGCCGGTGGTGCTCCCCCACCCCGAACACGTCGAGCCCCAGCTGGTCGGCGAGCTCGATCTCCTCCACGAGGTGGCGGACCCGCTCGCCCACCTCCCCGGGCGGAGCGCCCGGGCGGACCTCCCCGAACGAGTAGATCCCGAGCTCCACGGCCGCCATCGTACGGGAGACGCGTCCGGTCGCGGCCCCGAGCCTCCGAAGGTCGGATAGGATACGGAGCGATATGGGGATCCGGATCCGAACCGTCGCCGAGCCGTTCGAGTCGGCCGATCCCGAGGCGGCCCGGGAGGCGGTGGAGGCGCTGGTGCTGGCCGAGGCCATGGGGCTGCTCGGCGAGGAGGAGGTCGAGCGCCTGGACCTCGCGGCGCTCCGGCGGGTGGCCCGCGCGGCCGCCGAGGCCGGCATCGGAACGCTCCCCGCGGCGGCCCTCGCCGCCTCGCGGGTCGACGCGGACGAGCTCCACGCGATCCTCAGGACGCTGCGCGAAGCCCTCGAGGACTCCCCCACCCCCTCGCGGGAGTGGGCCGCCCTGCTCCCGCTGTTCGGGGCGGAGGACCTGGCTCGCCTGCTCGGCGTCTCCCCGGTCAGCGTCCGCCGCTACGCTTCCGGGTCCCGCCCGACCCCGGATCCCGTCGCCGCCCGGCTCCACTTCCTGGCCCGGGTGGTGGCCGAGCTGAAGGGGGCGTACAACGACGTGGGCGTCCGGCGGTGGTTCCACCGCAAGCGCACCGCGCTCGGCGGGAAGGCGCCGGCGCAGGTGCTGACCGGCGACTGGAGCCCGGAGGACCGGGGCGCCCGGAAGGTGCTGGACCTGGCCCGATCGCTGGCCTTCTCCCCCGCCACGTGATCTGCTACCGCCACGCCGATCCCCGTCTGCCCTTCCTCGTCGAGTCGGCCGCCCAGCCGCCGGCCCGGTGGCACGGGGAGGGAGAGGGGCCGGTCCAGTACCTCTCCGACACCCCCGACGGCGCTTGGGCCGAGTTCCTCCGCCACGAGGAGATCGCCGACCCCGAGGATCTGGCGACGGTTCGCCGGGCGATGTGGGCGGTGGAGGTCCCCGACGAGGACCTCCCCACCCCGGACCTGCCGCCGGAGGTCCTCACCGGCGGGCCCGGGACCTACCGGGCCTGCCGGGACGAGGCCAGGAGGCTCCGCGGCCGCGGAGCCCGCGGGATCGTCGCGCCCTCAGCGGCCCTCCTCCCCGGGGCGGCCGGAGGGTGGCGCGTGGAAGGGGGTCTCGCCCCCGGGCCCCGGCGGGACGGCAGGACCATCGTCCTGTTCGGCCGACGCCCCGACCTCGTGGGGTGGGCGGCGGCGGGCCAGGGGCGGCCCCGGGAAGACCTCCTCCGCCGCGTCCGCCAGCTGCGCCGCTGACACCGGGGCAGCGACCCCCTGGACCGGGAAGCCAGGACCCTCGCCCCGGTCTCGGCGCGTTCATCCACCGGAAGGCCTCGTCCATCCCCTCGTCGCGGCCCCCGTGGCCCTCGGCGTGGGGGTCGGGGCGCTCGCCGGCACGAGGATCGCCGCCCGCGTCCCGGCGGTCGCCCTGGGGCGCCTCCTCGGCGTGATGCTCATCGCGGCGGCGGTCCAGATGGCGCTGAAGAGCGCGGGGGTCTGGGATGTCGGCTGAGGGCCGGGGCCCGCGGGCGTCGACCGAACGACGCGCCGCGAGCCCGGAGCCGCGCGCCGCGGCCGCGGAGCGAGGTGCGATCGTGGCCGTGCTCAGGATCGGTCTCGCCGCCTCCATGGCGCTCATGGCCATCGGGTTGGCGCTCGCCGTCGGCGAGGCCCGCCTGCGGTCCCACCCGGTGGCCCTCGCGGAGATCCTCCCGTTCTTGGCGCAGCGGCGCCCCAGCGGGTTCATGGCCGCCGGCGTCGTGGTGCTGGTGGCGACGCCCGTCGTACGCGTCCTCGCCCTCGCCGTGGGATCCGCGATGCGGCGAGACTGGCGGCTCGCCGCGATCGCCGTCGCGGTCGCCGTGATCCTCGGGCTCGGAGTCGCGGCGGGCCGCATCTAGGGCGGCTGCCGTCGGTCATCGGACGATCGTGCGCTCCGGTTGGTCAGCTCCAGCGGCCCTCGTCGGAAGGCCCCGCGGCCGACCGGTCGCCTTCCACGGCGTCCCGCGGCGCCCTTCAGCGGACCTCGAGCACGTAGCTGAGCTCGGCCCCGTGGTAGGTGGCGGTGACCCGCCAGCACCCCGGCTCCGCCGGGAGCTCGAGGCCGACCAGCAGGAAGTTCTTGATCTCGGGGTTGAACGACGGCACCCCGTGCTCGTACCTGACCGCGGGGGCCGGGGCATCGAGGCGCGTCGCCGTGAGGGTGATGCTGGGATCGCCGAAGAAGTCCTCCCCCTCGGCGGTCGAGAACCCCTCGCTGAACCAGAGCGTCTTGTCACCCACCAGGCGGACGCCGTCACGGACGCCAACGGGGAGGGCCCCCGGTTCCCAGACCACGGGCTCGGGATCGAGCAGGGTCCAAAGCTCGCGGGTCCCGTACCAGACCTGCCCGAACGGGGGTTCGGGCGGGTACGGCTCGGGGGGTACGAAGCCGGCCGTGGGAACCGTGACGGGACAGGAGGCGGGATCCGCCGGCCCAGCGGCGGGCACCGCGTTGCCCGAGGTCGGGGCGTCCCCCCGCTCCCCGAGGCGCGCGCACCCCGAGAGCGCCAGGATGCTCGTGACCGCGAGGGCGATCGCCCTCATCGAGGGGCGACCACCACGGCGAGGACGGGAACCCGGTTTCACCCCCGATCTCACGGCCCCCACCTCCCCGGAGGCCCGACGCCCGCTCCGCCTCCAGGGCGGGTTCTCATGTTCCGTCTCCTCTCCGCTCAAGAGCAACCCCTCGATCCGACTCGCAGCCGCTCGGGGCCTGAAGGCGAAGCCTCGGGAAGCAGGCTCGGAGGCTCGATGCGGGCCCGCCCTCACTCCACGTGGTCCGCGAGGAACCGGGCTCGGTTCCTGGGGACCGGCTGACCGAACTCCACGGTCTGGATCTGGTCGATGGCGAAGGGCTCTATCCCCGCGAGCTCTTCGAGGGGCCACCCCATGGGACCCAGGTCCAGGCTCCGCGGGGATGCCGGCCCTTGTAGAGATGGCCCTTCCCGCACCAGACCGGGATCCTCGCGCCGGTGGCCAACGCATCCGTCGCCCGGACCAGGTTGCGGGCCTGCCGCTCCTCCCGCCAGTTCCGGAACCCGTCCCCCATGGGATCCCACCCCTCAGAGGCCAGGCGCATGTCGACCTCGTAGCCGAGCAGCGTCCATCCAAGCTCCAGGGCGGCCCGGATGAGCTCCCGCATCTCCGGCTGGGCCAGGTAGCTCAGGGGGCCTCGGGGAGGGTCCGGGTCCCGTTGGTTCGTCCGGCTGTGCGGGTCACCCCCTTGCTGAGCAAGGCGCAGAGCAAGATCGGATCTGGCTCACGCCCGGGGGCACCGATCCACGTGGAGATACTGGCGGCACTCCTCGTCGGTGAGCGGCCTGGTGACCTCCCGCCGGGCGATCTCCAGGAGATCGTCGATGTCGAGGGCCCAGATCCGAACCCCGTCGCACGGGCTCGCGGAAGCGAGCTTGCTGCCGTCCGGGCTGAAAGCCACCGCCGATACATGACATCCAGAGGCCGGCAAAACGAGCTGTGGTGCCCCCGTGTCTGCCTCGAACAGGCGGACCGTGCCATCGGCGTTCGCTACCGCCACGCGCGATCCGTCGGGGCTGAAGGCGATATCCGTGGCGCCCCCCGAGGGCCCCTGAAGGACGGCCACCCTCGCCCCGCTCTCCACATCCCTGATCTCCGAGCGTCCGGAACCACTCATCGCGATCCGCGAACCGCTCGGGTCGAAGGCTAACCCGTAGAAGTCGTTGATCGTGCGGCCGACCTTCATCGTGCGGGCGAGCTCCCCGCGGGCCCAATCCCAGATCGTCACGCGGGCCGTCTCTGGATCGCGGTCTGAGACGGCCACCGTTGCGATCAGCAGGCCGTCGGCGCTGAACCGCGCCCCGAGGATCTCCCCGTCCTCGCGCAAGACCCGGACAACGCGGCCGACGCGATCGACGATCCTCACTCTTCCGTCCCAGCTCAGGGTGAGCAGATGCTCCCCATCGGGGCTGACGTCGACTTCCGTGACATCGAAGGAGTGCCGGACCGTGAAGAGCTCCCTCCCTGTCCGCATATCCCACATCCTCGCGACCTCGCCGCCGTAGGAGCCGCCGTCGCCCTCTACCCAGCCGCCGACCCCGATCGACCCGCCGTCCGCGCTCACGTCGATGTTTTCGACCCGGAATCCATCCTTGGTCGGTCCGGTCGTTCGAACGTCGCGCCTCGTCTGGAGGTCCCAGATCGTCAGCGCCGAGCCGCCACTGGTCGTCACGACACGCCGCCCGTCCGGCATGAACTCCACCTGGGTTGCGCCGGGAAGGTTCAACCACTCCGCGTCGCCGTTCGGCCCCAGGTCCCAGATCTGCACGGCGGAGATGCCCAGGTCCCCGGCCATCACCATGGTCCCGTCCGGCGAGAAGGCCACTCCATAGATGCCGCTCCTGGTCTCTTGAGCCGATAGCGACCACAGCTCTCGGACACCCGCCCCGATCTCCCACACCCTCGCGGTCCCGTCCGAACCACCCGTGACCAGGCGAGAGGAATCCGGGCTCCAGGCCACGCTGAGGACCGATCCGGTGTGACCGAGCAGGGTGTGGCGGAGCCTCCCCGTTTCCGCGTCCCAGACGCCAGCGGCGTCCTCACCGGTCGCGGCGATGTATCGGCCATCAGGGCTCCACGACACCGCTAGGCCGAGCCCCCCTACCCCGGTCAGTCGGAACTGTTCCTCGCCGGTCTCCACGTCTAACACGGAGCCGACTCCATCACCCACGACTGCGAGGCGTCTCCCGTCGGGGCTGACGGCGGTTCCAAACGCGCCCGGCACCCGGAGGGTCGAGACCACCCGATCCGTGGACAGGTCGAGGACCCGGACGGTGGTGCCGCCCCAGATGCCGGCGACGAGCGACCCGTCGGCGCTGAACGATACGCCCCAGGAACCGTCGTCTCCGGACACGCTCGAGAGGAGTCGGCCCGTGGAGGGGTCCCACACCTTCAGCTTTCCGTCATCCCCGGTGGAGACGAGCCTCGAGCCATCCGGGCTGAACGCCACGTGATTCACGTCGGGGTCGTGGCCCTTGAACGAAAGGACGCTCTCTCCAGTGTCGGCATCCCTGATGTCGATCATGCCAGAGTCCTCCGGGCCCTCGGTCACGAAGACTCCCGTCGGGCTCCAGGCGAGGGCTCCCCCCACCCCGGGCACCTTCAACTCGAGTCGTGACGCCACGACGGCGCGGTGGAGCGCCTCCTCCGCCTCCGGGAGGACCGTCCCGTCCGAGGAGCGCGTAGCGTCTACCGCCTCGCTGGCGAGCAAGACGCTCAGCTCGGGGTCGACCTCCAGGTTGGCCACGGCGGCCGCGGCGAGCTCCCTCGCCGTCGCGATCCGCGCCTCCCGCTCAGCCCTGCTGCTCTGATCGGTGGCCACGAAAGTGAGCGTTGCGGCGATAAGGGCCGCGGCCGCGAAGACCGCGACCAGGCCGCGCAGACGACGGGCCGATCGCCGCTCCAGGGCGGCCTCGCGGGCCTTGCGTCCCTCCTCTTCCACCCGGTCGGCGTTCCACTGGGCCAAGCTGGCTTCGAGGTAGTCACGCTCATCGGCGGTGAGGGCGAGCGCGGAGGAGGCCGCCCACGCTTCGAAACGGGCCAGGTGAGTGCCCCGAAGCACGAAGCTGGGGTCCCGTCCCGAAACCGTCCAATCGCGGGCCCCCGCGGCGAGACGCCGATGGGTCCGGACGTCCTCGCGGGCCGCCTCGATCCACCCGCGCAGGCGGCCCCATTCGGTGAGCAGGGCCTCGTGCGCCACCTCGACGGTCGGTCCCCGGCTGGCGGGGTCACGGTCGAACGACAGCAAGCGGCGGGCTCCGAAGGTGTCGATCACGGCGTCCAACGCCCCCTGGTCGACCTCGAGCGATAACAGCTCGGATCGGAGCACCCGCCGTCGCGTGTCGTCGCCTCCCTCCCTGCCCACTGTGATCAGGCGGAGGAACAATTGCCGCGTGGCCTCTTGTCCGGATCGGTTCAGCCGCCGGTACAGGGCCTCCGCTCGGCGGGACAGCGCTCCGGAGACCTTTCCGATCCGCCGGTATCCGTCGAGGGTCAGCGTCGAGTCGTCGCGCTGGTCGAACAACTCCGTGAGCGCGTACTGGAGGAGCGGAAGGGCCCCTGGCTGGGTCGCCACGTCCGCGACGATCTCGGCCACCAGCGCCGGATCGATCCGAAGGCCGACACCCTCCGCAGGGCCCACCACCGCGCGCTGGAGCTCCTCGGGAACGAGCGGCGTCACGGTGACCGTCCGGGACTTCATCAGCCCGGCGGGCCCTGCGTAAGCCAGGGGCCGATCGTAGAAGTCGGCCCGAAGGGTGCACACGATCCGAACCCGGCTCGTGGGCTCGGTCGCAGCGGCGACGACGATCCCGAGGAATCTCGCTCGAACGTCCTCGGCGTCGACCAGCGTAAACAGCTCCTCGAACTGATCGATCACCAGGAGGAGGTCCGAGCCGGGTGGGAGCATCTCCTCGGCGACCGACACCAGGCCCAGGTCATCCTGTGCCAGTCGCTCGACCAGATCGCTGGGGGGATGCACGGCGATCCGCATCAGGGCCGAGGCAAGCTCTTCGAGGGGGTAGGTCCCCGGGTGCATCTCCAGCAGGAACCAACGGTCCGAACCCTCGACGGCGCCGGCTCGGAGCGCCGGCAGGAGCCCCGCGCGGACCAATGACGACTTCCCGCTCGCCGACGGCCCCACCACCCCCAGGAAGCGGGAGCCGTCACCCTGCTCGACGAGCCGGGCGACCAGTTCGGACACGAGAGCCTCTCGGCCGAAGAAGTCGGCGGCGTCGGGCTCCAGGAACGGACGCAGCCCCTTGTAGGGGTTCCGGATCTCCGTGGAGGGCGTCGCCGGGGTGCGAACGACCGCGGGAACCAGGGCGGCCCGGAAGGCTGACGCCATCGCCCGCGCATCCGGGGATCGGTCGGCGGAGGCCTTGGCGGTCGCCACCGCGATCACCTCGTCCACAGCCCGGGGGAGATCCGGTCGGAAGGCCCGGATCGAGGGAACCGGCTCGGTCAGGTGCTTCGCCACCACCTCCTCCGGTGGGGCGTCGGCGAACGGATGACGTCCGGCCAGGATCTCGTACAGCACCAGCCCGAGGCTGTAGATGTCGGTCCGGGGCGTGACCGGCTCACCCCGGAGCTCCTCGGGCGACAGGTAGTAGGCCAGGGGACTGGGGGTTCCGCCCGGTGCGACCTCGGCAACCTCCACGTCCTTGGCGATGCCGAAGTCGGACAGGTAGGCGTTGTCCTCCTCGTCGAACAGGATGTTGGCCGGCTTGACGTCGCGGTGCACCACACCCTGCCGGTGGGCGGCCACCAGCGCCTGGGCCATCTGGTCCAGGAGCCTGGCCGCCTCCTCAACGCCGAGGGGCCCGTGAGCCAGGCGCTCCCGGAGGCTCCCCCCGCGGAGGTACCGCATGACCAGGTAGGCGCCGTCCGGTTCCCGCCAGAAGTCGTAGAGGGGTACCACGTGGGGATGCTCGAGCCGAGCCACCAGCTGGGCCTCGGCTTCGAACCGCCTGATGAACTCGGGATCGTTCGCGAACCGGGGATGGATCGTCTTGATCGCGACCTCCCGGCCGACCTGGGGCTGGAAGGCCCGATGGACCGATCCGAAAGACCCCGCTCCGACCTGCTCGAGCAGTCGGTACCCGCGGAGGGGCTCCCCCGCGATGTCCAGCGAGGGATCCTGACGGAGGATGCGCTGGTGGAGGCGGCGCAGCTCGGGGGAGGGGTCGATCCCCAGCTCCTCGGCGAGGAGATCCCGGGACCGTTGGAAGGCGACCAGCGCATCGGCCTGACGGTCCGACCGATACAGGGCGGTCATGAGATGGAGCCACAGGCGCTCCCGGAACGGGTGCGCCGCGGCCAGCGTCTCCAGCTCCGGAACGAGCTCTCGATGGCGCGCCAGCTCGAGCTCGGCGTCGATCCGGTCTTCCAGCGCGGCGAGGCGGAGCTCCTCCAGGCGGGCGATCTCCGGCTGGAGGGACGCCTGGTCGGTCAGGTCCGCCAACGCCGAACCTCGCCATAGCCCGAGCGCCCGCTCGAATATCTGGACGGCAGCAGCTGGATCGGCGCTCCGGATCACCCGGCCTTCATCCACCAGCGTTTCGAACCGCACCGCGTCGATCGCTGAGGGCTCCGCGCGGAGGATGTAGCCGCCCGAGCGGTGCTCGATCCGATCGGGGCCCAGAGCCTTCCTCAGGTGGGAGAGGTAGCCGCGAAGGGTGCTTCGAGCCGCCGGCGGAGGTTCGTCTCCCCAAACCTCCCCGATCAGCCGGTCGGGGTCCATGGCCTGGTTCGCTCGAAGGATCAGGTGGGCCAAGACCGTCCGTTGCTTCGGGCCGCCAAGGGGCCGCGGCCCATCCCCGTCGGCCACCTCGAGCGGTCCCAGGATCCGGAACTGCATGGGGCCACCGTACGCCCCCTCTCCGCCCGGGGGGAAGACCTGATCTGCGGCCTCCAACGCTTTTCCAACGAGCGTCCCGCAGGCTTCCAACGCGGGTCTGCCACCATCCGCACCATCGCCTCAGCGGTGAGGCGGTGGCTCGTAGCCAGAAGGGAGGAGATGACAGATGCGAACGCCGACGATCTCCAGGCGATCCGCAAGGATCAGCCTGGTGCTCGCGCTGACCCTGCTCGTGGCGATCCCCATCGGGACCGGGGTCGTCCGAGCCACCCACGGAGGCCTCCACGGCACGATCATCGCCCGGGCCCCCTGGGCCCATCCATTCAGCATGAAGGTCAAGGCCGAGGTGGCCGGCAAGCCGCAGCTCGTCCAGGTCCGTAACCCCGCCGACACCATCGTCCAGGAAGTCACCGTCGATCCCGGCGGGTTCACGGGCTGGCACTCCCACGCCGGGCCGGCCATCGTCATCGTGGAGGAAGGGGAGTTCACCTACTACGACGGCGAGGACCCGACCTGCACGCCGTACCCGTACGGGCCGGGAGAGACGTTCGTGGATCTCGGTCAGGGACACGTCCACAGCGCGTGGAACCACAGCACGACCATCCCGGTGAAGGTGACCGTCACGTACTTCGACGTGCCTCCGTCAGCGGCCAGCCCGCTCATCCCGGCGGCCAACCCGGGGTTCTGTAGCGGCTTCTAGATCCTCGGCGGTGATGACGGGCCCCGCCCGGCCGGTCGATCGGTCCGGCGGGGTCCGTCCCTCACCCGAGCCATAGCATCAGCGACGTCACGGGACCGCCCACACCACGACCGAGGGTGATTCCCGCGGGCCGCGGAGGTCGCGATCGGCGACCCGACCCATGAACGGCCCCCCTTGCGGTCACTCGCGGGCGGAACGGACACTACGACTCGTGGACATCCTCGGGGTCATCGACCGTCGGCGCCCTGCCAGGTGATGTCGTGATGGATCCACCGGAGACCCTGTACGTCGCCAGCCCGGACGGCGTGTACATCGCCTACCAGGTGTTCGGGGAGGGCGACCTGGATCTCATGTACGTCCCGGAGTTCTGGAACTCGATCGAGGCCATGTGGGAGCAGCCCGGGTTCCGAGGTTTCCTGGCGCGCCTGGGGACGTTCGCCCGCGTGATCTGCATGGACCAACGCGGAACCGGCCTCTCGGACCCCGTCTCGCTGGCAGAGCTGCCGACGCTCGAGCAGTGGACGGACGACGTCACCCTGGTGCTGGATGCGGTCGGCGCGACCAGGGCGGCGCTCCTCGGGTCGGGGGGCGGGGGCATGGTGTGCCAGCTCTTCGCGGCGACGTACCCGGAGCGGACGCACGCGCTCGTGCTGATCAACAGCGCAGCACGGTTCAGCCGCGGCCCCGACCAGGACTGGGGCTGGTCCGAGGAGTTCGAGGAACGGATCATCAGGGAGCTGCGGTTCGGATGGGGCCGGGGCGTCTTGCTCGAGACCGTCGCTCCCACGGTCGCCGGCGATCCTGGGTTCCGCCGATGGTGGGCGAGGTACCAACGGTTGGGGTCCAGCCCCGGCACGGTGATCGCCATGCGGCGGATGCTCGAGGAACTGGACGTCCGGAACGTCCTGTCCTCGATCCGTGTACCGACGCTGGTCATCCACCGGAGGGACAACCGGCTGGTCGATGTCGCCCACGGCCGGTACCTGGCGAGCCGCATCGCGGGGAGCCGCTACGCCGAGGTCGACGGCGATGACTACCTGCCGTTCGTCGGCGATGCCGAGGTGATCCTGCACGAGATCGAGGAGTTCCTGACCGGAGGCCGACCGACGATCGAGCACGACCGCGTACTCGCGACGGTGCTGTTCACCGACATCGTGGGCTCGACCGAGAAGGCGGCGGTGCTCGGCGACGCCGCGTGGGTGGCGCTCCTGGAGCGTCACCACCGGACGGTTCGCAGCCTCCTGGAGCGCCATCGGGGACGGGAGGTGGATTCGGCGGGCGATGGGTTCCTCGCGACCTTCGACGGCCCCGCCCGGGCCGTCCGATGTGCGATGGCCATCGTGCAGGCCCTCGGGGACCTCGCATCGAGGTACGGGCCGGACTGCACACGGGAGAGTGCGAGCTCGTGGGGGAGAAGGTCGGGGGGATCGCGGTGCACATCGCGGCGCGCGTGGTCTCCCAGGCCGGGCCGGGGGAGGTGCTCGTTTCGAGCACCGTGAAGGACCTCGTCGCGGGATCGGGTCTGTCCTTCGAGGATGCCGGCGAGCGTGAGCTGAAAGGCGTACCGGACCGCTGGCACCTGTACCGGGTCGTGCTGTGACGAGCGGGACCTCGCGCCACGCCCCACCTCTCCGAAAGTCGGGTAGCACGCGGGGAGCACGACCCTCCGTGAGCGCAAGGATCCCGGTCGGAAAGAGCGTCTGACCTGCAGGAAGTCTGTGCGGCAGGGAGGGCTCGAACCTCCGACCGGCGGATCATGAGTCTGCAGCGTACCGCGGCTACCAGTAGCGAGCCGTGGCCATCGCCGAGACGGCGAGGAGGAGCAGCACGAGATCGAGCTTGCCGTGCTTCTCGAGCGCCGCCTGGAGGCGGGCGATCTCGGCCTGTTGCTCGGCGGTGGGAGGCGCACCCGCCGCCGCGATCGTGTCCCCCAGGTCGACCATACGCTCGACGTTCCTGCCGACCCCGAAGGCGCCGACGAAGAACGTGATCGTGGCGAGGACGGCGCCGATCGTGATCCCGAGGCCGAAGCTCGAGCCCACCCAGTCCGCGAGGCCACCGTGACTGCGCAGGTTCAGGAACCACAGGACCCATCCGGCGGCGACGGTGATCATGCCGAGCCAGGTGATGATCTTCGCGGCCCTGCGCTTCTTCACCACGACGCTGAGGAGCGGGCCCGCGCTCGGGCCGACCTCCGCCGCCGAGGGGCCGATGAACGCCACGAACAGGAACGCCGACCCGACCCAGAGCGCCCCCGAGACGATGTGCAGGAGGCGCAGGACGATCCAGAGCGGTTCTGCGGCGAGCACGCCCACCCCCTCCTTCCGACCAGCGGGCAACCGACCGGCGGAGCGTAGCAACCGCCCTGCACGGGTGCGAGCATCTGAAGTCGGCTCGCCCGAGATGTCCGCGAAGGAAAGCTTCGTTGCCTGTGGTGAACCGGGAGGGCGCGCCGCGGTCCGGGACGTGGTACGCCACGACCAGGAAGGAGTGCCCGACAGCGATGGTGGCCTTCCCTGGACCCCGGCGGCCCTTCGGTGGAGCGTGCTGCTCGGAGGAAGGACGTTCCCTTGGACCGGGCGGCCGCCTTCGCCGAGCTTCGACGAGATGGCCTCCACGATCAGGGCGTGGTGGGGACCGAACCGTCCGTGGAGAGCCTCTTCGAGAGCGGGATCTCCACCCGCAGCTTCCCCCGGGCCAGCTCGGCCAGGACCTCGCGGTCGGTCATGTCCTCCGCCATGGCGGCGGGCATGGCCCTGGGAACACCCAGGATGCTTCGTGGCGCTGGGGCTGTCCGAGAGGCGGAGATGCTCTTGGTGCTGCCCCGAGGGAGACGAGGGCAACGAAGAACCGTCGCTGATCTCGGGTTCCCTTCGTGGGGCGGGGAGGGCTCGAACCTCCGACCGGCGGGTTGTGAGTCTTACGGCGTCCGTGTTGCCCCGCCCATCTGGTGCCGCCCCGTGCCGTCCAGTCCAGGTCAGGAGCCGCTCGGAGGGCGGTTCGTGCTATTCCGGGCTGTCCTGTGCGTTCCCGTTCGGTAGCACGGCGGGTAGCACGATTCGAGCGCTGGGAGTCGCAAGCGGCGCCGGAGACCTTCCGCAGCGGCGGCCCTGACACCCAACAGCGTCTGGCTATGCTCACCGTGTCCGTTCAGGAGTACGACATCGCCGACGCGGGCCGTGTTCGGGGAGGGTGCGAGATGGATCGGCCGGACGGACCCCGCCGAGACCGATGAGATCGGCGCCGCGGTCCGGTCTGATCGAAGGACGACGATACCCAGCGAGGAGGGAATCCGACGATGAAACTGACGACCGTGACGATCGTCTCCGTCGACGGAGTGATGCAGGGACTCGGCGCGCCGGACGAGGACCGCAGGGGCGGATTCGAGCGCGGCGGATGGGTCACGCCGGTGTTCGACGACCAGGCCATGGCGTTCCTCAACCAGGTCTACCAGCGCGCCGACGCGTTCCTGTTCGGCCGGCAGACCTACGAGATCTTCGCGTCCTCCTGGGGATCCTGGGCAGATCCGGGCGACAGCCCCATCTGGACGGCCTTGAACACGAAGCCCAAGTACGTCGCAACGACCACGATCACCGAACCGCGCTGGGCGAACACGACTGTCCTCTCCGGCGACGTCGCGGCGGCCATCGGCGAGCTGAAAGCCACGGCGGGAGGTGAGCTGCAGGTGCACGGCAGCGGCCACCTGGTCCGCTGGCTGTTCGACAACCAGCTCGTCGACGAGATCACCCTGCTCATCTGCCCGGTGGTCGTCGGCCAGGGAACCCGGCTATTCCCCGACACCGGCCCAGACATCGCGCTTGACCTGGTCGACTCGCGAGTTACCCCGAAGGGGGTGACGATCCAGGTCTACCGGTCCACCGGGCGCCCGCAGTACGCAACCGCCACCTTGTGACATGGGTGCCGCGGTCAGTGAGAGTCGATCATGGATGGGGGCGGGCTGCAGCGTACACAGCTGGCGCCTGACGCGGTCGAGGAGACCTGGCTCCCGCTCCGGGGTTCCGGAGCGAGCGGCGTCCAGAACCTCGGGGCGTGGCTCACCACCGTCGTGGCCCGCGGGGTGCCTCCCAAGCGCTCCATGGAGCGTGAACAGCTGATGGCGGTCCGTGATCGCAGCATGACGACTTCACTGGACGGATCCTTTCCGAGCCTCGCGGAAGCGTCGCCTGGATGCACCCCGACGGCCTTATCGACAGCGTCGGGCCCGTTGCGGCCCGAGAGGACCCGCGTGCCGGGAGTCGGGGCGCGTACGACCCTTCGGTTCTGCATCAGAGGCCGCTGAGCATGGCCACGGTCGCGCTCATCCACGGCGGCGGTGGAAGCGCCTGGGACTGGCACCTCGTGGCACCTGCGCTGCGGGAGCGCGGGCACGATGCGGTGGCGGTGGATCTCCCGAGCAAGGACGAGTCGGCAGGCTGGTCAGAGTACGCGGACACCGTCGTCCGGGCGGTCGGCGACCCGGGGGACCTCGTCGTCGTTGGGCATTCGGTCGGTGGGTTCACGGCGCCGCTGGTGTGCGCCCGCCTGCCCGGCCAGCTCCTCGTCCTCGTGGCGGGAATGATCCCCTCGCCGGGCGAGCTCTTCGATGACTGGTGGCGGAACACCCACTACGAGGAGACCGGATACGAGGACGCCTTCTACCACGACGTCCCACCCCGGCTCGCGGCGGAGGCCAGGCGAAGAGAACGTCAGGAGGTCTCCAGGGCGCTGCGGGAGCCATGGCCGCTCGAGGCCTGGCCCGACACCCCCACCAGGTACCTCCTCTGCCGCGACGACCGGATGTTCCCCGCCGCCTGGGCACGCCGCCACGCCCGCGAGCGGCTCGGCATCGAGGCCGACGAGATCGACGGCGGCCACTACATCACGCTCAGCCGGCCGCACGAGCTCGCCGAGCGTCTCCACGCCTACGTCGCGGCGATGCAGTGATTCCTGACAGCATGTCGCTGGGCCACGATGCACCCTTCGCCACGTGCGCACGACTCTTCACGAGCGGGGTGGTGGCAGTCGAAAGGAGGACCGGAGGCAGGAGCGGAAGAATGGCCGACCGAGCAAGGAGGGTCGTGATGGCGGACCTGATCTACTCCATGACAGTCTCGCTGGACGGATTCATCGCCGGGCCGGGCGGGGAGATCGACTGGTCGGCGCCGGACGAGGAGCTCCATCGGTTCCACAACGAGCAGACCCGCCGGCTGGGCGCGTATCTCCTGGGGCGGCGGCTGTACGAGGTGATGGAGTATTGGGAGACCGCCGAAGAGAATCCATCAGCGTCCGACTACGAGCTCGAGTTCGCCCGCATCTGGAAGGACTTGCCCAAGGTAGTGTTCTCGACGACCCTTGAGCGGGTCCGTGGAAACGCCCGGCTGGTCCGGGATGGCCTTGAGGAGGAGGTCACCCGGCTGAAGGAGCGGCCGGGCGCGGACATCGGCGTCGGGGGCGCCGGCCTGGCCTCTGCCTGCATGAAGGCCGGCCTCATCGACGAGTACCGGCTCTTCGTCAGCCCCGTCGTGCTGGGCGGCGGCACGCCCTACTTCCCGGCCTTGGGCGAGAGGATCAACCTCGAGCTCGCGGAGACCCGGACGTTCGGCTCGCGGGTCGTCTACGTGCGCTACCGGCGCGCCTAAGGATGTCGGGGGGAGGTTCAGCCGCCTCAGGGCGTGAGGCTACGTACCGACGTCTCGGTCGCCTGCGTCCTCGAACCCGCCAGCGTGTTGGCGTGAAGGTGCGGGCCGGTCCTTGCCCTCCTCCGTCCGGCGATGCCGGGGAGGCCGACGATCGCCGAAGGTCGGAGTTCCCAGAACGCGTACGGCCCGCGGTCGGGGCGTTCGGCCCGTACACGACACCATCCCGTGCCTCTAGCGGCCAGTGCATCACGGCCCTCCTGGGGGGCAAGGAGGTTGGGTGGAAAGACCGGCGGATCATGAGTTTGATCCCCGCAAGCCGCTGACCTCCCTGATCGAGGACAACATGACCTCTGACCAGGGACTTCTCTCCTCAAGACCATTCGAAGTTGCGCAACGTTTCGCAATCCATCGCGGGGCCAATGCGGGGCCACATGAGCGGTTCACAAGCTACATAAGATGTTCAGGAGCCGCGGCGCCCGCCTTCTCGGATTCCCTGCCCCCGAGGAGCTGACCCAAGACGTCTGCATCGCGGCCCCTCGGTAGTACAGTTCCCCTCGAGTCACCGAGGGAGGCGGATGAGCCAGGCTCGGATCGCCGCGGTTCTGACCTGGGTCTACGCGGCGGGGTTCGGGATCTCGACGATCCCGGTCGCCGTCTACTTGGCCCAGCGCGGAACCCTGCCAACTTTCTTCGACCTCTTCGAGATGTACGGCGGTCCCTGGTCCTCCCGATTCAGCCAGCGGAGCTTCGTCTGGCTCTTAATCGGTTTCCTCATCGTTGCGCTCGCCGTGGCCTGGGCGGCGTGGCTCGTGTGGAAGGGGTCGAGGGTCGGGGGCGTCCTCGCCCTGGTCCTGCTTCCGGTCGAGGCCATGTTCTGGATCGGCTTCGCCCTGCCGATCCCATGGGTGATCGGCGCCGCGCGAGTAGTCCTCCTGGTTCTCGCGTGGCCATCGCTGCACTGATCTCGACCCCAAAGCGTTGTACTGCTGATCGGCTGATTGGGGCCCGCTCCATGCTCGACCATCCGGAGCCTCGGAAGGCCCCGAACACCTCGGGGTGGATCACGAACCACATCAGGGCCCCCGTCGACCGGTGAGGCTGCTGGGCTGGGTCGGCCGGGTGAGCTCGCCTCGGAGCACGGTCACTGCCCGCCCCCCGAGGTAGACCCGCTCCCCGGTGCCACCGCTGGCCTCCGCAACCTCCCGGAGCTTCAGGCCAAAGCCCGGGCCGCCAACCGCAGGCTGCTGGAGGTCCAACGCATCGGCCAGGACTGTGCCATCTCGACCCCTCTCCTCGAGCGGGTCGGACAGCCCTCGGTCGAGAAGGGCCAACGGGCCCCGCCCTCCGGTTCGGGGACTTCCGCGTCATGGCCCTGGCCGGAGCCCTCTGCGCGCTGGTGCACGCCGCCGTCGGCTCCACCAATCGGAGCCTCTGTGCCCGGGTGAGCTCGCTGCTCGGCGGCCTCTACACCAGCGCGCAGATGACGTACGACCTCAGCCGCCTCCGCCTAGAGGGCCTCATCCGCAGGATCGAGCACACCAACACCTACGTGCTCACCCCGGACGGCATCCGCGTCGCCCTGTTCTACACCAAGCTCCACGACCGCCTCCTTGGACCTCTGCTCGAGGCCCATCATCCACCGGCGCCGTCTGATCTCCGCCGTGCACTCCGCCAGGTCAATCGCCACATCGACAACTACGTCGCTCAGGCCCGGATCAAACCCGCCGCATGAAGCTTGCCTCAGCCAGCTCTCAAGGCCGTCCGACCCAAGGAGCCCTAGTCGGTGAAGCTTGAGCGCGACGGTTCCGCCCATTGGCCCGGCGAAGCGTTGAGTTCCGACTCGCGTCCTATTGACGTCCGATTGCTTACAGCACGTCGCCGTTCACGCGGTCGCCCGACTGGTCACGTCTATCGGAACCGCACTCCATCTTTGACGGAACCCGGTTGCGGCTCCTCGTCCGCGAACCAGCCGTCTGAGCCGATCGCCGCCTCGGTCTCGAGCCGTGGCGCATAGTGCTGGAGGAACATCTGGGCTACCAGCTCTCGACGACTCCGGACGCCGACCTTCGCGAAGATCGCCTTGAGGTGGTCTTGCACCGTGTACGGCGACAGGTGGAGGTCCTGAGCGATCTCGAGGGTCGAGAGGCCACGCAGGACCAGATGCGCGATCTCCTTCTCGCGGTCGGAGAGCCCGTAAGCCTCCACGATCAGGGCAGCGATCTCTGGCGACTTTGCCGGCTGGACCATCACTCCCACGCGACCGGGCGGTTCCCCCTCCAACAGCGAGGCGTCCAGCTGGAGCCAGCCCCCCGTCCTCCTTGGAAGGCGAGCGCTGGCCACCTCTTCGGACGGCTCGGTGGCCGCACGACGGGCGCGAGCGGCAATGCCCACGACGATCATCGGCAAGCGGGCCGAGCGCCCGGTCGGATCGAGGATCTCGCCCAACCAGCGCGTGGCCGCGGGGGTCACGCTCTCGACGGAGTCGTCGCCGCGGAGGAGGATGAGACCCGGCGGATCGGGCTGCCCATCGGCCGCCAGGGTTGTAGCCAGGACGGCCCGGCGGATCCCCTCCGCGATGAGACCGCCGAGCTCGGCGACGGCCGCGGCCTCGGGTCCCTCGAACCTGCCTCGCCGGCGGTGGACCGCCACGCAGCCCCACGCCGACTCCCCGTCGACGAACACGGCCCGCAGCTCGTCCCCGTCGGCATAGCCGTGCGGGGCGAGGACGTTCCTGTGGCGCGGGCTCCGCCGGAGATCTCCACCGGTCGCCTCGCTCAGGATCCCAACCGGGGGGGTGGAGCGTGCCAGGTCCGCGAACTTGTTCACATCTTCCTCGAGGTACTCGTTCGCCGCCATGGCCATCAGGTGTTCGGAGCCGATCTCACGGGTGAAGTGGCTGGTGGGCAGGAGCGTCCCCGGGTCGAGCGTGAGCCAGCATGAGGCGTCGAAAGGCACCGCGCTCGAGAGCGCGCCATCGGCGGTCTCGAAGAACGGCGTCAGCTCGAGTCCGCGGTGTACGAGCTTCACGAACCGCTCACGGGCCTGCTTGAGGGAAGGGGCCACCACGGGGAGATCTTCCCACGCACCCCATCCGCTCACAAGGAGATGAAATCCCAGATTCCTGGGATGGACCGACGCCCACGCCCCCCGTACCCTTCGGGCGCCAACGGCGGGAGGACGGTGATGGCGAGGTCTGGAGACGTGCTCGAGCACCCCGTGACCGGAGAGCGGGTGGTCTGGCGGAAAGTGGCCAGGGATACGAACGGCGAATTCCTCCGAGGGGAACTCTACGCGGGGCCCGGCGGGTTCGTGGCCGCGGCGCACGTGCATCCGAAGCAGGAGGAACGCTTCGAGGTACTGGCGGGGGTACTCGGGCTCCGAATCGATGGCCATGAGCGCATGCTGCAGGCTGGCGAGATCGCCGTCGTGCCTCCCGGGCGCCCGCACGTGTGGTGGAACGCCGGCGACGGAGAGGCCCACGTCCTCGGGGAGTTCAGGCCGGCCCTTCGAACGGAGATGTTCTTCGAGACGTTCTTCGGCCTGGCCAGGGACGGGAAGACCAACCGGAAGGGCTTGCCCAACCCCGTGCGGCTGGCCGTGCTGATGCGCGAGTACGAGGACGAACTCCGCCTGGCCCGGCCCCCGTTCCCGATCCAGAAGGCCCTCTTCTGGCCGCTGGCTGCCCTGGGACGACTCCTCGGCTACCGAGGCTGGGATCCCCGATACAGTTTAGAGCCGCTCTTGAGGGTTCCTTTGCAGGAAGAACCGGAGATCGAATGAGGCGCACATCCTGCTAGTCCCTCATGGGGACCAAGTGGTCGGCGGTTCACCGCGCTCCCACGGAGAGGAGGATCAGATGGCAGGTGGAATCGGCGGCCGCGGCATAGGGCGGCGGAAGGATGAGGCGCGCGGGCGCTCTCTTGGTCGAGCATACCGGGGTCTTCGACTTGCCAGACATCGCCTTCGTAATCCCGAGCGCGCTCTTCGGTCCACTTGCCGTAGTCGGGCGACCCCTCAGGTTCCGAGGCTGGTATCCCCGATACGGCGGGGAGCCGCCCGCGAAACACTGCAACGCGGTGGGATCCGAGCAGGGACACTCGGCCCGAGATGCGATGGAGCCACGCTCACGACTTCGCCGGTAGCGGGATCGACCACTAGCACCCAGAGTCCGTCCCCGGCGTAGGGGTCCCCACCGGGCGTGCACGCGTCGAGGGTCCAGACGTACTGGTAGCCGTGGGAGCCGCCGGCGCTCCCCTCCGAGCCGGGGCTCTCCACCCCCACCGCGGCCTCGATCCCTTGGGCGTCCTCGTCCCAGTCGGCGTGCCACTCGGCGTGGTGGGCGAGCGCCGGAGCCGCTTGCACCAGGAACGCGCCGACCACCGCGGCCACGGCCAGCAACCGGAGGGGCACCCCTACCCCCCTCCCTCGACCGGTCCGTACCGGAGGAGCGTGCTCACCCGCCAGGGGCCGGCCGGCGACTCCCGGACCAGCGTCAATCCTGAACCGGGCGGGCGGGTCGGCCTCGAGGCTCTCCACGACGTTCCCGTCGACATCCACCACGTCGGTGGCGCCCTCGCGGAGCACGACGTCGAGCACCACCCGGTTCCGCTGGCCCACCCCCGCCACCTGCTCGACCTTCAGGACCTCCGTGCGGGGGGTGGCGTAGTGCCACCCCCGCTCCCGGAGCTCGGCCAGGGCGCTCCGGCGGGACTCGAAGCAGGAGCAGCGGGGGTGGAACACCTCGCCCACCCGGGAGGGGTCGGGGTTCGCCGAGAGCAGATCGAGGAAGCCGACGATCTCGCCCACGATCCGCGGGAAGTCCTCGCCGGTGAGGTCGGGGCTGGGAACGGGCTCCCCGGTGGAGGATCCGGTCGGCGACGGCGTCGGCGATCCCGTGGGCGAGGACCGGTCCGGTGAGTCCCCCCCGCCCCCCACCTGGGTCCACACCAGGACGCCGGCCAGCCCGACCACGAGGGCGATCCCGGCGATCACCCGCCAGCGGCTCACGGCGACCTCCCCGGCCTCGCGGTGGCGGTCACCTGGACGGTGAACGGCCCCTCCCCGGGCATCAGCACGCCGAGCAGGGTGAACTCCACCCGTCCGGTGGCCACGACCGTCACCTCCTCGGGGGTGGCCGCGACGTCCGCCCCGACGGGAGCGGTCATCGGTCTGCTCGGCCAGGTTGGCCCAGGCCAGGGCCTCCGCCCGTCCCGGGTCGAGGCGCAGGACGCCGGCGTCCCGGAAGGCCTCCTCGTCGATCCCCGACGCCCCCGCGATCCCCGCCGCGTCCACCGTCCCCGCCAGGGCCCGCCGCTCGGAGAACACCCGTCACAGGTCCAGGCTGATCCCTCCCAGGAACAGCAGCATCACGCAGAGGCCGAGCGCCCACAGGGTGACGGTCCCCTCCTCCCCGCCCGGACGGACATAGACCTCGACGTGGTCGCCCAACAGCTGGAGGAGAGCGTGACGGGTCGCCGTCCGAGACGGGACACAGACGGGACACATCTCAGAGTGGTGCCCGGGGGCGAGAGAGAAAATGGGCGCTGACCTGCCCCTTCGTCAGTGGGGCGGGGAGGACTCGAACCTCCGACCGGCGGATTATGAGTCCGCTGCTCTGACCCACTGAGCTACCGCCCCGCCCTCATGCTACGAGGCCGGGGGCTCGAGTGGGAGGGCTAGCGGCGGCGCCGGTGCCCTCGCCCGGCCTCGGTCCGCTCGCGGGCGAGGCGCCGGAGCTCCTCCTCCACCTCGCGCTCCTCGAGCGTCACGCCGCGGAGCCGCAACCGGAGGCCGCTGTTGTCCCAGGGCTCCATCCGGACGTACCGACGGTCGATCGCGTTCCAGCTCATCGCGGCCCGAGGGTAGCGCGTCGGAGGAGGGCCGGACATCCGACGAGCGTCGCTCCTCGGGGGACCGGCGGTCGGCGCTTCCCCCTCGACCGGATGCCTAGGACGGACGGCCCGGCGTCCCTCCCGGCCGGGCCGCCCGTCCCACGCCCGCGCCTCACGCGGCCTTCCGCAGCTCCTCGGGGCGCTCCGTGGGCTGCCGCCGGGCCCGCTCGATCCACCACAGGTACCCGACCACGGCCGCGCCCACGACGAGCACGACAGCCCCGATGAGGAGCCCTTCGGGACCCGCGGGGTACGCGGACGGCTTGAGCGGCCAGCCGACGCCGATCATCGTCCTCACCCCCGACTCCATCTTGGACCCCGAGGGCCGAGCTATCAGGGACGGAGGTCCCCCGCTCGCGGGGACCGTGGTCCCGCATCGCGCCGGCTCCGGGGGGGAGACTCGAACTCCCAACCATCGG
>DATMBJ010000033.1:0-12200 GCA_035559315.1 Actinomycetota bacterium
GTAGGTCCACTCCTCGAGCTTCTCCTTCTCGTGGGTGAGCTCCCGGATGTCGTGGACCGCGTACTCGAACTCCGGGCTCCAGAACAGCGCGTCGAACGGGCAGACCTCCACGCAGATCCCGCAGTACATGCAGAGCGCGTAATCGATCGCGAACCGGTCGAGGACCTTGACCGACCGGGCCCGGCCGCCCGAGGCCGGCTCGTGCGTCTCCTTGTGGGCGTCGATGTAGATGCACCAGTCGGGGCACTCGCGGGCGCACTTGTAGCAGACGGTGCAGTTCTCCTGCTTGAGCGCGATCACGCCGCGGCTCCGGGGCGGGAGCTTCGGCTTCACGTGGGGGTACTGCTGGGTGACCGCGGGCCGGAGCATCGTCTTCAGGGTCACCCCGAGCCCCTTGAGCAGCCCGAGACCGGTCCCCCCCTCCGGCACCTCCCGACGGACCTCGGCCATCCCCTCCCCCTAGACCGCGACCTTCACGACGCCCACGACCACGATCTGCAGGAGCGCCAGCGGGATCAGCGCGAGCCACGAGAACCGCTGGAGCTGGTCCTCGCGCAGCCGCGGGTAGGTGGCCCGGAGCCAGATGATGAAGAAGGCCAGGCCCCCGATCTTCGCCGCCATCCACAGCGGCTCGGGGATCGCGCCGAGGCCGGGGAGCGGCCGGAAGCCGCCGAGGTACAGCACCGACGCGATCGCCGAGAGCACCACGATCCCCCCGTACTCCGCGAGCAGGAAGAACGCGAACTTGAGCCCGGTGTACTCCGTGTAGGCCCCGAAGATGATCTCGGAGTCCGCGATCGGCATGTCGAACGGCGGCCGGGTCAGCTCCGCCAGCGATGCCACGAGGAAGATGAAGAACCCCACCGGCTGGGTGAGCACGAACCAGTGGCCGTCCTGGGCCTGGGTGATGCCGATGAGCGAGAGGGTCCCGGCCTCCATCACGACCGCCGCCGCCGCGAGGACCAGGGGCAGCTCGTAGGCGATCAGCTGGGCCGCGGCCCGGAGCGCGCCGATCAACGAGAACTTGTTCGCCGAGGCCCACCCGGCCATCAGCACGCCGATCACCGAGACCGACGACATCGCCATCACGAAGAAGATCCCGAGGTCGAGGTCCTCCGCGAACAGCGTGTCGCTGAACGGGATGACCACGACCGTCGCGATGTAGGGGACCATCACGACCGCCGGGGCCAGCGAGAACACCCATCGGTCGGCCGCCCGGGGCACGACGTCCTCCTTCTGCACGAACTTCACCCCGTCGGCGATCAGCTGCGCCCAGCCGTGGAACCGCCCCGCCTCCATGGGCCCCAGCCGGGCCTGCATGTGCGCGAGCACCTTGTGCTCCGCGTAGCCCACCCCCAGGGGGGCCACCAGGAAGAACCCGAGGACGACCGCGGCCTTGAGGACCAGCGCGAGCCACGGGTCCGGGGCCAGGGCGTCGAGGAAGGAGACCGCCTGCGCGATCACTCCTCTTCCTCCTCCTCCCCCTCGACCGCGCCCGGCCAGGGCTTGGCCTCCCGGGTCATGAGGACGAAGTCCTTCCGGAGCGGGTGGCCCTCGAACTGCTCCGGGAGGAGCAGCGAGACCGGCTGCGGGTGCCCCTCGAACCGGATCCCGAACATCTCCATCGTCTCCCGCTCGTGCCAGTCGGCGGTGGGGAAGAGGTCCGAGATCGTCGGGCAGACCGGGTCGTCGGGCGGGAGCAGCACCTTGAGCCGGACGTTGTGCCGGTGGGTCGTCGAGTAGAGGTGGGTGACGACCTCGAGGCCGCGCTCCCGCAGGTCCACGCCGGTCGTGAAGTCGCAGTAGTCGCAGGCCAGGTCGGGCTCGTCGCGGAGGAAGGCCACGACCTCCCGGTACCGCTCGCGGGCCACGGTCGCCACGGCGTGCCCGTGCTGCTCCTCGAAGGCCACGACGTCGTCGCCGAACCGCGCGCGGAGACGCGCCTCGACCTCACCGGGAGCCAGCGGGCGCGGTGAGCTTGCCACTCCACTTCTCCCTGATGTCTTCCTTCGCGATCTTCTCCTGGAGGCGCACGATCCCGTGCAGGAGCGCCTCCGGGCGCGGCGGGCAGCCCGGCACGTACACGTCGACCGGGATGATCTGGTCCACCCCCTTGGTCACGGAGTAGGAGTCCCAGTAGGGCCCGCCGCAGTTCGAGCACGAGCCGAACGAGATCACGTACTTGGGGTCCGGGATCTGGTCGTAGACCCGCTTGAGCGCCGGCGCCATCTTGTCGGTCACGGTGCCGGCCACCACCAGGAGGTCCGCCTGCCGCGGCCCGTGGGCGAAGGGGATCACGCCCAGCCGGATGAAGTCGTGCTTCGAGGTCGAGGTGGCGATCAGCTCGATCGCGCAGCAGGCGAGCCCGAAGTTCATCACCCAGAGCGAATAGCGCCGCCCCCAGTTCAGGATGAACTTCACCGGCTGGGGCAGCGGCAGCTGCTCGGTGATCAGACCCATCGGAGGACCCCCTTCCGCCACGCGTAGAGGAGGCCGACGGCGAGGATCCCGATGAAGATGGCCATCTCCACCACCGCCGCCATCCCGAGCCCCTCGAAGACCGGCGCCCAGGGGAACAGGAACACCGCCTCCACGTCGAAGATCACGAACAGGAACCCGTACACGTAGTAGCGGATCTGGGTCTGGGACCATCCCTCGCCGACGGGGTCGATCCCGCACTCGTAGGTCGTGAGCTTGGCCGGGAGCGGCCGGCGGGGCGCGATGAGCTTCGCCGCGAGGAAGGCCACGGCGACCAGGCCCGCCCCGGCCGCGAGCACGGCGAGGACCGCCCCGTAGGACCAGTAGTACCGCTCCACGGCCCCCTACCCGATCACCCGCGCCCGGTCCGCGCGGCGCGCGCTTGTGAACGGTTTCTCAAGCACGGGCGGTATCCTAGCAACCCCCGCACGGCGCCCGGGCCTCGCGCGGCGCCGGGCCTCCGTGGGCTGCGCGCCCCCGCGGCGCCGCGCCCCCGCTCATCCCCCGCCCCGCGCGCCGCACCGGATCGCGAGGAACTCCGCGAGCGAGAGCAGGGCGGCCCGCGCGGGCCCGTCGGGCAGGCGGGCGGCCAGGCCCTTGGCCCGGTCCACCTGCCGGGCCACCGCTCGGCGGGCGTGCGCCAGGGACCCGTCGCTCCGCACGATCTCCAGGGCCCGGTCGAGCCGCTCGCCGGTGGGCGGGCCGTGCGCGAGGAGGCGGGCCAGCTCCTCGCGGCGCTCGCCGTGGCGGAGCGCGTGGAGCACGGGGAGCGTGTACACGCCCTCCCGCATGTCCACCCCCGGCTCCTTCCCCAGCTCGAGCTGGCTCGCGGTCACGTCCATGATGTCGTCCGAGAGCTGGAAGGCCAGGCCCAACGCCTCCCCGAAGGCCTCGAGGGTCTCGACGTGCTCGGGCGGGGCGTCCGACAGGAGCCCGCCGAGGCGGCAGGAGGTCGCGATCAGCGCCCCGGTCTTCCGCCGGATCACCTCCATGTACGCCTCCTCGGTCTGCTCGACGCGCCCGGAGGCCTCGACCTCGCGGATCTGCCCGTCGCAGAGCACGGCGATCGTCCGCGCCAGGATCCGGCACACCTCGGTCCCGAGCTCGGTCGAGATCTCGGAGGCCCGGGCGAAGAGGTAGTCGCCGGTGAGGATGGCCACGGTGTTGCTCCACCGGGCGTTGACCGAGGCGATCCCCCGCCTCGAGTCCGACTCGTCGATGACGTCGTCGTGGTAGAGCGTGGCCAGGTGGACCAGCTCGATCGCGACCGACCCCGGGATCAGCCGGGGGTCGGCGGGGTCGCCGAAGTACCCCGAGAGCAGGACGAGCATCGGCCGGAAGCGCTTGCCGCCCGCCGCGAGCAGGTACCGGGAGGTCTCGGCGAGGAGGTCCGAGTCCGCCCGGACCGCCTTCTCCAGGGCCTCCTCCACCTGGTCGAGGCGGGCCCGGACCTCCGCCTCGAGCTGGGCGTCGGGCGCCTCGAGCCCCGGGATCACGCGGCGGCTCATGCTGGCCACCAGCCTACCGGCCGAGGGCGCCCCGGCACCATCCCGCGCCTCACCACCTGAGCACCGCCGCCCGCTCCAAGAGCCCCAGCACCAGCTGGGGGAACACCCCGAGGACCAGCGTGACCAGGGCGGGGACCGCGACCGCGGCCCGCGGCCAGGGGGTGGGGTCGGGCTCCCACTCGCCCTCCGGCTCCCGCATGTACATGAGGACGATCACCCGCAGGTAGAAGAAGGCCGCCACCACGGAGGCCAGGACGCCCACGGCCGCGAGCTCCCACTCCCCCGCCCGGACCGCGGCCAGGAACACCCCGACCTTCGCCACGAACCCGGCGGTCGGGGGGATCCCCGCGAGCGAGAGGAGGAACACCGACATGAGCCCCGCGAGCAGCGGGCTCCGCCGCCCGAGCCCCGCGTAGGCCCCGAGGTCGGTCCGCTCCTCCCCCCGGCCCGACACGAGCATCACGACCCCGAACGCGCCCAGGATCATCGCGGCGTAGGCCACGAGGTAGAAGAGGGCCGACCGGATGCCCACCTGGTCTGGGGCGACGAGGCCGGTCAGGACGAACCCGGCGTGGGCGATGCTCGAGTAGGCCAACATCCGCTTGACGTCGCTCTGGGCGATCGCGACCACGCCGCCCAGCACCACGGACGCCGCGGCCAGGGCCCAGACCACGGGCGTCCAGTCCCAGGCCAGCGGGGCCAGGCCGACGTCGAAGGCCCGGATCAGCGCGGCGAACGCGGCGACCTTGGTGGCCGCCGACATGAAGCCGGTGATCGGGGTGGGGGCGCCCTGGTACACGTCGGGCGTCCACATGTGGAACGGGACCGCCGACACCTTGAAGCCGAACCCTACGGCGAGGAAGGCGGCGGCGGCGAGCGCGAGGCCCGGGGAGCCGGTCCGGCCGGCCAGGGCCCGGGCCAGCCCGCCGATCGAGGTGGTCCCCGAGGCCCCGTAGGCGAAGGCCACGCCGTAGAGGAAGAAGGCCGACGAGAACGCGCCCAGGAGGAAGTACTTCATCGCGGCCTCGCCCGCCGGCAGCCGGAACGTGAGGCCCGTGAGGACGTAGAGGGAGAGCGACAGCACCTCCAGCGCGAGGAACGTGACGAGGAGGTCGGCGGCGGCGGCGATCAGCGTCATCCCCGAGGTGGCGAACAGCAGCAACGCGTAGAGCTCCCCCGGGTCCTCGCCCGACCGCTCGAAGTAGTGGGTGGCGTACAGGGCCCCGACGGCCGCCACCGCCAGCAGGAGCAGGCGGGCCGCCACCGCGAACCGGTCGGCCGCCACCATGCCGCCGAGGACCGTGGCCGGGCCCTCCCGGCCCCAGAGCGCGAGCGAGGCCACGGCCGCCCCGGCCAGGCCGGCCAGCGCGATCCCGAGGAGCGCCCGCCGCGAGCGGGACGGCCGGACCGCGTCGAGCAGGAGCGCGGCGACCGCCGCCCCGACCAGCGCGAGCTCCGGCCCGATCGGCAGGAGGTCGAGCTCCGGCGTCGGCACGGCCTGGGCCGGCACCTAGGACCCCTCCCCGGCGGCGAGGACGACGGCGTGGGCGGCGCCCTCGGTGACCCGCGCCAGGGCCGCGTCGGTCGCCGGCGTCACCCGCTCCAGGACGGTGCCCGGGGAGACCCCCAGCCAGAGGATCGCGGCCAGGACCGGCGCCAGCACCACGGCCTCGCGGAGCGAGAGGTCGGGGTGGCCGGCGTGCTCCTCGGGGAGGGGCCCGTGGGCCATGCGCCGGTAGCTCCACAGGAGGTAGATCGCGGCCAGCACCACCCCGGTCGCGGCCAGCGCGCCGAACAGCCGGTTCGCGGAGAACGTCCCCACGATCACCAGGAACTCCCCCACGAAGTTGTTGAGGCCCGGGAGCCCGAGCGAGGAGAGCGCGACGAACAGGAAGCACCCGAGGAGCCAGGGCATCCGCGACGCGAGGCCGCCCATCCGCTCGAGCTCCCGGGTGTGGGTCCGCTCGTAGACCATCCCCACGAGCAGGAACAGCCCGCCGGTCGACAGCCCGTGGTTCACCATCTGGAGGACCCCGCCCGCGATCGCCTGCTCCTGGAACGCGAAGGTGCCGAGGACGACGAAGCCGAGGTGGGAGACGGACGAGTAGGCGACCAGCCGCTTCAGGTCCCGCTGCATCATCGCCACCACCGCCCCGTACACGATCCCGATCAGCGCGAGCCAGGAGATCGCATCGGCGAAGGCCCGCGAGGCCTCGGGGAAGAGCGCGAGGTTGAACCGCAGCAGGCCGTAGGCCCCCACCTTCAGCAGGATCGCCGCGAGCAGCACGGAGCCCGCGGTGGGCGCCTCGGTGTGGGCGTCCGGGAGCCAGGTGTGGAGCGGGAACAGCGGCACCTTCACCGCGAACGCGACGAAGAACGCGAGGAACAGCCAGCGCGCGGTCCCGACCGGGAGCGGCAGCTCGAGGAGCCGCCGGAGGTCGAACGTCCCCTGCCCCAGCTCGGCCTGGGCCCGGAGGTACAGGAACAGGATCGCCACCAGGAGGAGCGCCGAGCCCGCCATCGTGTACAGGAAGAACTTGATGGCGGCGTAGATCCGCCGCTCCCCGCCCCAGGCCCCGATGATCAGGTACATCGGGAACAGCAGGCCCTCGAAGAACAGGAAGAACAGGAGGAGGTCGAGGGCGACGAAGGTCCCGACCATGGCGGTCTCGAGGAACAGCATCGCCGCCATGAACAGCCGCACCCGCTGCTCGATCGTCCAGGAGGCCAGGAGGGCCACCGGCATGAGGAACGTGGTGAGGAGGACCAGCACGAGCGAGATCCCGTCCACGCCCACCGCGTAGCGGACCCCGAGCGAACGCACCCAGTCGGCCTCCTCCACCAGCTGGAACCCGGCCCGCCCCGGCTCGAAGGCCGCCCACGCGCCGAGGGAGGCGGCGAACGTCGCGAGCGAGACGGCGAGCGCCACCCCCCGCGCCGCCCGGTCGCTCGCCCGGGGCCAGGCCAGGAGGAGCGCCGCCCCGGCCAGGGGCAGGAACGTCACGAGCGAGAGCCAGCGGGTCACAGCCGGAGCCCCAGGTACACGAGGATCAGGACGGCCCCCGCGAGGAAGCCGAGGGCGTAGTTCCGCACGAACCCGGTCTGGATCCGCCGCCCCCATCCCGCGAGGGCTCGGAAGGCGGCCCCGACCCCGTTCACGGCGCCGTCCACCACCCGGGCGTCGAACGCCGCCAGGGCCGCGGCCGCGCCCTTCCCCGGGAGCTCGACGAGCCGCGCGTAGGCCTCGTCGAACATCCACCCACGGGCCAGGAACCGGTGCACGGAGCCGAGCGCGGCCCGGACCGCGAGCCAGTCGACCCGCCCCGACCCGTACAGCCACCAGGCCAGGCCGACCCCCGCCAGGGCCACGGCGACCGAGACCGCGACCAGGACGCCCTCCGGGGGCCCGGCGTGGCCGGCCTCCACGGCCCCGAGGGCCGGCTCCAGGAACCGGGGGAGCACCCCGGCCTCCGCGGAGCGCCCGAGGAGCCCCCCGGCCGCCGCCCCAGCCGCCAGGACCACGAGCGGGGCCGTCATCACGGGGGGCGCCTCGTGGGCTTCGCCCCTCCCGCGGGGCGGCGAGAAGAACGCGAGGAACAGCAGCCGCGAGGCGTAGAAGGCCGAGAGGAAGGCCCCCACGGTCCCGAGGGCCCACACCGCGGCCCGGCCGCTCCCGCTCGCGAACGCCAGGATGTGGTCCTTGGCGAAGAACCCGGAGAGCGGCGGCACCCCGGCGAGCGCGAGGGCGCCGACCGTGCAGGCCGCCGCCGTGACCGGCATGGCCCGCGCCAGCCCGCCCATGCGACGCAGGTCGGTCTCGTCGTGGAGCCCGTGCATCACGGACCCCGCCGAGAGGAACATCAGGGCCTTGTAGAACGCGTGCGCCACGAGCAGCAGGATCGCGAGCGCGTAGGCCCGCATCCCCGCGGCGAGGAACATGAACCCGAGCTGGCTGATCGTGGAGTAGGCCAGGACCCGCTTGATGTCGTCCTGGGCCAGGGCCGCGGTGGCCGCGTACAGCGCGGTGGCGAGCCCGACCACGAGGACCACCGGCAGGGCGACCGGGCTCGCCTCGAACAGGACGTGGGCCCGCACCACGAGGTACACGCCGGCCGTCACCATCGTCGCCGCGTGGATCAGCGCCGAGACCGGCGTCGGCCCCTCCATCGCGTCGGGGAGCCACACGTGCAGGGGGAGCTGGGCCGACTTCCCCACGGCGCCGGCGAACAGGAGGAGCGCGATCGCGGTCGACGCCGCCTCCGAGGGGGGCGCCCCGGCGCCCTCGCCCCCGAGCACCGTGCCGAAGTCGAACGTCCCGAAGCGGAGGAAGATCAGCGCGAGCCCCACGAGCATCGCGGTATCCCCGACCCGGGTCGTGACGAAGGCCTTCACCGCCGCCCGGGCCGCGGCGGGGCGCTCGTGCCAGAACCCGATCAGGAGGTACGAGCAGAGCCCGACCCCCTCCCACCCCAGGTACAGCAGGACGAAGTCGTCCGCGAGGACCAGGGTCAGCATGAAGAACACGAACAGGTTCAGGTAGGCGAAGAACCGGCCGAAGCGCGGGTCGCCCGCCATGTACCCGATCGAATAGACGTGGATCAGGGCGCCGACGCCCGTCACGACCAGGATCATCGTGGCCGACAGCGGGTCCACCCGGAGGTCGGCCACGACCCGCAGGCCGCCCACCCGGAACCACTCGAGGACCCGGACCACCAGGAGCCGCTCCTCGGCGGGGAGCGCGAGGAGGTCGCGGAGGACCCCGAGGGCCACGACGAACGAGGCGGCCACGAGGCCCGAGGCCAGCCAGCCCGCCGCCCGCCCCAGCCGCCGGCCGGCGAAGAGGTTCACCGCGGCCCCGGCGAGGGGCAGCGCGGGCACGAGCCAGACGAGGTCCGCCACCCTCACCCCCGCAGGACGCTCACGTCGTCCACGTCCGCGCTCCGACGGAGCCGGAACACGGCCACGATGATCGCCAGGCCCACCACCACCTCGGCCGCCGCCACCACCATCGAGAAGAACGCCAGGACCTGCCCGACGAGGTCGCGGTGCATCCGGGAGAACGCGACCAGCGCGAGGTTCACCGCGTTCAGCTGGAGCTCGACCGCCATGAAGATCACGAGCGCGTTCCGCCGGACGAGCACGCCCACGGTGCCCAGGGCGAAGAGGACGGCGGAGAGCACCAGGAAGTGGGCGACCGGCGTCCTCACGGCGCCGCCTCCGCCCGCTCGGCCGCCTCGGCCCCGGGCTCCGGCGCCGGGCTCCCCGCGGGGGCCCGGCGCGCCGCGAGCACCATCGCCGCCACCGCCGCCACGATCAGGAGCACCGAGGTGACCTCGAAGGGGAAGAAGTAATCGCTGAACAGCACCCGGGCCAGGGCCCGGGCGTTCCCCCCGCGGTTCACGGCGTCGAACCCACCCGGGAACCGGGCGGAGAACCCGACCCCCGCCCGCACGGCCGCCGCCACCTCGGCCACGAGCCCCACCCCGAGCAGGAGGGCGAGGGTCCGCTGGCCGCGCAGCCGCTCGGCGAGCGACTCGCGGCGGTCCACCCCGAGCAGCATGATCACGAACAGGAACAGGACCACGATGGCGCCCGCGTACACGATGATCTGGACCGCGAACAGGAAGGGCGCGCCGAGCACGAGGTAGAAGACGGCCAGCGTGAACAGGTTCACGACCAGGAACAGGGCCGCGTGGACCGCGTTCCGCTGGACGAGCATCGCCACCGCCGAGCCCACCGAGATCGGCGCGAGCACCCAGAACACCACGAGGTCGGCCACCCTACCGACCCCCTCCCCCGGGCGCCGGGCCCCTCACCGCCCCTCCTCCGTGCCCGGCGCGGTCCCGAGGGGCGGCGGCGGTTCGAGGAGCTGCTCCTTGGTGAGGATCGCGTCCTCCCGCGTGAGGAAGCTCATCTCGTAGTAGCTGGTGAGCGTGAGGGCGCGGGTGGGGCAGGCCTCGACGCAGAGGCCGCACATGATGCAGCGCAGGTAGTTGATCTGGTACTCCTTCGCGTACCGCTCGCCCGGCGAGACCGGTCGCTCGGGGTCGTTCTCCGCCCCCACCACCCAGATCGCGTCGGCCGGGCAGGCGTAGGCGCAGAGCTCGCACCCGATGCACTTCTCGAGCCCGTCGGGGTGGCGGTTCAGCCGGTGCCGGCCGATGTGCGAGCGGGGCGGGGGCGGCACGACCTCCCGCGGGTACTCCTCGGTGACGTCCGGCCGGAAGACCTGGCGGAGCACCACCCCCATGCCCTTGAGGACCGCCCGGGCGGCGTCCGCCGGTCCCCGCGGTCGCCGGGCCGTCCTCATGCGCCCACCTCCCGCCGCTCGCGGCCGGCGGCCGGCCAGAGGAACGACGCCAGCACCAGCGCGCCGACGATCGCGGCCGCGCCGGTCACGACGGCCCGCCGCCCGTAGACCTCGGGCAGCGCGATCACGGCCGCGGTGACGAGGACCCAGACCAGGCCGAAGGGGAGCAGGACCTTCCACCCGAACGCCATCAGGCGGTCGTACCGGATCCTGGGGAGCGTGGCGCGGACCCACACGTACAGGTAGACGACGGCGAAGACCTTCGCCGAGAACCACAGGAGCGGCCACAGCCACGGCAGGACGTCGGGGGCCGGGCCCCGCCAGCCCCCGAGGAAGAGCGTGGTCGCGACCGCCGCCACCGTGATCGTGTTCAGGTACTCGCCGAGGTAGAACATGGCGAACCTGATCCCCGAGTACTCCGTGTGGAACCCTGCCACGAGCTCGGACTCGGCCTCGGGGAGGTCGAAGGGCGGCCGGTTCGTCTCGGCCAGGCCGGCCACGAGGTAGGCGAGGAACGCCGGGAACTGCGGCACCACGTTCCACACGCGGGCCTGGGCCTCCACGATCTCGGACATCCGCAGCGACCCCGAGTAGAGCAGGACCGCGACGAGGGCGAGCCCCATCCCGACCTCGTAGGAGATCATCTGGGCCGTGGACCGGACCCCGCCGAGCAGCGGGTAGTTGGACCCGCTGGCCCACCCCGACAGCACCACCGCGTACACGGCCATCGACCCCATCGCGAGCACCCACAGGATCCCGATGTCGAGGTCCGCGATCTGGAACGGGATCCGCCGGCCGAGGAGCGTGACGCCCGTGCCGAACGGCACGACGGCGAACGCGAGGAACGCCGGGAGCATCGCGATGACGGGGGCGAGCCGGTAGACGACCCGGTCCGCCTGGACCGGCGTGATCCCCTCCTTGAAGAACAGCTTGATCCCGTCGGCCAGCGTGATCAGGACCCCCCGCGGTCCGGCCCGCATCGGCCCCATCCGGGTCTGCATGTCGGCGACGACCTTCCGCTCCACCCAGATCAGGAACATCACCGCGAGGAGCAGCGCGAAGAAGACCACGACGACCCGGAGCACGAGCAGGGCCCAGTCCAGGAGGTCCATCAGCCCTGCCCTCCCCCGCCGACCGGCGCCGCGGCCTCCCGGGCCCCGACCGGCTCGATCGCCGCGACGGCCCGGAAGGCCCCCGACAGGAGCACGTTCGCGCGGAGCCCGCGCGAGTTGAACGGCACGAAGGCCGCGCCCTCGGCCACGTGCGGGGTCACCCGGACCGGCACCTCGGCCCGCCCCGCGTCGGTCCGGATCAGGGCCCGCCCCCCGTCCTCCAGCCCCAGCCGGGCCGCGTCGGCCGGGTGCACCTCGACGAAGGCGTCCTCGGCGAGCGCCGCCTTCAGCTCGGGGGCGTCGTCGACCAGCCTCCCCTCGTCGACGAGCAGCGGGTAGGTGAAGAGCAGCAGGCCGTCCCCGGGCTCGGGACGCGCGGCGGCCGGCGCCTCGGACGGGGGCTCCGGGGCCTCCCGGGGCGCGAGCAGCGGCCCGGCCTCCTCCCGGAGCTCCTTGAGCGTGTCGAACCCGAGGTCGCCCCCGCACGCCGCCGCGAGCCCGGCGAAGATCTCCCAGTCCGGCCGGGCCAGGCCGAGGGGCTCCCGGACCGGCCGCACGCGCTGGGCGCGCCCCTCCCAGTCGGTGAAGTGGCCGTCCTTCTCCACGAACGGCACCGCGGGCAGCACGCAGTCGGCGAAGGGCTCGAGCGCGGGGTCCAGCCGCGGGTCCACCACCACCTTGACCCGGACGTTCTCCAGGGCCCGCCGGGCCAGGGCGGCGTCGGGGTGGTCCCGGAGGGGATCCACGCCGACCAGGAACAGGACGTCGATCTCGCGTCGGGCCGCGGCCTCG
>DATMBJ010000034.1:0-9172 GCA_035559315.1 Actinomycetota bacterium
CGCTCCGAGGGGTCTGGAGCGATGAGGCGAGGGACTTCACGCCGTGGCTGCGGGAGAACGTCGCCCTGCTGGCCGAGGCGCTGGGCGTCGAGCTCGAGACCGAGGGCCGCGAGGTGGCCGTCGGCCCGTTCTCGGCCGACCTGGTCGCCGTGGAGCCGGGCTCGGGGGCGAGGGTGGTGATCGAGAACCAGCTCGGCCAGACGGACCACGACCACCTGGGCAAGCTCCTGACCTACGCGGGAGGTCTGGAGGGGCGGTTCGCCGTGTGGATCGCGGGCCGGTTCCGGGAGGAGCACCGCCAGGCGCTGGAGTGGCTGAACGAGGCCACCGGGCCCGAGACGGGGTTCTTCGGCGTCGAGATCGAGTTGCTCAGGATCGACGGGTCCCCCCCGGCCCCCAACTTCAAGGTGGTCGTCGCACCCAACGAGCCGGTCAAGGCGGCACGGGCCACGGCCGGGATCGTTTCGGAGCGGGGGCTGAGCTACCAGGCCTTCTGGAGATCGCTCCTCCTCGAGCTGAAGGAGCGCGACCCGGGTGCCACGGCTGCGAGCCCCGAGCGGGTGGGGTCGCGCGGCTGGTTCGGGATCCCCGTGGGGAGGGTCGGCTTCCGCGTGAACACCGCCTTCGTGGCGGGCGGCAGGATGAGGGTCGAGCTCTACATCGACACCGGGGACCACGAGGCGAACAAGCGAGCCTTCGATCTGCTCCTCGAGCGCCGTGGCGAGATCGAGGGCCGCTTCGGGGAAACGCTGCACTGGGACCGGCTCGACCACCGGCGTGCCTCCCGCGTCTACGCGGAGCGCCCCGGCAGCATCGATGCTCCGGAGGAGGAGCTGGAGGAGCTGCGGAGCTGGGCCGTGCACCGGATGCTCCGGCTGCGGGACGCGGTGGCGCCGGTCATCCGGACGCTCTCGCTGCAGGAGGGCGTCCCGGAGCCCGGGGGATACGAGGGCGCATGACCGGCTCGTCGAGGGGCTCGATGGGGATGGTCTGCGGCACGGGCCCACCAACGGCTCGAGGCCGGAGCCGACGATGAGGTCCCTGGCTTGGGCGAGGAGCTCGCTGGTCAGCCGGAGGCGGGCGAACCTGAACGTCGCCAGGAGGAGCGACGAGAGCCGCTCGCCGACGCGCGCCGGGGAGTGTCTGAGTTCACCAGATAGTGGACACCTGTGTCGGAGCATCGTGGACACCTGTGAAGGGGGTCCACGATGGATCTGGCACGGTACGTGGTGGACGCCGTGGCGCTCGAGGGGCGGAGCTACCGGGAGGTGGCCCGCGCCCACGGCGTGTCCAAGAGCTGGGTCGGCAAGCTCGTCGCCCGGTACCGGGCGGGCGGCTACGGGGCCATCGCGCCGCGTTCGCGGGCGCCCAAGCGGATCCCCCACCGCACCCCCGATGAGCTCGAGGACGAGATCGTGGCCCTGCGCAAGGAGCTCCTGGAGCTCGGGGTCGATGCGGGCGCGGAGACGATCCACCACCACCTGAGCGCCCGCCACGCCCGCGTCCCCTCGGTGTCCACGATCTGGCGGGTGCTCCGCCGGCGAGGCTTCATCACCCCCCAGCCGCACAAGCGGCCCCGCAGCTCGTGGATCCGCTTCGAGGCGCGGCTGCCGAACGAGTGCTGGCAGTCCGACGTCACGCACTGGCGCCTGGCCGGCGGGACCGAGGTGGAGATCGTGAACCTCCTCGACGACCACTCCCGGTTGGCGATCGCCTCCCGGGTGCTCGCGGTGGCGACGGCGCCGAAGGTCCTGGAGGTCTTCCGCGAAGCGGGCGCGACCTGGGGGTTCCCCGCCGCCCTGCTCACCGACGACGGCTGCGTCTACACGACCTGGCACCGGGGAGGTCCCAACGTGATGCAGGTCGAGCTGCTCGCCCTGGGGATCGACTACCGCCACTCCCGCCCGTACCACCCGCAGACCTGCGGCAAGGTCGAGCGGTTCCACCAGACGCTCAAGCGGTGGCTGGCCCGCCAGCCGAGGGCCCGCACGATCGGGGAGTTGCAGGCCCAGGTGGACCGGTTCGTCGCCTACTACAACGACGTCCGCCCGCACCGGGCGGTGGGCCGCAGGCCCCCCAGGGCCGCCTTCGACGCTCGGGACAAGGCGCGGCCCTCGGGTCCGAAGATCCGGGTCCGTGCCGGCGTGCGGGTCCGCCGCGATCGGATCGACAAGGGCGGGAAGGTCACGCTGCGCCACGGCGGACGCCTGCGCCACATCGGCGTGGGCCACGCCCACAAGGGCAAGCGGGTGATCCTGCTGGTCGACGGCCTCGACGTCAGGGTGCTGTCCGAGGGCGGCGAGCTGCTCCGGCACCTCACGCTCGATCCCACCCGGGACTACCAGCCCCGGGGGTGACCGAGGGTGGCTACGATGTCCCGAGACATCCGGCCACGATGCCCCGACACATCACACGGTGCGAGAGGGGGGATTCGAACCCCCACGGCCTTCCGGCCACCGGATCCTAAGTCCGGCGCGTCTCCCGGGTTCCGCCACTCTCGCCGGGCCGATGGTAGACGGCGGGCGCCGCCGGGTCACGGCCCGGGCGGACCTCCCACCGACCCGCTCCCCGTGGCAGGATGGCGGCGGTGATCCGTCGGGCGGCCCTCGCGGTCGTGCTCGCCGTCGCGGCCTGCGCCGGACCGCCGGCGCCGCCCGGGGAGGCGCCGGCCGGGGGAGCGCCGCCCATCGCCGGTCCGCTCGCGGGGCCCGAGGACCCGTTCCGGCCCCTCCGGGCGCCGGCCCCCGCGCCGGGGCCGCTCGGGGCCCGGCCGCTCGGGCGTTACCTCGGCGTCTACGCGCGTCCGGGCGCGCTCGCGCCGGGCTTCGTGCTCGATGCGCGGAACCCCACGGGCCAGCTGGCCCCGATGCTCGTCCGGGGCGTCCGTCCCGGCGGGTGGCTGGAGGTCCTGCTCCCGCTGCGGCCGAACGGGACCACCGGGTGGGTGCGGGCGGAGGAGGTCCGCCTGGTCGAGCCGCGCTTCCGCATCGAGGTCGACCTGTCCCGCCGCGCGCTGGTCCTCGAGCGGGACGGCCGGGTGCTCCGCCGGCTCCGGGTGGGGATCGGGCGGCCGGCCACGCCCACGCCGACCGGCCGCTTCTACGTCTGGGTGAAGGTCCCCCAGCGGAACCCCAGGGGACCCTACGGCTCGCTCGCCCTCGGCCTCTCCGGGTTCTCCGAGGTGCTCGAGCGGTGGCCGGGGGAGGGGAGGCTCGCGATCCACGGCACCACGGACCCCGCCGACCGAGGTGCCCGGGTGTCGGCCGGGTGCATCCGCGTCTTCAACCCAGACCTCCGCGCCCTCCGGCGCGTCCCCCTCGGGACCCCGGTCCTGATCCACCGCTGACGGGCCAGGCCCGTTCCGCCGCGACGGGGGCGCGTCTCCCCCGCCGGGGGGCCGTCCGTCGACCTCTCGCCTCCCCCGTCCGCGGCCGTGGGCCCATCCGGGCCGCGGACGGCGGCGGGAGGGGCCGGTCCGAGGATGGGCCGCGGGGGCCATGGAGCGCGCCCGTCCCGGGCCGATACCGCTATCGGGGAACCGGCCGTCGGCCGGACGGCCGACGGGTCGAGGGCCCGAGGAGCGACGATCGATGGTCCGGGAGGGGGCAACGACGATGGACGAGGTCACGGAGGCCGGCGAGGGGGGAGGGAGCTGGGCCGTGTTCCGGTGGCAAGGGATGTACTTCCGCACCCGGGATCCGGCCCGTCCCGACGCGCCCGTCGAGGTCCGGGACGAGGGGAGCTGGAGGGAGACGGACCTGCTCGTGGTGGGCCTCCTGGGGATCGGCGCCGAGCGCCTGGACGAGGGGGAGGTCCGCCGGCTCGGGCTCGACGCGTAGGCCCGAGTTGCGCCGGGCCGGCGGGCCGCCGTAGCATCCGCCGTGCCTGCTTGAACGACGGTTCAAGAGCGGAGGTGGTCGGCGTGGGCGAGGCGGGGACCTTCCTCTACTTCCGGCCGTGGTACCGGAGGTCGCCGTACTTCGAGGAGACCCAGAAGGCCGGGTGCAGGTCGTACGAGCTCTACAACCACATGTACCTCCCCGGCTACTACACGAGCTTCGAGGACGAGTACTGGCACCTCGTGGAGCACGTGTGCCTATGGGACGTGGCCGTCGAGCGCTGCCTGGAGATCACCGGTCCCGACGCCCACCGGTTCACGAACCTCCTCACCTGCCGCGACCTCGACCGGTGCGCGGTCGGGCAGGCCAAGTACGCGCCGATCATCGCCCCCGACGGCGGGATCCTGAACGATCCGGTGCTGCTCCGCCTGGGGGAGAACCACTACTGGCTGGCGCTCGCGGACAGCGACGCGCTCCTGTACGCCAAGGGGGTCCAGGCGTTCGCGGGGCTCGACGTCGAGGTCACCGAGGCCGACGCCTGGCCGGTGCAGGTGCAGGGCCCGAAGTCCCGGGACGTGATGCGGGCCCTGTTCGGGGAGCGGATCGACGGGATCCGGTACTACTGGACGCTCCAGACCGACCTGGACGGGATCCCGGTCGTCATCTCCCGGACCGGGTGGACCGGGGAGCTCGGCTACGAGATCTACCTCCGGGACTTCGACCGGGGCCCGGAGCTCTGGCGGCGGATCCTCGAGGCGGGCGCGCCGTTCGACATCCGACCCACCGGGCCCTCCGACATCCGGCGGATGGAGGCGGGGATCTTCAACTGGGGCCCCGACATGAACTGGCGGAACAACCCGTTCGAGGTGACGGGGATGGAGCGCCTCGTCGAGGAGCAGGAGGGGGACTACATCGGGAAGGCGGCGCTCGAGCGGATCCGGCGCGAGGGCGTTTCCCGCAAGCTGGTGGGCATCGAGATCGGCGAGGAGCGGATGCCCGAGGAGATGACGGAGTTCTGGGACGTCACCGCGGGCGGGGAGAGGGTCGGGCACGTGACGAACGCCGTGTGGTCGCCGCGCCTGGGGAAGAACATCGGCTACGCCTGGGTGCCGGTCGGCCTCGCCGCCCACGGCACCGAGCTCGAGGTCCACTGGCCCTTCGACGGCCCCGCCCGGGCGGTCGTGGTGCCGCTCCCGTTCTACGACCCGGGGAAGGAGATCCCGAAGGGGTGACGCCGGCCGGGCCGGCCCCCGTCGTGGGCCCCCTGGGACTCGAACCCAGAACCAACGGATTAAGAGTCCGCTGCTCTGTCCAATTGAGCTAGAGGCCCGCCCAGATGATACCGGCAGGTCGCCCCGTCCGAAGGCGCCCGCCGTCGTGGGGTGACCGAGGGGACTCGAACCCCCAACCCCCAGGACCACAACCTGGTGCTCTAACCGAGTTGAGCTACGGCCACCACGACCCGCGAGCCGATTCTAGCAGCGCCCCCCGGCGCTCCCCCCGGCCCCCGGCGGCCGGGTATGATGGCCGCTGGCTGAACGGTGGTTCAAACCTGGCGCCCAGGGCGCCCGGGGAGGGGATCATGGCGGTACGTGGAACCGTTGAGCTCGACTTCGAGCTCGTCGACCAGCTGATCGAGCGGGAGGAGCGGGCCCTGGCGGAGAAGCACGGACGCTCCATCGCGTACCGGGCGGAGGCGAGCCGGCACCTGGCGGGGGGCGTCTCCTCGAGCTGGCAGGCCGCGCCGCCCCACGTCGTGTACGTGACCCACGGGAGGGGCTCGAAGATCTACGACCTGGACGGGAACGAGTACGTCGACTACCACCTGGGCTACGGGGTGATGGTCGTCGGGCACGCCCACCCCAAGGTGGTGGAGGCGGTGCAGCGGCGGGTCGCCCTCGGGTCCCACTTCGCGCAGCCGACCGAGGAGGCCACGGCGGTGGCCGAGGAGCTCGCCCGGCGGTTCCGGCTCCCGCTCTGGCGGTTCGGGAACTCGGGGACCGAGGCCACGCTCGACGCCGTCCGGCTGATGCGGGCCGCGACCGGCCGCGACCTCGTGATCAAGGTCGAGGGGACCTACCACGGCCACCACGACTCGCTGATGGTCTCGGTGGTCCCCGACCCCGAGCTGATCGGCCCGCGGGAGCGCCCGGTCTCGGTCCCGCAGACCAGGGGCCTGCCCCAGGCCTTCGTGGACCTCGTGCGGGTCGTGCCGTTCAACGACCTCCAAGCCGTGGAGCGGGTGTTCGCCGAGGAGGAGGGGCGGGTGGCCGGGATGATCGTCGAGCCCGCGATGATGAACTGCGGCGTGATCCTCCCCGAGCCCGGCTACCTCCAGGGCCTCAAGGACCTCTGCCACCGGCACGGCGCGCTCCTCGCGTTCGACGAGGTGAAGACGGGCGCCACGATCGCCGCGGGCGGCGCCGTCGAGGCCTTCGGCGTCGTGCCGGACCTGGTGTGCCTGGCCAAGGCCATCGGCGGCGGCCTCCCGGTCGGCGCGATCGGCGGCACCGAGGAGACGATGGGGCTCGTCGCGCGCGGCGAGATCGACCAGCAGGGGACGTTCAACGGGAACCCGCTCACGATGGCGGCGGCCCGGGCCACGCTCCTCGAGGTCCTCACGCCCGAGGCCTACCGGCGCCTCGACGAGATCAACGCCATCCTGGTCGAGGGCTGCCGGGCCGTGATCGAACGGTACCGGCTCCCGGCCTACGTGGTCGGGCTCGGCGCGAAGGGCTCGGTGATCTACAGCTCGACCCCGGTCCGCGAGTTCCGCGACGCGGTCGCGATCGACGAGCGGATCTCGTACCTCGCCTGGCTCTGGCAGCAGCGGCGTGGGGTGTTCAAGTCGCCGTGGGCGAAGTACGAGACCTGGACCACGTCGGTGGCCCACTCCGACGAGGACGCCCGCCGGTACGTCGAGAACTTCGAGGAGCTCGCCGCGGCGCTGACGTCGTAGCCGGCCCGGACGGGCGTACCCTTCCCCCGGTGCTGGACGACGCGGAGCGTCTGGACGCGGAGGTGCTCGCCACCGTCGAGGGGCTGGAGGCCCGCCTGGATGCCGGGGACCTGGACGCCTACTTCGCCGGGTTCGCGCCGGATGCCACGTTCCTCTTCTACAACGAGGAGCGCCGCCTCGAGTCCACGGCCGAGTACCGGGCGCTGCTCGAGGAGCGCATCGCCGGGTCCGGCCTCCGGTTCCTCGATCGCCTTCGGTCGGAGGTCCGCGTCCAACGCTGGGAGGACGTAGCCGTCGTGACCTTCCTCGACGAGGCGACCTACGAGTGGGAGGGAGATCGGGAGACGACGAGGGGGAGGGCGAGCTGGGTCCTCCGCAGGGACGGGGAACGCTGGGTGGTGATCCACGTTCATATCTCGCCCGCGGCGGCGCCGCCCGGTTGACGACCCGCGGTCATCCCGTCCGGTGGGGAGCCCGGGGGCCCCTCGGTACGATGCCGCGGACGAGCCGGCCGGAGGGGGCGACGCGTGCCGAAGGGGTTCCGGGAGCGCCTGGCGGGGGGGCCCGTCCTGGGGGACGGCGGCTACCTCCTGGAGCTCGAGAAGCGGGGCTACGTGCAGGCCGGGCCGTTCACGCCGGAGGTGGCGATCGAGCACCCCGACGCCCTGGCCCAGCTCCACCGGGAGTTCCTCAGGGCCGGGGCCGAGTTCCTCACCACGATGACGTTCTACGCGAGCGAGGAGAAGCTGGCCACGGTGGGGCTGGCCGACCGGATCGACGAGATCAACCGCAACGCGGTCCGGATCGCCCGGGAGGTGGCGGCGGAGGGCGACGCGCTCGTGGCCGGTGACCTCTCGCTCACGTGGGCCTACGACCCGGCCGACCCCGCCTCCCCGGACCGGGTCCGGGCCCTGTTCGACCGGCAGCTCGAGGACATGCTGGACGCGGGGCCCCCGGACCTCTGGGTGGGGGAGACGTTCGACTGGCTGGGGGAGGCCCTGTTGTTCGTGGAGCGGGCGACCCGGACCGGGCTCCCGGTGATGGTCACGATGTGCTTCGAGTCCCTCCCCGCCCGGGCCAAGGAGGGGGACCCGCCGGGGGAGTGCGCGAAGAAGCTCCTCGACGCGGGGGCCGACGTCGTGGGGACGAACTGCCTGAACGGGCCGGCCCAGCAGCTCCCCATCGCGGTGGAGATGAAGCGGGCGGTGGACGGCTACGTGGCCTGCCAGCCGGTCGCCTACCGGACGAGCGAGGAGCGCCCCGACTTCACGGCCTACCCGGAGTTCCCCTACGGCCTCTCCCCGCTCCAGCTGGCCCGGGGGGAGATGGCCGCGTACGCCCGGCGGGCCCGGGAGGCGGGGATCGACGTGATCGGGTCCTGCTGCGGATCGGTGGCCGAGCACGTGCGGGCCATGGCCAGGGCCCTGGGGAAGCTCCCCGCGGAGGAGCGGCCGTGGCGCTCGCCGACCGGGAGGCCGATGTCGGGCTACGAGTACCACGGCCACACCGAGACCGAGGTGTAGGTGGCCGGCCCCCGGCGCCGGGACCACGAGTACCTCGTCGTCGGCCTGGGGGGCCTGGGGAGCAGCGCGGCCTACCGGCTGGCCCGTCGGGCCGGCTCCGAGGTGCTGGGGCTGGAGCGGTTCGAGCTCGGCCACGCCCGCGGCGCCTCGGAGGACCGCTCGCGGATCGTCCGGCTCTCCTACCACGCGCCCGTCTACGTCCGCCTGGCCCGGGCGGCCTTCGCGGCCTGGGAGGAGGTGGAGCGGGAGTCGGGGGAGGGGCTCGTCGTGCGGACCGGGGGCCTCGACCTCTACCCGCCGGGCGCGGCCATCCCGATGGCGGACTACACGGGGGCGATGGACGCCGAGGGCGTGGCCTACGAGGTGCTCGACGGGGCCGAGGTCGCAGACCGGTGGCCGGCCTGGCGGCTGCCCGAGGGGACGGCCGCCGTGTTCCAGGAGGAGGGGGGGCTCGTGGCCGCCTCCCGGGCGAACGAGGTGCACCGCCGGCTGGCCCGGGAGCACGGCGCGGAGCTCGTGGACCGGACGCCGGTGGAGGACGTCCGGGCCTCGGGAGGGGAGTTCGACGTGCGGGCCGGGGACCACGTCCTCCGGTGCCGGGTCCTCGTGGTCTGCGCCGACGCCTGGACGAACCACGTCCTGGCTCCCCTCGGGCGGACCATCCCGCTCACGGTGACCCAGGAGCAGGTGGCCTACTTCGAGCCGCGGGACCCCGCCGCCTTCGTCCCGGACCGGTTCCCGGTGTGGATCTGGATGGACGACCCGAGCTTCTACGGCCTGCCCTCGCTCGGGGGCACGGGGGTGAAGATCGGCCAGGACGTCGGGGGGCCCGAGGTGGACCCCGACCGCCG
>DATMBJ010000035.1:0-9412 GCA_035559315.1 Actinomycetota bacterium
GAAGGCCGCCAGCGCGCGCCGGACCCGCCGCCGCTCGTCCGGGGGGAGCGCGAGGATCCGGCGGACGCCCGCCGCGATCCCCTCGGCCCCGGCCTCCGGGTCGAACGAGCACAGCCCGGGCGCGCCCGCGGCGGCCTCCAGGGCCTCGGCGGTCTCGGCGAGCCCCGAGTGCCGCGCGAGGAGCGGGATCGCGCCGGCCGCCGCGGCCTCCGCCGCCACCATCCCGAACGCCTCGGGCAGGACCGAGGGGACGACCAGGACGTCGAGGGCGGCGAGCGCCTCCGCCGCGTAGCGGTGGTCCAGCCGCCCGGTGAACGTCACCCGTTCCCGGACCCCCCGCCCTGCCCCGGCCCTCCCCGGCTCCATCCCCCCCGCGTCCTGCAGCCAGGCCAGCGCGGCCGCGTCCCCGGCGTCGAGCGCCAGGATGAGCGCGGTGAGCCACTCGCGGAACAGGCCGAACCCGACGACGAGGCCCCGCACGTCGGGGAGGTCCGCGAGCGCCCCCAGGAACCGGTCCACGCCCTTGGCCGGGATCAGCTTCCCCAGGTAGCCGAGGAGCGGTCCCGGGTACGCCGCGAGCGAGCGCAGCCGCCCCGCGGCATCCGGGTCCGGGACGTCCTGGTCGTAGGCGCGGGCCAGCGCGTCCAGCGCCCCCCCATCCCGGCGGGCCAGGGCGTCGGCGACCGCGACGTCCACCGACCCGGGGCGGCCCCCGGCGCGCCGGTCGGCCTCCAGCCGGGCCGCGGCCGCTTCCAGGGCCTTCCGCCGGTCGGCGGGGCGGAACCGTTCCACGTCGACGCCCGGGACGACCCGCACCAGCCGGTCGCGGACCGCGGGAACGTGGCGCGCGAGCCGTTCGAGCGCGTAGCGGCTCGAGCCGACGACGGCGGTCGCGCCCTCCAGCCCCTCCCGGGCGAGGTCCCGGTACCGGGGGTCGGGCTCGATCGCGTAGAGCACGTCGCTCCCGTGGGCCTTCGCCGCGTAGCGCCCGGCGCCGAGGGCGCGCCGGGCCACCGCGGGCCCCGGGACGGCGTGGCCGGCGATCACGGCCTCGCTCCCGTGCCAGGCGTGGGCGGCGCGGAGCGCGAGCGCGTTCCGCTCGAGGTAGGCCCCGAGCTCCTCGTCCCGGAGCTCGACGAACCGCCGGACCTCGAAGCCCTCGTACTCGTCGCGGACGAAGACCGGGAGGAGCCGGCCGATCGCGGGCCGGAGCAGCACGACCCGCCCGCCGCCCCGCGCGCCGTCCGCGCGCTCCCCCTGGAGCCGCACCCCCTCCGGCCCCACCGCGCCCCACGCGTCCACGAAGGCGAACCGTTCGGGGTGGGGTTCCTGGCAGAGCAGGAGGACGTCGTGGCCGCGCCGGCGGAGCTCCTCCGCGACCCGGGCCGTGTAGACGTTGGAGCCGCTCCCCGCGAGCAGCCACCCGTGCCAGAGCAGGATCCGCACCCCGCACGTCTACCACGGCCGTCGCCCGGCGCGGCGGAGGCCACCGGTGCGGCGGTCTTCCCCGGGCCGGGCGGCGAGGGATAGGCTCGGCGCCGTGCGCGGCACCGACGTGGAACGCCTGGCCGCCGCCTACGCGGAGACCGCCGAGGCCTACGAGGCGCTGTGGGCGCCGGTCCTCCTCCCCTACGGCGCCCGCCTGGTGGAGGCCCTTCGGCTCGGCGCGGCCCGGCGCGTGCTCGACCTCGGCTGCGGGGTGGGGAGCCTGCTGCCGGCGCTCGCGGCCGCCGCCCCCCGGGCGCTCGTGTGCGGCGCCGACCGGTCCGAGGGGATGGTCCGGCGGGCCCCATCGACCTTCCCCCGGGCGGTGGTGGACGCGGCGCGGCTGCCGTTCGCCGACGGCTCGCTCGACGCGGTGACGATGGCGTTCATGCTGTTCCACGTGCCCGAGCCGGGGCTGGCGCTCCGCGAGGTGCTGCGGGTCCTCCGCCCCGGGGGCGTCGTGGGCGTGGCGACCTGGGGCGACGAGGAGCGGTTCCCCGCCGGCGAGGTGTGGACCGAGGAGCTCGACGCCAACGGCGCGCCGCCCGACCCCGTCCCGGACCCCGGGCGGGACGACCTCGTGAACACCCCCGCCGGGATGCGGCGGCTGCTGCGCGAGGCGGGATTCGTCCGGATCGGTTCGAGGGAGGTCCCCTTCGAGCACCGCCTGGACCTGGAGGGGTTCGTGGCGCTGCGGACCCGGCTCGGGACGAGCGGCCGGCGCCTGGCCGCGCTCCCGCCCGAGGCCCGGGCGTCGTGCGTGGCCCGGGCGCGGGCCCGGATCGCCGAGCTCGGACCCGAGGCGCTCGTGGACCGTGCCTCGGTGGTGCTCTCGACCGCCGTGGCCCCCGGGGGGCCGGTTCCCCAACGCCGCTCCCGCGGGCCGGATCCCTAGCGCCGCCGGCGCCGCTCCCGGGGGAGGCCGAACGAGTCCCCGCGCCGGAGCCGGACGGCCTCGGCGATCCCCGAGAGGAACTCGGGGACCTCCACCCGCCAGAACTTCCCCCATTCCGTGAGCCAGATCCCGAGCGCCACGGCCACCGGCGCCCAGCGGGTGGGGACGCCCGCCTCGAACGCCCGCCACAGGAACCCGCCGTAGCCGATCGCCTGGAGGGCCATCCCCAGGGCCGGCTGGCGGAGCGCGAGGTAGCCGCCGCCCAGGGCCAGGAGCACGAGGGCCGCGAGCCAGACCGGCATCGCGTCGGCCGCGCCCAGCCCCACCACGAGCCCCGCCCCCACGCCGACGTCGATCGGCATGTCCCAGGGGCCGAGGCGGGTCCGCCGCCGGGAGGCCCGGGCCAGGCGGCCGTCCAGGGCGTCAGAGAGCCACGCGGCGGCCAACACCAGGGAGGCCTCGGCGAGCCGGCCCCGGGCCACGAGGACCGCGAGCGCGAGGCCCGCGACGGCCCGGGCCGCCGTGAGCGCGTCGGCGAGGAGCGCGAGGGCCACGGGACCATGCTCCCACGTCCGCCGGGGGCGACGCGGTAGCATCGGGCCCCGTGCCCGAGATCGAGGCCGTCCTCGCCCGCGAGATCCTGGACAGCCGTGGGAACCCCACGGTCGAGGTGGACGTGTTCCTCGAGGACGGCTCGTTCGGCCGCGCCGCCGTCCCCTCCGGGGCCTCCACCGGGGAGCACGAGGCCCTCGAGCTCCGCGACGGCGACCCGCAGCGGTACGGCGGACGGGGGGTCCTCCGCGCGGTCGGCAACGTCGTGGACGAGATCGCGCCGGCGCTCGTGGGGACCGAGGCCCTGGACCAGCGGGAGGTGGACCGGCTCCTCCTCGACCTCGACGGCACCGAGGCGAAGTCGAAGCTCGGCGCCAACGCGATCCTCGGGGTCTCGCTGGCCGTGGCGCGGGCCGCCGCCGACAGCGTGGGCCTCCCCCTCTACCGCTACCTCGGGGGCGCCCACGCCCACCTGCTCCCGCTGCCGCTCCTCAACGTCCTGAACGGCGGGGTGCACGCCGACAACCCCCTCGAGATCCAGGAGTTCATGCTGGCCCCGGTGGGGGCGGCCTCGTTCTCCGAGGCCCTCCGGTGGGGGGCCGAGGCCTTCCACGCGCTCCGGGACGAGCTCCGCGGGCGGGGCCTCGCGACCGGGGTGGGCGACGAGGGCGGGTTCGCCCCGGCCGTGGCCGCGGCCGAGGAGGCCTGCGAGCTCCTGGTGCGGGCGATCGAGCGGGCCGGGCTCGAGCCGGGGGAGGAGGTGGCGCTGGCCCTCGACGCGGCGGCGTCGGAGCTCCTCCAGGAGGGCCGGTACCGCCTCCAGGGCGCGGCCCGGACCGCGGAGGAGATGGCGGCGTTCTTCGCGGGCCTCCTCGAGGCGTACCCGATCGTCTCGCTGGAGGACCCCCTGGCCGAGGACGACTGGGAGGGGTGGGCGGCCCTCACCGCCGAGCTCGGCCCCCGCTGCCAGGTCGTCGGCGACGACCTCTTCGTGACCAACCCCGAGCGCCTGGAGCGGGGCATCCGGGAGGGCGCGGCCAACGCGATCCTGGTGAAGGTGAACCAGATCGGCACGCTCACCGAGACCCTCGACGTGGTCGAGCTCGCGAAGCGGAACGGCTACGGGGTGGTGGTCTCGCACCGCTCCGGCGAGACCGAGGACACGACGATCGCGGACCTCGCGGTCGCCGTCGGCGCCGGGCAGATCAAGGCCGGGGCCCCCTCCCGCGGCGAGCGGACCGCCAAGTACAACCAGCTCCTGCGGATCGAGGAGGAGCTCGGGGACGTCGCCCGCTACGCCGGCCGCTCGACCCTGGGCGGGGGGCGGAGGTGAGCACGAGGACGGCGGCGGTCCGCGGGAGGGGCCGGCCCCCTGCGCCGGTCCGCGGGCCCGGCGGGGGGACCGGCCGGCCCCGTGCGGCGGTGCCCGGGTCTCGGCACGCGGAGGGGCCCACCCGGAAGCTCACCCCCCGAGCCGCGGTGCTCGCGGCGCTGCTCACGGTGGTCTCGCTGTTCGCCGTCGCCCCCGCCCGCGCCTACCTCGAGCAGCGGGCGAGGATCGCGGAGCTCGAGCGCCGCGCCGAGATCCTGGCCCGGGCCAACGCGAGGCTCGAGGCCCGGATCCGCCGGCTCCGCGACCCCTCCGAGATCGAGCGGCTCGCGCGGGAGTGCCTGGGGATGGTGCGGCCCGGCGAGATCGCGTTCCTCCCCGTGACGAAGGGCGAGGGCCAGCTCCCCCCGCGGTGCTGAGCGCGCCGCCGGCGCCTCACGTGAAGGCGATCCCGCCCACGAGGACCGCCGGGCAGGCCGCCGCCAGGGCGAGCGACGCCAGGGTGGTCGAGCCGGGCCCGCCGCGGGCCGCGTCCCGCCAGGCCCAGGCGGCCGGGACGGCCGCGAGCAGGAGCGGGAGCCCGATCGAGAAGACCCCCACGATCCCGGCCGACAGCAGCACGCCGGTCGCGGCGCCGAGCGCGAGCGTCCGGCGACGGGGGTCGTCCGTGCGCGCGCCGACCAGCGCCACGGCGGCGCCGGCGGCGATGAAGACCGCGACGAAGGCGACGCGGGCCGAGATCCACGCGGTCCGCTCCGCCCGGATGATCCCGAGGTAGGCCAGGTCGGTCGCCGCGGCGAGGGCCGCCGCGACGAGTTCCCGCGTCCCCGCGCGCCTCCGGGGGCCGCCCACGCGGCCCATCTTGCCAGGTCGGAGGTTCGTCTTGACGCACCGGAGGGGTGGGTGGGATAGTGGCCGGGTCCGGCGACGGCGGACGCGACGTCCGCCGTCAGGTTGCGAAAGGGGAAGAGATCAGCGAACTCGAGGTCGGCGCGGTCGTCGAGGGGACCGTGCAGCGCATCGTCCCGTACGGGGCGTTCATCCAGCTCGAGGGGGGCAAGCTCGGGCTCGTGCACATCTCGGAGATCGACCGGAACTACGTGAAGGACGTCCGGGAGCACCTCCGGGAGGGGGACCTGGTCAAGGCCAAGGTCACCGCGATCAAGGAGGACGGGAAGATCGACCTCTCGATCAAGGCCCTGATGGACCCCCAGCCCCGCCTCACCCGCCGCCGCGGCACCGACCCCGGCTTCGAGCAGATGCTCAAGCGCTTCATGCGCCAGAGCGAGGAGCGCCAGGTCGACTACAAGCGCTCCGTCGAGCACAAGCGGAAGTAGCCGGGGTAGCCTCCCCGGCGTGGGCGAGCTCCGCCGAAGCGACCTCCGGACGGTCCGGGAGCAGCTCGGCCGCGAACCGACCACCCCGTTCACGGTGGTCGCGCGCTGCTCCGACGGCCATCCGCTCGTGATCCGCAACCGTCCGCTGGACGTGAACGGCGAGCCGTTCCCCACGCTCTACTGGCTCACGTGCCCCCGGGCGGTGAAGGCGGTCGCCCGGCTCGAGGCCGCGGGGTGGATCGGGCGGCTGAACGAGCGGCTCCAGGAGGACGAGGCGTTCGACGAGGCCCTGGAGGCCGCCCACCGCGCCTACGCCCGGGAGCGGGGGGCCGAGGTGCCCGGCGCGGAGTCGTGGGGCGGGGTGGGGGGCACGCGGACCGGCGTGAAGTGCCTCCACGCGCACTACGCCTACCACCTGGCCGGGGGGGACGACCCCGTCGGGCGGTGGGTCGCCGAGCGTATCGAGCCGGTCCACCCGGAGGAGCGGCCGGGGCGGGTGGCCGCGATCGACCAGGGGACGAACTCGATCCGGCTCCTGGTCGCGGAGCCCCTCGAGGACGGCGGCTACGCCGAGCTGGCCCGGGACATGGTGATCACGCGGCTCGGCGAGGGGGTGGACGCGACCCGCCGCCTCGACCCCGAGGCGCTCGACCGCACGGTCGAGGTCCTGGCCCGCTACTGCCGGCGGGCCCGCGCCCTCCACGCCTGGCGCATCCGGGTCGCGGCCACCGCCGCGGTGCGGGAGGCGGAGAACCGGGAGGCGTTCGAGGCCGCGGTCCGGGCCCACGCGGGCACCGAGCTCGAGGTGGTGAGCGGCGAGCGCGAGGCCGAGCTCTCGTTCCTCGGCGCCACCTGGCGGCTCGAGGAGCCCGCCCCGTTCCTGGTCCTCGACATCGGCGGGGGGAGCACCGAGCTCGTGCTGGGGCGGGAGCGGCCCGTCGCGAGCACGTCGCTCCGGATCGGGAGCGTGCGGCTCACCGAGCGCCACGTGCGCCACGACCCTCCGACCCCGGAGGAGCTCGGCGCGATCGAGGTCGACGTGGAGCGGGCCCTGGACGAGGCCGAGCGGGCCGTGCCGCTCCGCGAGGCCCGGACGCTCGTGGCCGTCGCCGGGACCGCGACCACCGTCCAGGCCCTGGCCCTCGGGCTCCCCTTCTACGACCCCGAGGCGATCCACCGCTCGTGGCTCTCGCGCGGGGACGCCGAGCGGGTCCTGCTCGACCTGGCGCGGATGACGACGCCCGAGCGGGCGGCGCTCCCGGTGATGGCCCCGGGGCGGGAGGACGTGATCGTCGCGGGCGCGGTCGTCCTGGTGGCGGTGATGCGCCGCGCGGGGTTCGACCGGGCCCTCGTCTCCGAGACGGACATCCTCGACGGTCTGGCGATCGAGATGCTCGCGGGGCGCGTCGGGTAGCCGCTACCGGAACACGCGGAGGGCGGTGCAGGACGCGAGCCGGTCGAAGTCCTCGTCGGCGTGGAGGATGGGGACCCCGTCGCGGACGCACGGTGCGGCGATCAGGTAGTCGAGCGTCTTGCGCACCGTGACCCCCGCTCGGCGGGCCTGCCGGTACAGCCGCGCGGCGAGCGCGAAGTCGTCGAGCGTCTCGAGCCGGAGCACGGGGAAGAACCGCAGGTACCGCTCCACCCGGGCCGCGTCGCGCTCGGACCGGAAGCCCTGGAGGAGTTCGGTGAAGATCACATCGGTGAGGGCCAGGGGGGCCCCGTCCTCGAGCAGTTGCGTGCACCGCCGGGCCTGGGGCGTGTCCCGGTCGTTGAGCACGTCGATCCAGACGCTCGTGTCGACGACGATCACCGGCGGCCGAGGCGGCTCGCCTCGAGGTCCCCCTCCCAGCGGACCTTCCCGCGGAGCCGCAGGATGCCCGCCCGCCGGTAGCGGGCGACGAGTTCCCGGAGCGCGATGTCCACGGCCTCCCGCTTGGTCCTGGCCCCCGTGAGCCGCTGGACCTCTCGGAGGACCTCCGGATCGATGTCGATGTTCGTTCGCATATATACAACGATACACCGCATCCGGACCTCGCATGTGTAACGACCGGAGCCGCGTGGAACGGCGGGAGCCCGATGCACCTCGCCCCGACCCTCTGGCCCGAACGCCCCCCGTTCGAGGCGAGGAACCTCCCGAGGTTCCACCGTCCGGGAGCGACCTCGGGGTACCCTGTTGGGCCGTGTCCGCCCGGAGCCCGCGCCGCGCCGCCGTCGTCCTCTCGCTCGCCCTCCTCTCCCTGCTCGTGGGCGGCTCGGTCCGCGGCCCGGCCCAGGCGCCCCCGGCGCGGGCCCAGGCCGAGCCGGAGGGCATCTTCAAGCTCGACCACCTGATCTTCGTCGTCCAGGAGAACCGCTCGTTCGATCACTACTTCGGGACGTTCCCCGGGGCCGACGGCCTGCCTCGCGTGAACGGCCGGCCGCGGGCCTGCGTCCCCGACCCGGTCCTCGGCCGGCCGTCGTGCACCTACCACTCCTCGCTCCTCCGCCAGCTCGGCGGCCCCCACGACCGGGAGGCGGCGATCACGGACGTGAACGGCGGCCGGATGGACGGGTTCATCCGGGCCCTGCCCAGGAACGACAAGTTCTGCGTCGACCGGTTCACCCCGCGGTGCCTCCGCCTCACCGGCCCCCGGCACCAGCCCGACGTGATGAGCTGGCACGACGACCGCGAGATCCCCAACTACTGGACCTACGCCCGGGAGTTCGTGCTCCAGGACCGGATGTTCGCGCCGGTCGACTCCTGGACCCTCCCCGCGCACCTGTTCCTGGTCTCGGCCTGGTCGGCGTCGTGCACCGACCCGTACGACCCGATGTCCTGCCGCTCGGACGTGGAGCTCCGCGGGCCCGGCCAGCAGCACCGCTACGGCGACCCGCCGGTGTACGCCTGGACCGACATCACCTACCTCCTCGACCGGGCGGGCGTCCCCTGGGCCTACTACGTGGGGACCGAGACGTGCGTCCTGCCGCCCTGCGAGCCGACCGACGACGGCGGCTACGACACCGGGCGGACCCCGTCGGGGAAGAACCCCCTGCCGGGGTTCACCACGGTCCAGCAGAACGGCTCGGTGGGGAACATCCGGACCCACGACGAGTTCTTCCACGCGGCGGCGGAGGGGACGCTCCCCTCGGTGGTCTGGATCGTGGGCGGCGACCGCGTGAACGAGCACCCGGCGTCGCGGGGCACGATCCGCGCCGGCCAGGCCTTCGTGACGCGGGTGGTGAACGCCGTGATGCGGGGGCCGCTCTGGGAGCGGAGCGCCATCTTCCTCACCTGGGACGACTGGGGAGGGTTCTACGACCACGTCGAGCCCCCGAGGGTCGACGAGAACGGCTACGGGCTGCGCGTGCCGGGGCTCGTGATCTCCCCCTACGCGAAGCGCGGGTACATCGACCACCAGACGCTCTCGTTCGATGCGTACCTCAAGCTGATCGAGGACCGGTTCCTCGGCGGCCAGCGGCTCGACCCCGCCACCGACGGGCGCCCCGACCCGCGCCCCACGGTGCGGGAGGAGGTGCCGATCCTGGGCGACATCGCCGCCGCCTTCGACTTCACCCAGGAACCCCGCCCGCCCCTGATCCTCGACCCCACGCCCTGAGGGGCTCCCCCGCGGGCGCCGGGGCCCATCCGCGCGCGGACCGGTAACCTCTTCCCCCGTGTCCAGGCGGAGCCGGGAACGCCAGCTCGCGAAGCTCGCCGCACGCCGGGCCCTGGAGCGCCGCCGCCGGGCCCGGCGCCGCCGACTGGTCGCGGGCGCCGCGCTCGGCGTGGCGGCGCTCGTCGCGGGCGCCGCGTTCCTCGCCGGGGCGTTC
>DATMBJ010000036.1:0-31763 GCA_035559315.1 Actinomycetota bacterium
CCGGCCGCCAACGCGCCCGCCTACGCCGCCCTGGCCGCGACGGCCGAGGCCACGCTCGTGGGCCTCGGGGTGCGGGCGACGCTCGGGGCGGTGGTCCGGGAAGCCTTCGGGTACCGGCAGGTCGTCGCCGCCCTGCTGGCCGGGTCGGTGGTCGTGGGGGTGGGGGCCCAGGCCGTCGCGGCCGCCGCGGGGGGCTGGGCGGTGCGGCCCGGGGCCCTCCCGCCGGCCTGGCCCGTGATCGCCTCCGACGGAACGACCCCCTTCCGGGTCCTGTGGCTCGGGCGGGCCGGGGGCGAGCCCCTCCCGCCGCCCGGCGGCGACCCGCAGGGCCTGGTCGAGGCGGGCTCCTCCTCGGTCCGGTACGCGGTGCGGGACCGGGCCGGGGTCCGGGCCCTGGATCTGGGCCGGGGCGAGGATCCCCGCGCCCTGGGGGCCCTCGAGGCCGCCCTCGGCGAGATCCTGTCGGGCACGACCCGTCACGGCGGTTCCCTCCTGGCGCCGTTCGGCATCCGGTACGTCGTCGCCGCCGAGGGGGATCTCCCCTCCGGAGCCCGGGCGGCCCTCGACGCCCAGCTCGATCTCGACCTCGTCCCGGCGGGCGGCCTCGTCATCTACCGGAACGCCCGACCGCTGCCCGTCGCGGCGCTCGTGCCGGCGCCGGGGTGGGCCGAGGCGGCGCGCGGGGACGACCTCTCCGCGCTCCCGCCGTTGCCGGCTCCGCGCGCCGTGCCCCTCGACGCGGCGGCGGGCGCGGCCCTGGGGACGGGAACGGGGGAGGGCCTGGTCTACCTGTCCCAGCGGTTCCAGCCCGGGTGGCGGATGCGGCTCGGAGACCGAACGGCGCGGCCCTGGGAGGCGTTCGGCTGGGCCACCGCGTTCGAGGCTCCGTCGGGGCCCTTCCGGGTGATCCCGCCCGAACGAGGCGCCCGGACCGTGGGTCTCGTGGGACTCGGGGTCCTCTGGGCCGCGGCGCTGTGGCTCACGCGGAAGCCGGCGGGGCGATGAGCGGCCGGGGACAGCTCTTCGCGGCGGCGCTCGCGGTCCTCGCGGTGGCCACGGGTGCGGTCTACCTCGAGCGCGAGGTGGGGCCACGGCCCCCGGCCCCCGCCGCGCCGGGCCGCGCTCCCTCCGGCGCCTGGCTCTGCCCGCACGGCGGCGGGCCCGGGTGGTCGGTCGGGGTCATCCTGGCGAACCCGGGGGAGGATCCGGTCCCGGTGCGGCTCACGTCCCTCTCCGGGCGACGAGCGGGGGAGCCGCGGCTCCTCGAGGTCCCCGCGGGCCAGACGCTCCGGGCCGACGTCCCGGCCGAGGCCCGCGAGGCCGCCACGTACGTCGAGTACTTCGGAGGGTGGGTGGCCGCGGGGTGGGTGGCCCACGCGGGGGGCCGGGAGCACGGGGTCGCCGCCGAGGCCTGCGCGGGGGCGCCGGCCCGCCGGCTCATCCTCCCGGACGGGGAGACGGAGCGCGGGGAGGAGACCTCCCTCGTGGTGATGAACCCGTTCGCCGTCGACGCGGTGCTCACGATCACGCTCCTCACCGAGGAGGGTCCCCCGGTGACGACGAAGGAGTGGTCGGACGTCGTGCTCCCGGCGCGGCGCGCCGCCGTCTTCCGTGTGAACGAGGTGAAGCTCGGCGAGCGGACGGTGTCGGCCCTGGTCGACGTGGGGGTGGGAAGGGTGGCGGCGGCCTCGCTCGTGTTCTCGGGCGAGGAGCGGCAGGTGCGGAGCGCGGTGGGCATCCCGGCGGCGGCCCGGCGGGTGCTCCTGCCGGGGGCCGGGGGCTCCGGGCAGTCCGAGCTCGTGGTGACCGCGGTCGGCGAGGAGCGGGACGCGCGCTTCGGCGTGAGCGTCCTGGGGCCCGAGGGGCCCGCGATCGCGGAAGGCCTCGAGGACGAGGCCCAGGCCCCATCGTCGGCTCGCACCTACCCGGTGCTCGCCCAGGGCGCCGCGACCTTCGACGTCCACGCGGAGGCCGGCGCCCCTGGCGTGGCGGCGGTCCGTCGCTCCACGGGGCCGAGCGGGGACCAGGCGGTGGTGCCCGGGGCCGCCGTGCCGGCCCGGGCCTGGGTCGTCCTCCCCGCGGTCGCGGGCCGCCCCGCCCACCCGCGCCTGGTCCTCGCGAACCCGGGGAGCGCGCCGGTGGCCGTGACCCTGGTGGCCCTCCCCGGGGTCGGCGCGGTCGCCCCGCCGGCGCTGACCGTGGTCCAGGTGCCCGGGGGCTCGACCGTGGCGGCGCCCGCCGCCTTCGTCGAGGCCCTGCCGGGCGCCGCGGTGCTGGCCGTCGCCCCCGAGGGAACCTTCGTGGCGGCCTCGGCGTCGAACTCCCTCGGGCGGGAGGGCTTCGCCGGCTACGCCGCCGCGCTCGGGGTCCCGGTGCCCGAGCGGTGGGTCGCGGAGCGGCCCCGGTGAGCCGCGGGTCCGGCGGGTTGTCCTAGGATGGACCGGGGCCGGGTCGACCGCCCGGGGCGAGGCCCGCGGCGGCGCGGGCCGGGCCCGGGGCGGAACCCTACGGATGCGTGAGGCGTTGAACGGGTACGAGGAGAGCGGACGACGATGAGCCGGGGGAAGCACGCGCGGCGGATGCTCGGGGGCGGCCTCCCCGTCGTGCTGATCGTGCTGGCGTCGCTCGTGGTCGTCGGGGCCGGGGGCGCCCTGGCGGCCTACCGCTACGAGACGGCCCGGGCCGACCGGATCCTCCCGGGGGTGGAGATCGAGGGGATCGACGTCTCCGGCATGACCCGCGGGCAGGCGATCCGGGCCGTCGCCTCCCTGGTCGACCGGACGCTCGACCGCGAGCTCGTGGTCACGGCCGCCGACCGGTCGTGGGTCGTCACCCCGAGGGAGCTCGGGATGCGGGCCGACGTGGAGGGAGCCGTGGAGCGGGCCCTGGCGGTGGCCGAGGGGTTCCCGCTCCCCGCGAGGTTCTGGCACCGGTTCCGCGGGATCCCGGTCGAGCGGAGCGTCGCCGTCGGCTACTCCTACGACGAGGCGGCCGTCCGCGCCTTCGTGGAGGAGGTGTACCGGGCGGTGGCCGAGCCGGCCCGGGACGCGGCGATCCGCCTGGAGGACGGGCAGGTCCTGCTGCAGCGGTCCCGGGTCGGGCAGGCCCTCAAGGAACGGGTGGCCCTGGCGCGGATCCGGCGGGCCCTGGAGGAAGGACGTGCCCGCGTGTCGCTCCCGGTGAAGGACGTGGAGCCCGAGGTCACCGAGGCGAGCCTGGGCTACACGATCGTCGTGGACCGGTCCCGGAACGAGCTCTACCTCTACCGGGGGCTGAAGCTGGTGAAGACCTACCCGGTGGCGACCGCGCGGCCGCCGTACGTGACCCCGCCGGGGGAGTGGGTGGTGGTCGACAAGCGCGAGAACCCGACCTGGTACAACCCGGCCCCGGAGGGGTGGGGGGCGGGCCTCCCGCTGGTGATCCCGCCCGGGCCCGGCAACCCCCTCGGCACGCACGCGCTCTACCTCGACGCCCCCGGGATCCGGATCCACGGGACGTACGACGCCGACTCGATCGGGACCTACGCGTCGCACGGGTGCATCCGGATGTACCTCGAGGACGCCGAGGAGCTCTTCGGCATCGTCCCCGTGGGGACGAAGGTCCTGATCGTCTGAGGGCCGCGGTCGGGCGGGCATCGCGTCGCGCCCGATGCTTGCAGGATCACACGGATGTGATCAGGATACGGGCATGCGGACCTGCTCCCGGATGCGCTGCGAGGAGGCGCCGGTCGCGACCGTCGCGCTCCGCTACCAGGCGCGGGAGGTCGTGGTCGGCGACCTGGCGCCGGAGCGCGACCCCAGCCTCCTGGACCTCTGCCGTGCGCACGTCGACGGCCTGACCCCGCCCCGCGGCTGGTCGGTACGGGACGAGCGCGGCGCCCGCGTCCCCTGACCCGTCCCCCGCCGTCCGGCCCGGACCTGCGGCCGACCGTCCCCGGACGGGGGATGGCCCGTCCACCGATCGGGCGATGCGGCGCTGGGAACGGCGGTCGAGGGAAATGAGGTCCTCGGGCTATGGTCGGACGGCCCGCCGTCGCCGACCATCGGACCGAGATGACGCGCGACCCCAAGACCGCAGGGACCTGCCCGGTGTGCAGCACCGGGGAGCTGATCACGATCTCGATGACCGTGAACGGCGCCGAGCTCCGGTTCACCACCTGCCACGCGTGCGAGGCGAAGTGGTGGACGAGGGAGGGCGAGGAGATCCCCCTCCGCTCGGTGATCGGGATGGTCGTCGAGGCCCGCTCCTAGCCAGGCGTCGCCGGACCCCCCTCCGGACCGGCGCGGGACCGCTCCCACGAGGGTCCCGCGCGCCCCGCCTCGGGTACGATGGCCGCCGGTGGCGTCCCGCGACCTGAGCCGGATCTTCAAGGCCTACGACGTCCGCGGCGTGGTCCCCGACGAGCTCGACGAGGACGTGGCGCGGCGCATCGGGGCCGCCTTCGCCCACTTCTGCGGCGAGCCCCGGATCCTCCTGGGCCGGGACTGCCGGCTCTCCTCGGAGGCGCTCCGGAACGCCTTCGCCGAGGGCGTGACCGGGCGGGGGGCGGACGTCGTGGACCTCGGGCTCGTCTCCACCGACCTCCTGTACTTCGCATCCGGCGAGCTCGGCATGCCGGGGGCGATGCTGACGGCGAGCCACAACCCGCCGGAGTGGAACGGGATCAAGTTCTGCCTGTCGGGGGCCCGGCCCGTGGGGCAGGACACCGGGCTCGCCGAGATCCGGGCCCTGGCCGAGCGCGACGAGTACCCGCCGGCCCCCCGGGCGGGGCGCGTGGAGCGGCGCGACCTCCTCGACCGCTACGTGGAGCACGTGCTCTCGTTCGTGGACCCCGCCGCGATGCGGCCCCTCACGGTCGTCGTCGACACCGCGAACGGGATGGGGGGGCTCGTGGTGCCGGCGGTGATGTCGCGGCTCCCGGTCACGCTCGTCCACCTCTACCCCGAGCTCGACGGAACGTTCCCCAACCACCCCGCCGACCCCATCGACCCCCGGAACCAGGAGGACCTGAAGCGCGCCGTGCTCGAGCACCGGGCCGACGTGGGCTTCGCCTTCGACGGCGACGCCGACCGGGTGTTCCTGGTGGACGAACGGGCGGAGGGGGTCTCGGGCTCGCTCGTGACGGCGCTCGTCGCCGAGGCCATGCTGGAGCGGCACCCGGGCGCGAAGATCGTCCACAACCTGATCTGCTCGTGGGTGGTCCCCGAGGTGATCCGGGAGCACGGGGGCACCCCGGTGCGCTCCCGGGTCGGCCACTCGTTCATCAAGCAGGTGATGGCGGAGACCGGGGCGGTCTTCGGCGGCGAGCACTCCGGCCACTACTACTTCCGCGAGAACCACAACGCGGACTCGGGGCTGATCGCCGCCGTCGTCGTCCTGGGCCGGATGTCCGAGGCCGGGCTGCCCCTGTCGAAGCTCCTCGAGCCCTACCGCCGCTACCACGACTCGGGGGAGATCAACTCCCGGGTCGAGGACCAGCGGGCCGCGATCGAGCGGCTGGCGGAGGCGTTCCGGGACGGCCGGCAGGACCGGCTCGACGGGCTCACGGTAGAGTTCGACGATTGGTGGTTCAACGTGCGGCCGTCCAACACCGAGCCGCTCCTCCGGCTGAACGTGGAGGCCCGGACCAGGGAGCTGCTCGAGGAGAAGACGGCGCTCGTGCTGCGGCTGATCCGCGGGACCGAGGAGGCGTCGTGAGCGTCGACCCCGAGCTGCTCGAGCTCCTGGTCTGCCCCAACTGCCGGGGCGAGGTCGAGTACCTCGAGGACGAGGAGCGCATCGTGTGCCGCGGGGAGTGCGGCTACCGGTACCCGGTGCGGGATGGGATCCCGGTGATGCTGATCGACGAGGCCGAGAAGCCCGCCGGCGGGGGCCGGCGCCGCTGAGCTCGGGCGTGGTGGACCTGGACGACGCGGCCGCCCTCTCCCGCGCCGATCCCTCGGGGATGCTCGAGGCGGTGCTCCGGCTCCCGGAGGACGTCCGGGCCGGCTACGAGCTGGGGCGCGCCGCGGCCGACCTGCCCCCCGCGGAGGGCCTCGAGGCGGTGGTGCTGTGCGGGATGGGGGGCTCCGCGATCTCGGGGGACCTCCTCCGCGCGGCGTGGCGCGGCCGCCTCCGGCTGCCCTTCGAGGTGGTCCGGGGGCCGGAGCTGCCCGGCCATTGCGGGCCGCGCACGCTCGTCGTGGGCTCCTCCTACTCCGGGGACACGGCGGAGACCCTGGCCTGCTTCGAGGAGGCGGTCCGCCGTGGGTGCCGGGCCCTGGCCGTGACGTCGGGCGGCGCGCTCGCCCGGCTCGCCGCCGAGGCGGGGGCCGCCGTGGTCCGGCTGCCCGTCGGGCTCATCGCCCCCCGGGCCGCCGTGGGGCACCTCACGTTCGCCGCGGTCGGCGCGCTCGAGGCGATGGGGATCCTCCCCCCCGTGGGCGAGGACGTGGAGGAGACCCGTCGCGAGCTCGCCGAGCTCCTCGACCGCCTGGGGCCTGCCCGGCCCAGGAACCCCGCGAAGGCCCTCGCCGGGCGGCTCCAGGGCCGGGTCCCCGTGATCTGGGGCGCCGAGGGCATCGGCGCAGCGGCCGCCCTCCGCTGGAAGACGAACCTGAACGAGAACGCGAAGGTCCCGGCGTTCGCCTCCGCCCTCCCCGAGCTCGACCACAACGAGGTCGTGGGATGGTCGGCGGGGGCCGGGCGGGGGTTCTTCCTGGTCGCCCTCCGCCACCGGGGCGAGCATCCCGACGTCGCCGCCCGGTTCCCGCTCTCGATCGGCGTCGCCCGGGAGGCGGGGGCCGAGGCCGAGGAGGTGTGGGCGAGCGGGCGCTCGGACCTCGCGCGCCTGTTCACGCTGGTGGCCACGGGGGACCTGGTGAGCGTGTACCTGGCGCTGCTCCGCGGCGTGGACCCCACGCCGATCGAGGCCATCGACCGGCTCAAGCGGGCCCTCGCCGGCGGCGGCCCGGGGGGCTGATGGGCCCCCCGCGCCCCGGCCCTGGGGACGGCGTCCCCGAGCGGGTGGCGGCGGCCGTGCGGGCCCGGACCGACCTCGTCCCCGCCGCGGCCCTGGTGCTCGGCTCGGGGCTCGGCGACGCCCTCCGGGTGGCCCGGGAGCTGGCGGGGGCGGGGGACGAGGTGGAGGTGACCTACGGGGAGCTGCCGGGGTTCCCCCCGCCCTCGGTCCCCGGCCACGCGGGCCGTCTGTGGCTCGGAAGGCTCGGGGGGCGACCCCTCGCCTGTTTCCAGGGGCGCGTCCACTACTACGAGGGGCACGGGATGGCCATGGCGTCCCTCACCGCCCGGGTGGCGGCGGAGCTCGGCGCCCGGGCGGTGATCCTCTCGGCGGCCACGGGCGGCGTCGACCCCTCGGTCCCGGGGGGTGCGATCGTGATCCTCCGCGACCACCTGAACCTGATGGGGGAGAACCCGTTGCGCGGCTGGCGGATGCCCGATGGCTCCCCCGCCTTCGTCGATCTCTCCCAGGTCTACGACCCCGAGCTCACCGACGCGGCGCTCGCCGCGGCCCGGGCGGTGCTCGGTCCGGAGGCGGTGCGGGAGGGGGTGTACGCCGCGCTCCCCGGGCCGTCCTACGAGACCCCCGCCGAGGTCGAGTTCCTCCGCCGGGCGGGGGCCACGGTCGTCGGGATGTCGGTGGTGCCCGAGGCCGTGGCGGCGCGGGCCCTGGGCCTGCGGGTCGTGGGGATAAGCTTCGTGACGAACGCCGCCGGGACGCCGGTCTCGCACCAGGAGGTGCTGCGGGCCTCGCCCCGGGCCGCGGACGTGATCGGACGGGTGACCGTGGAGCTCCTCCGGCTCCTCTAGGGAAGGGTGGACGGCATGGACTGCGACGTGCGGGACCTCGGCCTCGCCGAGGCGGGACGGGAGCGGATCGAGTGGGCGGGGGGCGAGATGAAGGTGCTCGCCCAGATCCGGGACCGGTTCGAGAAGGAACGGCCGCTCGAGGGGATCCGGATCGGGGCCTGCCTCCACGTGACGAGCGAGACCGCGAACCTGGTCGAGACCCTCGCGGCGGGCGGCGCGGAGGTGGCGCTCTGCGCCTCGAACCCGCTCTCGACCCAGGACGACGTGGCCGCCGCCCTCTGCGAGCAGGACGGCATCTCGGTCCACGCGATCCGCGGCGAGGACCACGAGACCTACTACCGCCACATCGACGCGGTCCTCGACCGCCGTCCCCGGATCACGATGGACGACGGTGCGGACCTGGTCTCGCGGCTCCACCGGGAGCGGCCGGAGCAGGTGGCCGAGGTGCTGGGCGGGACCGAGGAGACCACCACCGGGGTGATCCGCCTGCGGGCGATGGCCGCGGACGGCGCGCTCCGCTATCCGATCGTCGCGGTGAACGATGCGCGGACCAAGCGCCTGTTCGACAACCGGTTCGGGACCGGGCAGTCCACGATCGACGCCATCCTCCGCGCCACGAACCTCCTGCTCGCCGGGCGGGTGGTGGTGGTCTGCGGCTACGGGATGTGCGGGCGGGGGGTGGCCTCTCGGGCCCGGGGGATGGGCGCGCAGGTGATCGTGACCGAGGTCGACCCCCTCCCGGCCCTGGAGGCCGCGATGGAGGGCTACCGGGTGATGCCGCTCCGGGAGGCGGCGCGCGAGGGCGACGTGTTCGTCACGGTGACCGGGGACACCTCGGTGATCCGGAGGGAGCACCTGGAGGTGATGAAGGACGGGGCGGTGCTCGCGAACGCCGGCCACTTCGACGTGGAGATCGACAAGGGGGCGCTCGAGGAGCTCGCGGTCTCCCGGCGGCGGATCCGGGGCTCCGTGGACGAATACCGTCTGGCCGACGGGCGGCGGCTCCGCCTGCTGGCCGAGGGCCGCCTGGTGAACCTCGCGGCCGCCGAGGGGCACCCGGCCGCCGTGATGGACATGTCGTTCGCGAACCAGGCCCTCGCGGTGGAGTGGATCGCCCGGGAGGGCAGCGCCCTGGCGCCGGCCGTCCACCCCGTGCCGGCGGAGATCGACGCGGAGGTGGCGCGGCTCAAGCTCCGTGCGATGGGGATCGAGATCGATCGGCTCACCCCGGAACAGGAGGAGTACCTGCGCTCGTGGGAGTCGGGGACCTGATCGAGCCGCCCCCGACCGTCGGGGAACCGATCGAGCTCCCCCGGACGGTCGGGGACCTGCGGGACCTGCAGGTCATAGGCGCGGCCCTGGCCCGCGCCGGCCTCGTGCGCGGGAGCGAGGGGAACCTCTCCTGGTGGGACGGCCGGACCCTTCGGATCACCCGGACCGGCGCGCGTCTCGACCTCCTGGGGCCGACGGACGTCGTGGAGGGCGGGCTCGACGACCCCGTGCCCGGGGCCTCGTCGGACCTCCGGATCCACGTCCGCCTCCACCGGGAACGGGGGCCGGGGGCCGTGGTCCACGCCCACCCGCCCGGGTCGGTGCCCGAGGGCTGGCGGGAGGGGGAGCCGCACGGGATCTACGCCCACGCCCCCACCCTGGAGCAGGCGTTCGCGGCCGTCGCCTGCGCCGCAGGGCGGCTCCCGCCGGGCGCCACCGCCGAGCCGCCCATCCGCCCGCTGGCCCTCGCCGCCTCGGAGCGGCGGGAGGAGCGCGGCCGGGCCCTCGAGCGGGCCCTCGAGCTCTCGGTCCTCGACCAACGGCGCCTGCCGAGGGAGGTGGTCCACATCCCCTGCCGGACGGCCGGGGAGGTGGCCGAGGCGATCCGCACCCTCGCGGTCCGGGGGGCGCCCGCCATCGGGATCGCGGCGGCCTACGGGCTCGCGTTGGAGGCCGCGCGGGTGGGGGCCACGCCCGGACGCCTCGACGCCCTGGAGGCCGCCGGTCGGGCCCTCGCCGCGGCCCGGCCGACCGCCGTGAACCTGGGCTGGGCGGTCGGGCGCGTCCTGGCCCGGGCCCGGGCCTGCGGGCCCGGCGACGACGTCCCCACGGCCCTCCTCGACGAGGCCCGGCGGATCGAGCGGGAGGACGCGCTGGCCTGCTCGGCGATGGCGCGCCTGGGGGCGGAGCTCGTCCCGGTTGGCGCCCGCGTCCTCACCATCTGCAACACCGGCATGCTCTGCACGGGCGGGATCGGGACGGCGCAGGGGGTCATCTACCGCGCGCACCTCGAGGGGAAGGGCGTCCGGGTCCTGGCCTGCGAGACGCGGCCGGTGTGGCAGGGCGCCCGGCTCACGGCGTGGGAGCTCGGCCGGCTGGGCGTCCCGTTCGAGCTGATCCCCGACGCCGCCGCCGCCGCCCTGATGCGGGCGGGGGAGGTGGATCTCGCGGTGGTCGGGGCCGACCGGATCGCGGCGAGCGGCGACGTGGCGAACAAGATCGGGACGTACGGGCTCGCGGTGCTGGCGCGCCACCACGGGATCCCGCTCTACGTCGTGGCCCCCACCTCCACGCTGGACCCCGCGACGCCCTCGGGGGAGGGGATCGCCGTCGAGGAGCGGGACCCGGCCGAGGTGACCGCCCCCCTCGGCGTGCCCGTGGCGCCCCCGGGGACGCCCGCGCGGAACCCCGCCTTCGACGTCACCCCGGCGGAGCTCGTCGCGGCCATCGTGACCGAGGCCGGCGTGGCTCGTCCGCCGTTCGCCGCCTCGCTCGCGGCCCTCACGGGCGGACGGAGGTCGGCGTGATCGTCGAGCGAGGGGTCGGCGTCCGGGCCCACTACGACCGGTCCCCGGCCACGATCAAGGGCGCCTTCGTCCTCCGCGGCGAGGACCCCGACCCCCACCAGGTCCGGATCCACGGCGCGCGGGTGGTGGCGGTGGGGCGCGATCAGGCCTGGCCGATGGGCCTCCGGCCGGCGGTCGTCGACGTGGCGCCCCGCCGGGACCTCTTCGTCCCCTTCGAGTTCCCCACCGTCGACCTGGAACCCGGGTGGTACGGCCTCGAGATCGAGCTCGAGGTCGACGGCCACCCGGCCCGGATCGCCTGCGGCCGGAGGTTCTCGGTCCCCTGGCCCCGGGCCGCGGTCCGTCGTGGCCAGGTCCGGGTGGCCAAGCTCGTGTCGACCGGTGGGGCTCGGGTCGCGGTCGAGCGGCTGGACCTCCTGGGCGACTCGCTGAAGCTCCGGCTCACGGCCGAGGGCCCCGAGCTGCCCCCCCTCCGCCTCTCGGCGGACGGCGAGCCGGTGCCGATCGTCGAGCAGACCTTCGACGCCGGGCGGCGGGAGGCGACGGTGGTGGCCTACCCGCTGCTCCGCTCCCAGGGCCGCCTCCGGATCGAGGTCGGCCGGGGCCGGGAGCGCGGGGTCCTCGAGGTCCCGCTCCCCTGATCCCCCGAGGGGACGCCGTGCGGCGCCCCCTCGGGCCGACCGGCCGCTCGCGCCGCCCGTGGGATGTCGGTGCGGGGAGGTACGGTCGGGGCCTCCGCGATGGGGCTGCTCGAGGTGCTCTTCCCTCCCCGGTGCGCGGGCTGCGGGCGGGGGCCGTGGCCGTTCTGCGGCCGGTGCCGCGCCGGTCTCTCCCCGCTCTCGCCGCCCTGGTGTCGGCGGTGCGGGCTGCCCCTCGGCACCGAGGTCGAGCGTTGCCCGCGCTGTCCGCCCCCGCCGATCGTCCGGGCCCGGGCGGCCTTCGCGTACGAGGGGCCGGCGCGGGCCGCGGTCCACCGGCTCAAGTTCTCCGGCCACCGGCGGGTGGGCGAGGCGCTGGCCCCGGCGATGGCCGCGGTGGCGGAGCCCACGCCGGACGTCATCGCCTGGGTGCCGCTGTCGCGACGGCGGCGGGCGGCGCGGGGCTACGACCAGGCGGAGGTCCTGGCTCGCTCGGTGGGCCGGGCGCTCGGCGTCCCCGTCGTCGGGCTCCTGGTCAGGGTGGAGGAGACCGCTCCGCAGGCCCGGAGGCCGGTCGTCGAGCGGCGGGGGGCGATGCGGGGCGCGTTCCGGGCGGTCCGGGACCCGCCCGCCTCGGTGCTCCTCGTGGACGACGTCCTCACGACCGGGGCGACGGCCGCCGCCTGCGCGCACGCCCTCGTCGAGGCCGGGGCCCGGGAGGTCGGGGTGCTCACAGCGGCCCGGGCCCTGCCGGGGCCGCTCCCGGCCCGGCTATACTCGGGCCGTGGGTTCCCGTCCGGGTCTGTGGTTGCCCGGGGAAAGGCTCCCCGGTAGTCGATGCCAGCCGCAGGCGAAACGACCCACGTAAGGTGACCCTTGGTCGCTGAGCATGGTGCGGTTTAGATGTAAGCCCTGCCTCGGCCGGGTCCGCCCGGACCGGGAGAAGGTGCTAAGCCGCGCGAGCGGCGATCCCCTCAGCAGGCGAGTGTGGGGGCAAAGACCAGGTCAGCCGGGCGGGGACCCACGTTCCCACCGGCCCCCGCCCCGCCGTCGTCCGGAGGAGGTCCGCATGGAACTGTCGCTGAAGGGCCGCGGCGTCCAGATCACCGATCAGCTCCGTCGCTCCGCCGAGCGGAAGCTCTCCCGGCTGGCCCGGATGGAGCCCCGAGCCGTCCGGCTCGAGGTCGAGGTGATCGCGGAGCGCAACCCGCGGCTCGACGGGGCGCGCCGGATCGAGGGGGCGCTCCACCTGCCCCGACGCACGTTCCGCGCCGAGGCCGAGGCGAAGGACGTGGACGGCGCCCTCGACGTCCTCGCGGAGCGGCTGGAGCGACAGGTCCGGGACCACCACGAGCGTCGGCGGCGACGGCCCGGGCCGCGGGCCGTGCTACGATCGGCCGGGCCTGGGGGGCTCGAGGAGGCCGCGGAAGCGGAGGCGGCCGAGGCGGAGGCGCCGACCGAAGGCACGTGAGCGAGGAGCGGAACGACGGCGAGAAGCTCCGGGTGATGGTCGTCGACGACCACGCCCTGTTCCGCCGGGGCCTGGAGATGGTCCTCGCCGATGAGCCGGACATCGAGCTCGTGGGGGAGGCCTCCGACGGGGCCGAGGCGGTCCAGCGGGCCCAGGAGCTCATGCCGGACGTCGTCCTGATGGACGTCCGGATGCCCAAGCGGTCCGGGATCGAGGCCACCCGCGAGATCAAGGACCTCCTCCCGCATTGCAAGATCGTGATGCTCACGATCTCCGACGAGGAGGCCGACCTGTACGACGCGATCAAGGCCGGCGCGTCCGGCTACCTCCTGAAGGAGATCCCGATCGAGGAGGTGGCCGACGCGATCCGGTCCGTGTGGGCCGGGCAATCGCGCATCTCCCCCTCGATGGCCTCCAAGCTCCTGAACGAGTTCGCCCAGGTCTCGAAGGAGGGCGGCCGGCCCCAGGTCCCTGGGCCGAGGCTCACCGAGCGGGAGCTCGAGGTGCTCCGCCTGGTGGCGCAGGGGCTCGCGAACCGCGACATCGCGAGGCAGCTCTACATCTCCGAGAACACCGTCAAGAACCACATCCGCAACATCCTGGAGAAACTCCATCTCCACTCCCGGATGGAGGCCGTCGTCTACGCGGTCCGGGAGAAGATGATCGAGATCACGTGACGCCGGCGGCCCATCCCGCGCCGCCCGTCCGGGACCGGGCGGCCCTGGTCCGGCGGAACACGCTGCTCCTGGCGCTCGCCCAGGCCGCCCTCCTCGTCGTCACCCAGGGGATCCTCACCGTGGGGACCGTGGCCGCCGTGGACCTCACGGGCCGGGAGGGGGCGGGGGGGCTGCTGTTCGCGATCGCCCTGGGCTCGGCGGCCGTGGGCGCCCCCGTGTTCGGCGCGATGATGGACCGCCGTGGCCGGCGCCCCGGGCTGCTCGCGGGCTACGGCCTGCTGGCCCTGGGGTCCTTGACCTCGGCCCTCGCCGCGCGGATCGGGGCGGCCCCCGCGCTCCTGGCGGCCGCCGTCCCGCTGGGCCTGGGGATGGGGGCGGCCCAGCTGGGCCGCGGCGCCGTGGCCGACATGCACCCGGTCGAGGAGCGGGGGAGGGCGGTCGGCCTGCTCCTCCTGGCCGGCGTGTTCGGAGCCGTGGCCGGCCCCTTCCTGGTACCGGCGAGCCGGGCCCTGGCGGAGGGGCGGGGCGCGGACCCGGACGTCGCCCCCTGGCTCCTCCTGGCCGCCGCCGCGACGGTGGGCGGCGGCCTGGTGGCCGCGCTCCGACCCGATCCCAGGGACCTGGCGGCCGACGGGCCGCAGGCCCTGGCCGGCCCGCGTCGCCCGCCGTCCCGCCTCCTCCGGGTCCCGTCGTTCCGGGTGGCGCTCCTGGTGACCGCCGTGAGCCAGATGTCGATGGTGGGGATCATGGGCGTGACCCCCGTGGTGATCCACCGGCACGGCGGCGGCGCCCTCCTGGTCTCGACGGCGATCAGCGGGCACCTGGTCGGCATGTACGCGTTCTCCCCGGCCTTCGGGTGGCTCGTCGACCGGGCGGGGCGCCGCGCCGGCCTCGCCCTCGGGGGCGGGGTGTCGGCGGCGGGGGCGCTCCTCGCCGCGGCCCTCCAGGGCGGCCCGCTCCTCGGGGTGGCGCTGTTCCTCGTGGGCCTCGGGTGGTCCGCGGCCTACGTCTCGGTCACCGCGGTGATCAGCGACGTGACCGAGCCCCAGGAGCGGGCCGCGGCCCTGGGGCTGGCCGACCTCCTGGCGAGCGTCGCCTCGACCGCCGCCGCCCTCCTCGGCGGGCTCGCGCTGGAAGCGGTGGGGTTCACGCCGCTCGCGCTCGGGATGACCGCGCTGCTCCTCCCGACCGTGGCCGTCGCCGTACAGGTCCGCGAGGCCCGGGTCGGGGTCCCCGCGGACCTGGGCTAGGATAGGGGCGGAACCCCGACCCCCCGGAGGGCCCCCCGTGGTCATCAGCAAGCTCGCGACGATCGGCGAGGGGCGCAAACTGAAGCGCCTCGAGCAGCTCGTCGGCATCGTGAACACGTTCGAGCCGGAGGTCGAGGAGCTCTCCGACGCCGAGCTCGCGGCGAAGACCGAGGAGTTCCGCCGACGCCTGGCGGACGGGGAGACCCTCGACGACCTCCTGCCCGAGGCCTTCGCCTGCGTCCGGGAGGCGGCGCGGCGCACGATCGGCCAGCGGCACTTCGACGTGCAGGTGATGGGCGCGATCGTGCTGCACGAGGGGAACATCGCCGAGATGAAGACCGGCGAGGGGAAGACCCTCGTCGCCACGATGCCCGCCTACCTGAACGCCCTCACCGGCAAGGGCGTCCATGTGGTCACCGTCAACGACTACCTGGCGAAGCGCGACTCGGAGTGGATGGGGCCGATCTACCGGGCCCTCGGGCTCACGGTGGGTCTGATCCAGGCCCACATGACCCCCGCCCAGCGCCGCCCGGCCTACGCGGCCGACGTCACCTACGGGACGAACAACGAGTTCGGCTTCGACTACCTCCGGGACAACATGGCCATGCGCCTGGAGGACACGGTCCAGCGCGGCCACCACTACGCCATCGTGGACGAGGTGGACTCGATCCTGATCGACGAGGCCCGCACCCCGCTCATCATCAGCGGCATGGTGGCGGACTCGGCGAAGTGGTACCAGACGTTCGCGCGGATCGCGCCCCGGCTCCGGCGCGACGAGGACTACGAGATCGACGAGGCCAAGCGGACGGTCGCGATCACCGAGGAGGGGGTCCGGAAGGTCGAGGAGTACCTCGGGATCGAGAACCTCTACGACCACGTGAACACGCCCCTCGTACACCACCTCCACAACGCGATCCGGGCCAAGGAGCTCTACAAGCGCGACGTCGACTACATCGTCCGCGACGGCGAGGTCAAGATCGTGGACGAGTTCACCGGCCGGGTCCTCGAGGGCCGCCGGTACTCCGAGGGCCTCCACCAGGCCATCGAGGCGAAGGAGGGCGTCCGCATCAAGGAGGAGAACCAGACCCTGGCCACGATCACGATCCAGAACTACTTCAAGATGTACGAGAAGCTCGCCGGCATGACCGGCACGGCCAAGACCCAGCAGGCCGAGTTCGAGCAGGTCTACGGCCTCAGCGTGGTCGAGATCCCCACCAACCGCCCGATGATCAGGGTCGACCACCAGGACGTGATCTACAAGACCGAGGAGGCGAAGTGGCGCGCGGTGGTCGAGGACATCGCGGAGCGCCACGCCCGCGGCCAGCCGGTCCTGGTCGGGACCATCTCGATCGAGAAGTCCGAGAAGCTCTCCCGCTACCTCGAGCGCCGGGGCATCCCGCACCACGTCCTCAACGCCAAGCACCACGAGAAGGAGGCGATGATCGTCGCCCAGGCGGGGCGGAAGGGCGCGGTGACCGTCGCGACGAACATGGCGGGCCGGGGCGTGGACATCCTCCTCGGCGGGAACCCCGAGTACCTCGCCCGCCAGGAGATGGCGGCGAAGGGCTGGGACAACGACCGGTACCTCCTGTTCGAGATGGACGAGGAGGAGCGGCGGGCCTACGAGGCGGAGTTCGAGCCGATCTACCGGAAGTACAAGGCGCAGACGGACGCGGAGCACGAGGAGGTCGTGGCCCTCGGGGGGCTGTACGTCCTCGGCACGGAGCGGCACGAGTCCCGCCGGATCGACAACCAGCTCCGCGGTCGCTCCGGCCGCCAGGGCGACCCCGGCGAGTCCCGCTTCTACCTCTCGCTCGAGGACGACCTGATGCGGATGTTCGCGAGCGACCGGATCGCCTCGATCATGGAGCGGCTGAAGTGGCCGGAGGACGAGCCGATCGAGGCCCGGATGGTCACGAGGGCGGTGGAGAGCGCGCAGAAGCAGATCGAGGAACTGAACTTCGAGCGCCGCAAGAACGTGCTCAAGTACGACGACGTGATGAACACCCAGCGCCGGGTCATCTACGGCGAGCGGCGGAAGATCCTCGAGGGCCACGACCTCCGGGCCGAGGCGCTCGAGATGGTGTCCGAGGTGGTGGGCGAGCTCGTCTCCCGCTACGTCCCCGCCGACGTGTTCCCCGAGGAGTGGGACCTCGACGGCCTCCTCGCGGGGCTGTCGGAGATCTTCCCGGTCCGCTCCACCAAGGCCGACCTCGCCGCGCTCGGGTCCGCCGAGGAGGTGTCGGAGCGACTGGTCCAGGAGGCCCTCGAGGCCTACGAGGCCAAGGAGCGGGCCCTCGGGGCCGAGGTGATGCGGGAGCTCGAGCGGATGGTGCTGCTCTCGATCATCGACACGAAGTGGCGCGAGCACCTCTACGAGATGGACTACCTGCAGGAGGGGATCCACCTCCGGGCCTACGCGCAGCGGGACCCGCTGTCGGAGTACCAGCGCGAGGCCTACGCGATGTTCGAGGAGCTCGTCCAGGGCATCCGCCGCGAGTTCGTCCGCTACATCTACCGCGTCGAGCTGGTCCGCCAGGACGAGCCGGCCAGGCCGCGGCCGCAGCGGGTCGCGCTGAACCGGGGGGAGCGGGCGGCCGAGGCCGCCGCGGGGGGAGCGGCGAAGTCCCAGAAGATCGGGCGGAACGCACCCTGCTGGTGCGGCTCGGGGAAGAAGTACAAGAAGTGCCACGGGGCCACGGCCTGAGCGCCGTGGCCCCCTCGCCGGAGGGCCGGCGGGGGCTCCCCGCCGACCCTCACCGCACCAGGATCCCGCCCCTGCCTCAGAGGCACTGGCGGCAGGGCTGGCCGTTCACCGAGATCACCGACCCGCCGCTCGGCTCATCGAAGACGGACGACTTCGGCGTGAGGTGCCCGTGGCGGCGGACGATCGTGACGTCCTCCGTGGCCCCGCCGAGGCGGCCGGTGAATCCAGCCCGGGCCGCGATCGCGTACCAGGGGAGCGTCGCGCCCTGCTCGCGGATCGCGGCCATCGAGTTCTCCAGCATCGAGCTCGACAGCCCCGACCGCAGGCCCTGCTTCGCGTAGTACGCGGCGGCGCGCACCCAGGCGATCGCGGCAAGGCTGGCCCCCTGCTCCCGGACGGCGGCGGTCGAGTTCTCGAACGCCGAGCCGACCTGGGGCAGCACCGCCCCCTGCTCCCGGACGGCGGCGGTCGAGTTCTCGAACGCCGATCCGACCGAGGAGGTCGTACCGCCGAGGCGGCCGGTGAACCCGGCCTGGGCCGCGACCACGTACCAGGGCAGGGTCGCGCCCTGCTCCCGGACGGCGGCGGTCGAGTTCTCGAACGCCGATCGGAGCTGGGGCAGGGTCGCCCCCTGCTCCCGGACGGCGGCGGCCGAGTTCTCCCAGATCGCCGTCGGCGACTGCGCTCGGACCGTCGGGACGGCCCGCTCCTCGAGGACCTCGCGGGTCACGAGGACCCCGACCGTGAGCCCGACCGCGAGCCCGATCGCCGTGAAGCCGGCGACGATGCTCCGCAGGTGCGCCGGGCGTCCGAGGGTGAGGGTTCCGGTGGTCATGGCGTCCCCCTTCCTGTCGACTCCCACCCCATCGGGACGACCCTAGGCCCACGGCGGGGCAGGTTCGGTGCCGGCGGCCACCGGCCGGGGGTGCCCTCCGACACCCCGCGCCGCGGCGCTGCTCGGTCCGGACGGGCGCCGAGGGAACGGGGAAGGCCGGGGCGCGGGGGGAAAACCGACGGGCCGGCCGGGCGATCGCCCGGCCGGCCCTCGTTCCGGAGAGGGGGGTGCCTCGCCGGTGGCTCTCGGGGCAGCGGCAGCCCCGCTCGTCATCGCTCCGCTGCCTCGGGGAGGAACCTACCGACGGTGCTAGACGGGCTTCCGTGACGCGCAGCACCGGGCTCCGGTGACGTCCGCCAGCCCGGCTCTACAGCCCCGCGATCCTCGCCAGGGCCTCCACCTTCCGCAGCACGTACCGGCGGCCCTCCCTCCCCACCAGGCCGCGCCGCTGGAACTCCGAGAGGATGCGGGTGACGTTCTCCCGGCTCCCGCCGCACAGGCTCGCCAGGTCGGCGTGGGTGACGATCGAGGGGACCAGCGCGTCGTCGTCCGGGAGCTCCTCGAGCGAGGGGCTCACGAGCTGGATCAGCCGCTTCGCCACCCGGCCCTTGAGGTCGAGGAAGAGGAGGTCGTCGACGAACGCCTCGTGCGACTGCACCTGCCGGGCCAGGGCGCGGAGGAGGGCTCGCGTGGCGTTCCACTCCTCGGCGAGGAAGGCCATGAACACGTCGTGGCCGGTCGCCCACACCCTCGAGTCGTCGAGGGCCAGGGCCGAGGCCGTGCGCGGGAGCTCGCCCACCACGCCCAGCTCGCCGATCAGCTGGGGCCGCTCGACGGTCGTGTGGAGCTGCCGGTGCCCGCTCGTCGAGATCGAGCTGATCTCGACCCGTCCCTCGACCAGGAACAGGACGCTGGTGGCCTCGTCGCCCTGGTGGAACAGGTAGGTGCCCGCGCGGTAATGGCGGACCGTGCCGCGGGCCGCGAGTCGCCGGAGCGTGGCCGGGGGGACGTCCTCGAACGGCGGGGCGGCGGCCATCACGCGCTCGATCCCCTCGACGGTGGGGGCTACTGCCCTGGCCATGCCACGAAGCCTACCCAGCCCGCCCGTCGCCGGGAAGGGCGCGGCGCCGACCGTCGCGAGGGGGTGGGTGTCCGTGGCGCGTCCGTCCATCGGGCGGAGGGCTCCTCCTTGGGAACGAGGAACCGGGCCGAGAGGCCCGGTTCCCGCCTGCTCGCGAGGCCGCGTCAGGACTTCTTGAGCTGCCGCATCTGCCGGCGCTGACGCTTCGTGACCCGGGTCGCCGCGGTCTTCGTCGCCTGCGACTTGGTCGACTTGGCGGCCGGCTCCTTCGGCGTGATCTGCTTCTTCTCCGCCACCTCGTCACCCCCTTCGTCGGGCGGGCACCTCGCATCCTCCGGCGCCCATCACGGTTCTTCTGTGCCCTGCGTCACGTGTCCGGATGTGATATCCGGCAACACCCCGTTGTGACGGCCGTCACCTCGGGGAGGTGACCAGCGTCACCCGCCCGGCTCCCCATCCGGGGTCGCGCCTCCCGACCGGGGCGGCTCCGAGGGGCCCCCGCCGACCGACCCCGCGGCGCGGGGCTCGTCCAGCTCGGGGAGGTCCAGGAGGTCGGGCCGGGGACGGCACTCGCCGCAGAACAGCGCGTCCTCGACCACGAGGGCCCGGGTGTGCTCGCTCGCGAGGAGCTCCAGGATGTAGGGGAGCGTCCGGACGTGGTCCTCGCACACCGCGCGACCGCAGAAGCGGCAGACCCCCACCGCGGTCCTCCGGCAGTGCCAGCAGTCCACGCCCGCGCCCTCCCCCGGGACGAACCGACGCCCTAATGCTGCCACGGTCCGGCGGCCTCGGGCGCCGGACGGAGCGTCCCCCGGGCGAAGGCCCCGGCCACCACCCGGCGGAACCCGTCCCGGTCGAGCCGGAACACCCTGGCCGGCGTGAGCGCGCGGACCGTCGCCGTCCTCGGGACGTCGCGGAGGAGCGCGATCTCCCCGAAGTAGGACCCGGGCCCGAGCTCTCGCACCCTGACCCCGTCCTCGAGGACCTCGAACCGCCCGGAGCCCACCGCGTAGAAGGCGTCGCCCTCCTCCCCCTGACGTACGAGCTCGGTCCCGGGGGCGACCCGCATCCACCGGCCGCGCGCGGCGAGCGTCCCGAGCTCGTCGAGCTCGAGGTGCGAGAAGCACGGCAGGGCCCGGAGCTCCTCGATCGCCTGGGCGGTCGGCAGGAGGGCCGGCAGCCGAGCCCGGTCCGCGAGGAGCCGCTCGAACGTCCCCCGGTCGACCTCGAAGAGCTCCGCGTCCGTGCTCGCCCGGACCGTCGCGGAGCGCGGCGCGGCCTCGACCAGCCCGAGCTCGCCGAAGGACTCGCCCCTGCCGAGCGTCCGGAGCACGCGCTCGCGCCCGTCCGGGAGCTCCTCCACGACCTGCAGGATCCCCTGCCGCACGACGTACAGCGCGTCGGCCCGCTCGCCCTGCCGCACGACCGCCCGCCCGGCGGGGACGGTCCGCAGCCGGACCCGTCCGGCGAGGTCGCCGAGGGTCTCCTCGTCCAGGCCCCCGAAGAGCGCGAGCCCGTCGATGAGCTCGGCGGCCTCCACCCGCCACCGGGTCTCGAGCCGGAAGCGCGCCCGCCGCCAGGCCGCCCTGGCCCGCCGGCCGACGGCCCGGGCCGCCCGGATCCCGCCGCGGATCGCGGGTCCCCCGACGAACAGGGCGAGGGCGAGGAGCAGCGCGCGGCCGAGCGCGCCTCCTCGCCAGAGGGCGGTCACCAGCCCGCCGAAGATGACCCACCAGAAGAACGCCGCGGTCCAGACGGAGAACGCGGTGAAGGCGATCCCGGCGAGCCCGTAGGCGAGGAGGCCGACCTCGCCGCGGCCCAGCGGCTCCCGGGCCCGGAGCTTCCGGAGGAGGTCCTCGCGGAGGAAGGCGAGGGACCGCTGCCGGAGGTCCGGCACCTGGATCAGGTCCGAGGCGATCCAGTACCCGTCGAGCTCGAGGAACGGGACCAGGTTCATGAACAGCACGAAGTAGTTGAGGACGCAGAAGCGGTAGAGGGTCGGGGCGAGTGGCCCCTCCGGGAAGGCCCACACGGCGAGGGCGGCGGTGCCCGCCGCCACGAGCTCGGCGAACGGTCCGCCGAACGCCTGGAGGATCCGCTGCCGCCGCTCGAGCATCAGGCCCTCCGAGGCGTCCACGAAGAACGCGGGGGAGCCGAAGTAGAGCATGAAGCCCGCGCTCTTCACCCGGCGGCCGTAGTGGACGAGGGTGAGGGCGTGCCCCAGCTCGTGGAGGAACGTGAGGAGGTAGCCCAGCGCGAGCAGCGCGAGGGACTCCGCGACGGGGGAGGTGCCGGTGAGCGCGAACCCCCCGGAGCGGTGGACGGAGGCGAACGCGAGGAGCCCGGCCGCCGAGAGGATGGCCATCGCGCCCACCGCCGCGGGGTGGTAGAGGCGCCGCAGGCCGTGGTCGTGGAGGAAGCGGACCAGCCGGTCGGCGCCCCGCCACTCGATCGAGAGGGTCCGGAGCGCCCGCCGCGCCGCCCGCGTGATGCGTGACCCGGGCTCGAGGGCCCGGCGGAGCGCCTCGTCCACCCGCACGGGGCGCGGGTCGAGGAACCCCTCCTGGCGGAGCAGCTCGACCAGGTCTGCGACCCCCGACAGGTGGAGGTCGCCCCGATCGCGGAACCGCTCGACCACGATCTCGCGGACCGTGCGGGTGCCGTCCATGAGCCGGAGGACCTCGACGTCCTCGGGGTCGAGGCGGTAGAAGACCTGGTCCCGGGGGTTCCCGATCATCGCGTACCGGCCGCCCCACCGGAGGGCGAACTCCTTGATCTCCACGTCGGGCGCGAGGCGGGGCCGCGACCGGGCCGGGTCGATCCGGGTGGCGACGGCCTCCCACACGTCGGCCGCGTCGGGAGAGCGGGGCCGGGAGGCCAGCAGGGCCCAGACGCCGCCCGGCCCCCCCACGGGGTGTGGACCCCGGCCCGGCCCTCCCATGGCTAGCGGGTCCCGGCCCCAGGCCGGCCCCCGCCGGCCCGCTCCCGTTCGATCCGGCGTTGGACGGCCGCGTACACCGACACCCGGCGGGGATGGTGCCTGGCGGAGACGGCACCCCCGAGGAGGACACCGACCAGGAGGGCGCCGAACGCGGCCCCGGCCACCGTCGCCCACCCCACCGGCGAGGGGCGGGCGCCGGCGACGGCGAGCGCACGCTCGACCGAGGCCCGTCGGCCCCGGTCGTCCTCGGCGCCGAGCCGGAGGGGCGCCCCGCCCTCCAGGCCGGCGAGGACGCGCGCCCGGAGGGTGAGCTCGATCCGCGCGCCGCCGGTCGTCACGACGACGTCCGCGGCCTCGACCCGGACCCGGCGCCCCTCGACCGCGGCCCCGGTCCCCACCACCATGGGGCGGCCGGAGACCGTGAGGAGGTTGTCCTCGATGTCGAAGGCGATCTGCTCCACGCCGCCGGGCCCGAGCGCGGCGGTGAGCAGGTGCAGGGCCTCCCAGCCCTCGGGCGACGAGGCCCACAGATGGAGCGTGAGGCGAGCGCCGTCCTCCGACAGCCGTCCCCACCCGCCCACGGTCGGCCCGACCTCCGCGCGCGCGAAGGCCGCACCCGGGGCCAGGACCACGAGCGCCGCGGCGGCCAGCGCGAGGACGGCCGAGGTCGGACGCGCTCGGGCCCGGCCACCTACCGCCCTCCTCCCTGGATCCGCCCCGTCCACCGGCGCAAGCATCCCCCTCCGGGCCCGCTCCCCGCAAACGGCGGCGTCGCAGACCGCCCCGGCCAACGCCTGTGTCGTACGTCACGCGGCGAAGGTGGCGGACGGCACGCGGGAGCGGTGCCGCGCGACATCGGCCCCGAAGGCCGTCCGCCCTACCGTGCCCCCAGGAGGTGGTTGGGGTGGTCGGGAACGAGATCGCGCGGTACCGGATCGACGACCTGGTGCGCGAGGCGGAGGCCTTCCGGGCCACGAGGCCGGCTCGGATGGCACGGGCCGCGGCGCGGAGGCGCCGCGCCAGGCGGATCGGCGCCGGGATCGCATCGATCCTCCTCTGGCCGATCAGGCACTAGGGTCGGGCCCGAGCGCCGGCCGGCCGCGGCGCGAGCCAGGGCCCGCGGGCCCCGGCTTGCTACGATGCCGGTGTGACTCCTTGGCGCGAACGGATCGAAGAGCTCGCCCGACGGGTGGCGGCGGCGAAGGAGTTCCTTTGACGTCGAGGCCAAGCGCCGCCAGGCGGCGGAGCTCGAGCGCCGGGTCGCGGACCCCTCGCTCTGGGACGACCCGGCCCGGGCCCAGGAGCTGACGACGCGCCTGGCCCGCCTCCGCGGCGACCTCGAGCGCTACGAGGGGCTCGAGCGCCGGGTGGGGGAGGCCCGGGCCATCGACGAGCTGCTCGAGGAGGGGGAGGACCCCGAGCTCGCCGCCGAGCTCGAGCGGCTCCTGGAGGGGCTCGCCGCCGACATCGAGCGGCTGGAGCTCGCGTCCCTGCTCGGCGGGGAGTACGACTCCCACGACGCGGTGGCCACGATCCACGCGGGGGCCGGGGGCACCGAGTCCCAGGACTGGGCCCAGATGCTCCTCCGGATGTACCTGCGGTGGGCGGAACGGCAGGGGTTCGAGGCCGAGCTCGACGAGGTGCTCCCCGGCGAAGAGGCGGGGATCAAGAGCGCCACCTTCATCGTCCACGGTCGGGGCGCCTACGGGCTGCTCTCGGCCGAGCGGGGCGTCCACCGCCTCGTGCGGATCTCGCCCTTCGACGCGCAGAAGCGCCGGCACACGAGCTTCGCGAGCCTCGACGTGATCCCCCTCCTCGAGGAGGAGGACGAGGAGGACATCGAGATCGACCCGAAGGACCTCCGGGTCGAGGTGTACCGCTCGACGGGGCCCGGCGGGCAGTCGGTGAACACCACGGACTCGGCCGTCCGGATCACGCACCTCCCCACGGGGATCACGGCCGCCTGCCAGAACGAGCGCTCGCAGATCCAGAACCGGGCCGTCGCCATGCGGATCCTCAAGGCGCGGCTGGCCGAGCGGATGCGCCGCGAGCGGGAGGAGGAGCTGGAGCGGCTCCGCGGGGAGCGGCGGGGCATCGAGTTCGGCTCCCAGATCCGCTCCTACGTCCTCGCGCCCTACCGCCTGGTGAAGGACCACCGGACCGGGGTCGAGATCGGCGACGTGGACCGGGTGCTCGACGGCGACCTGGACGAGCTGATCGAGGCCGAGCTCCGGCGCCGGGCGGCCGAGCGCGGCCGCGGTCGGGAGGGGTAGGGCCGGGGCCGCCCCTCCCCGCGTCGGGCGGCCCGGCGGGGTCGGGGTTCAGGTGGGCTCGGGCCGGGTCCGGGCCTCCCGCCACCGGGCCGAGAGCGCCGCCGCGGCGAGGAGGGCCCAGGCCAGGGCGGAGAGCGCGAGCCCGCGCCCGATCCAGGGATCCCGGTAGACCAGGCGGACCTCGTGGCGCCCGGCGGGGACCGGCACGCCCAGGAGGAGGAAGTCGGCCCGGAGGAGCGGCGCGGCCCGGCCGTCCACGGTCGCCTGCCAGTACCGGTCGTGGTTGGTCCGCACCACGACGATCCGCGGGCCCGGGGCCTCCACCCGGATCCGGAGGTCCTCGGGGGTCGCCTCCTCCAGGCTCGCCGCGCCCGGCGGCCCCGCGGGGCCGGGGCGGATCCCCGGGTCCTCCTCCAGCACGGCGAGCGCGGCGGGGTCGAAGCCCGGCTCGAGCACCGCGCGGAGCGCCTGCCGCGGGCCGTCCACGACCCGCCAGGCGGGGACCGGGGAGGCGAGGGGCTCCCACCCGGGCACCTCGATCAGCTCGTACCCCGTCCCGGACGAGTCGTCGCTCGCCACCGGCGTCCCGGGGAGCCGGCGGGGCCGGAGGCCCTCGGGGACGACGAGGTAGCGGACGCCGAGCAGCCGGACGTCCTCCAGCGTGGGATCGGCCAGGACCGACGCGTTGTAGAAGACCGGGAGGGGGTTCGTGGCGCGGACGTAGGCCCAGTACCGGGCCGGCTGGACCGGGTTGTAGCCGAGGGCGTCCCGCAGGCCGAAGAGCGTTCCGCGGTTGTTGGCGAGCATCGGCCAGTCCCCCGGCTCCTGGGCCCAGAGGTAGCCCTTCTCGAAGTAGGCGTCGGGGGGCACCCAGGTGAGGTACCGCTCGGGACGCCCCCGGAGGTAGGCCGCGATCGGCCCGGGGCGCGTGTAGTCGGCGGCGCGCACGTCCGGCCAACGGAGGGGCCCCGGGGGGAGGTTCGGGTGGTCCTCGCCCTCGAGCCCGAGGAACACGGTGCCGCCGCGGTAGGCCTGGGAGTAGGCGGCGCTCCCCACGAGCTCGGCGGCGAGGAGGCCGACCACGACGAGGGCCCCGCCCCGGCGTCGGCCGAGGGCGGCGAGGGCCGGGGCGGCGGCCAGGACCCCGACCGCGAGGAGCGCGAAGCGGACCGGGCGGGCGCCGAGCAGGACCGGGAGGAGGAGGAAGCACGCGGCGGGAGCCGCGAGCCACGCGAGCGCCCGCCGCCGCGAGAGGGGTCGGTCCGCGAGGGCCTGGATCCCCACGGCGCCGAGCACCGGGACCACGAGGTACGCGAGGTAGCGCAGCCGGCCGGGGTTGTGGAGGTACACGTCGCCGTAGGGGATCCGGAGCACGAGCGAACGGAACCAGCCCGCGGTGACCAGGGCGTTGAGCGTGAGGGCGTAGGCGGCCGCTGCGACCAGGGCGAAGGCCGCGACCAGCGCGCGCCGCTCGCGGGCCCGCCAGGCGGCCGGCGCCGCGAGGAGGATCGCGGCCCCCACGTAGGCGCCGGGGGCGCTCCCGAGGGAGAACGGCCACCCCGCCCACACCCCGTTGCTCGCGATCGGGCGCTCCGCGGCCCGGCCCGCGCCCTCGAGCGGTGGGACGAGCCAGGCGTAGCCCTCGCGGAGGCTGGACCGCTGCACGAGCATGGCCCGGGGCAGGAGCACGGCCAGGTTCGCGAGGGGGAGGGCCGCGAGGAACAGCGCATCCTCGAGGGCGGCCCGGAGGGGCGAACGGGCCCCCGCGCGCACGTCCCGGACCGACCCGGCCACGAGGTAGGCCGCGACCAGCGCCGTGCCCATCGCGAGCCCGTGGCTCATGTGGGCCCCGGCGAGCTGGCCCCAGGCGAACGCGGCCAGCGCGAGCCACGCGAGCCTGGCCGACCAGGGCGAGGCTCGCCGGTACCCGCCGGCCCCCACCAGCACGATCGTGGTCCAGGCCAAGGCCCCGGCGAACGGGAGCGAGATCGCGATCACCGAGGCCGACACCGCGAGGGCGAGGGAGAGCCCGCCGGCCGTGGCCGCGGCCCGGGACAGCCCCTCCCCCCGGAGGAAGGCGTACAGCCCCAGGCCGCCGAGGAGGGGGTTCCACACGATCAGGGCCCGGGTGGCGGCGGCGGGCGGGAGCAGCGAGAACAGGGCCATCGCCGGGACGTAGAGCCACCCGGACTGGGGGTCGGCGGCGAAGGGGGCGCCCGCCAGCTCCGAAGGGTTCCACAGCGGCACGTGTCCGGCGGCGAGGCTCCTCCCCAGGAACCCGAACCGCGGCAGCCAGAACGCGAGGACGTCGGGGTGCTGGTTCGTGAGGAGGCCGTGGAACGCGAACGCCCGGAGCGCGAAGAGCACCGAGGCCGCGATCAGGAGCGGCCCCGCGGCCGCCCGGGCCCAGGCCGGCGCCCGGGGGGCCGCGGCCCCGGGCGCGGTTCCCGCCGCGCGGGCCGGGAGCACCCTCATGGCCCCCCAGCCTACGCGGGCGGCGCCCCGTCGGCGCCCCTGCTCACGGGCACCGCCCGGTCGGCCGAGGTCGTTCCCCGCGGGGGGTTCCGCTGGTAGACTCGGGCGCTGGCCCGCCGCCCGAACCTTCGAAGGACATGATCAGCCTCAGGAACGTCACCAAGACCTACCGGAACGGCGTCACCGCGCTCGCCGACGTGAGCGTGGAGATCGGCAAGGGCGAGTTCGTGTTCGTCGTCGGCCCGTCGGGGTCGGGGAAGTCCACCCTGATCCGCCTGCTCCTCAAGGAGGAGGAGGCCACCGCGGGCGAGATCTACGTGGCCGGGAAGAACCTGGCGAAGCTCTCCCACTGGAAGATCCCGCACCTCCGCCGGAACCTCGGCGTGGTGTTCCAGGACTTCAAGCTGCTTCCCGACAAGACCGTGTTCGAGAACGTGGCCTTCGCGCTCGAGGTGATCGGGAAGCCCAAGCCGGTGATCGACCAGCGGGTCCCCGAGATCCTGGAGCTCGTCGGCCTGGGCGACAAGCTGAACGACTACCCCGACCAGCTCTCGGGCGGGGAGCAGCAGCGGGTGTCGCTCGCCCGGGCCGTCGTGAACCGCCCGCTCGTGCTGCTCGCGGACGAACCCACCGGGAACCTGGACCCGGCCACCTCGGTGGACATCATGCGTCTGCTGGACAAGGTGAACCGGATCGGGACCACGGTGGTGATGGCCACCCACGACCAGGCCATCGTCGACGCGATGCGCCGCCGGGTCCTCCAGCTCGACGGGGGCCGGGTCGTGCGCGACCAGGCCCGGGGGGTGTACTCCTAGCGATGCTCCGGCGCCTCGACTACTACTTCCGCGAGACGTTCGTCGGCCTGCGGCGCAACGGCCTGGTCGCGTTCGCCGCGATCTCCACCGCGTTCATCGCGCTCCTCCTGTTCGGCATGGCGCTGCTGATCGGGCGGGAGTTCCGCCTGATCATCGAGGCAGCCACCGGGAACGTCGAGGTCGCCGTGTACCTCACCGACGAGGCCGACGACGAGACCGTCCAGTACCTGACCGACACGCTGCTCGAGCTCCCCGTCGTGGCCTCCGTGGAGTACGAGAGCAAGCAAGAGGCCTACCAGCGGTTCCAGCGCCTGTTCGCCAACCAGCGGGCGCTCGTGGACAACGTGACCCCCGATGCGCTCCCCGCCTCGCTCCGGGTGAAGCTCCGCGACCCCGAGCGGTTCGCGCAGGTCGCGGCGGCCCTGGGGTGCGAGCCGGACGCGTCCGGGCGGTACCGGTGCGCCCAGCCGGGGATCGAGACCGTCGCCGACCAGCGCGAGTTCCTCAACCGGCTGTTCGCGGTGATCCGCGTGCTCTCGTTCGGCGTCGGCGCCGTCGCGATGATCATGCTGGTCTCGGCGACCGCGCTGATCGCGAACACCGTGCGGATGGGCCTGTTCGCCCGGCGGAAGGAGATCGGGATCATGAAGCTCGTCGGCGCCACGAACTGGCGGATCCGGATCCCCTTCCTCATCGAGGGCCTGGTCGAGAGCCTGCTCGGCGCCGGGGGGGCGGTCCTCGCGCTCTTCGTCGGCAAGGTGGTCTTCGTGGACCGGCTCCGCAACGAGATCGGGTTCCTGCCGCTGATCGACAACGGCGACGTGATCGCCACGATCCCCTGGCTCCTCGGCGCGGGCGCCGTGGTCGCGGTGGTGGCGAGCACGATCGGGATGCGCCGGTTCCTCGACGTCTAGGACGCGGCCGTGGGCCGCGGGGCGGGCGAGCGGACGGTCGCGACGAACCGGCGGGCCCGTCACGACTACGAGATCCTGGAGCGGGTCGAGGCCGGGATCGTCCTCACGGGCTCGGAGGTGAAGTCGCTCCGGGCGGGGCGGGCCTCGCTCTCGGACTCCTACGCCCGGGTCCGGGACGGCGAGGTGTGGCTCGAGGGGATGCACATCGCGCCCTACGAGCCCGGCCAGGTCCGGGGGTACGAGCCCAAGCGGCCCCGGAAGCTCCTCCTCCACCGGGCCGAGATCGCCCGGCTGCTCGGGAAGACCCAGGAGCGGGGCCTCACGTTGGTCCCGCTCCGCGTGTACTTCGCGCACGGCCTCGCCAAGGTCGAGCTGGGGCTGGGGCGCGGGAAGCGGAAGTACGAGAAGCGCCGAGCGATCGTGGAACGGGAGCAGCGCCGGGAGATCGAACGGGCGACCTCCCGACGGCCGTGAACGAGGTCCCCGGCTCCGCCTCCCGGGTGCGGCGTATACTGGGGGCAGATAACTGCATAGGGGGTGCACTGGCTTCGACCTGGGCGTGTACCGCCTGGGGGAAGCGGGCCGAGGTCCCCGGAACCTCGTACCAAAGCCGGGAACCGAAACAAGCGCCAACCACGAGTTCGCGCTCGCTGCCTAAGACCTAGGCGGCCGTCCGTCCGGGTTCGCCTGCGACCCGGGTCCGGGCGTCACCGAGCAGGCTCGCGGCGGCGGCCCCGCCCGGTGGCCGTCGCCGGACAGCGAACCGGGCTGGCCGACGGGCCCTCCGCCTGCGGGAGGCCCGGAGGCGAGATCTCACCGCAGGCTGCGCCCGGAGAAGCCCCAGCCGGTCGCCCGGGGACGCGGGTTCGATTCCCGCCACCTCCACGAGGGCGAAGATGCCGAACGGTCGTCCGGGCCGTCGGGCTCGGGCGGCGCTCCGGTGAGCGTTAGGGTGTCGATCGCTGTGATGGGAACGTTCCAAGGACATCGCCGTTCAACGTTGATGCGCTTCAGCCGGGGCCGGGCGCTGGATAGCGCTACCGCCGTCGGCTAGAGGCGCTTGTTGGGCAGTGCTACTCCCTCCGACCAGCCAACCATACGACGAGGGTTCCCGCGAGCCCCACGAAGGCGGAGGGCACGGCGAGGAACGCGATGATCAGGGCGAGGGCATTCCCCACAGACTCGACTGCGGGAGCAGCAGATCCGGGAAGGCGGCCTCCCGTGAGCGAGATGTCGATCGCGATGCTCATCCCGGTCAGTATCACGATGAGACCGAATGAGATGGCGCAGAGCACGAGGAAGTGCTTGGGCGAGCGCCAATGGTGAACGAAGGCCGTCACGAGGATACCCCCCGCGAGCACCGCGAGGGCGGTGCCGGGGGGATCGTCGTCGATACCGACCAGAACAGCGCCAGCGGCTGAGACGATCGCGAGTACCAAGAGGATCACAGTCACCCTCAGATACGGGGATTCGAACGATTTGAACACGGGCACCCCCGATCGCCGCCATGCGAGGGACAGTGTGATTCAACCAAAGAGGTGGCCCCTCGCGCGACCCGTCGCATCTGCGCAACGGATCGGTCGCTCAGCCGCCGCCGCAGGCGGTCGGTTGCGGCGACGTGTTAGACAGCCATCCTTGCGACTCACAGAGGCCTTATCGCTCGGGAGGGATCTCCCTCGACGAGTTCCCGCGCGTCGATCGAGAACGGCGGTTGTGGAGGGTCAGCCTCGGTCCCGGGCGCGGGGTTACGTTCGATGTATCGGATCGTGATCGTCTCTGTCGGAAATATCGCATGGAGCCGCAGGGCACTGTCACCGAGATTGTGAGTTCCGTGAGGTGTGTTGGCAGGGATGAAGACGACGGCCCCTGAACCGACACGTTTACGCTCCTGGCCTAGCGTTACTTCTCCCACTCCCTCGTCGATAACGATCACCTCGTCGACCTCATGTGCGTGGAGGGGGATCCGGTCTCCCGGTCCCATTCGCTCGAACAGGAGCGTGAGGGTTCGGACAGGAGTGCCTGATCCGGTCGGGTCGACCACTACCGCAAGCGACGAGTTCGGACGATAGTCGTCTGGATCTCCCTCCGCCAGCGGCTCGAACCTCAATCCTTCGACGATCCCCATGCTTCCTCCAGCTTCTTTCAGGTCTATCTAACTCCCGCTCAGGCTGGTCCGCCTACCATCCCTCCCCGGTCGGCCTAACACGACAGCGGAGGAAGATCCGGGTCCGGCTCACCCCCCTGACTCGCGTCTTCGTCCCCCGGGCGCCCGCTCCGGCGGGCACCATGCTGCGTCGGCGAGCAGCATAGTCCTCGGGGGCGCGCCGGCTCAAGACTCCGGACGTCACGGTGGTGCGTCCTCGGTGGTGCGTCCTCGGTGGTGCGTCCTACCGTGACGACTTGTGGCTAAGCGGTAGCCTTCGCGGCGGTCCTGGCGTAACGCCAGGGCCTGCCCGATCCTTCGCGTCTCGGTCCACGAGGGCCAAGATCCCGAACGCGCGTCGGGGTCGTCGGGCTCGCGCGGGTCTTGCAAGATCTCCTCCCGGCTGTGCGGCAGCCCACCGGGTTCCTCGCAGGGGGCATCGACGCGAACAGCCGGTGTCGACGATCACGGCCGCCTCGGCGAACGCCCGGCCCCCGGCCCTCGCCGATGAAGCCGAGGAGGTTGATCGGGCGGCGCTCCTCGGAAGCCAGCACTGCTTCTTTGGATCCGATCGCCTCGGGAAGGTTCCCAAGGACATCGCCGCTCAACGGTCGCGTTCAGCTGCTCGTGTGGAACGAAGCGGAACGCGGGTTGGCTGCGGCGCAGGGTTGTTCGCCTGCGCCCCGTGTTCGAAGAGCCGTGTGTTCGGAGAAGCCCTCGATAGCCGAGCGTGGCTTCGAGATCCCATCACGTGGTCGATCTGCCTGATAACAGGAGTCCGCCGATCCAGATGGGCCGCGTCCCGGCAAGTGGTGGAAGTAGCTCCGCCACCCTCACCACCTGACTCCCGTTAGATCACCGCGGCGAGCAGCTCGTGCACCTCACCTCCCTCTGGCTCGTCGATCGCCTTCATCGACTCGGCGCTGAAGTACCTTC
>DATMBJ010000037.1:0-6077 GCA_035559315.1 Actinomycetota bacterium
GGGGGCGGCGCTGCGGCGCGCCGCCCGTGCCGTCGCGCTGCGGCGCGCCACCCGTGCCGTCCCGTGGGGGATCCTCCGGGTCGTCCGGGCCGCGGTCCTGGCCGGGCTCGGCGTGGCCCTGGTGGCGGCCGGGGTGGTGCCGGTCGCCTCCGTCGGGCGGGAGGCGGCCGAGGTGATCGACCGGGCTCTCCCCGACCGGTTCCTCGAGCGCCTCGCCGAGCCGCTCCGCCTCCGCCGCCTCCCCGAACGCTCGTCTATCTACGCCGCGGACGGCACCCTCCTCCAGCACCTGTACTGGGGCTACGACCGGGAGTGGGTCCCGCTCCGGAGGATCCGCCCGCTCACCCGGCGGGCGGTCCTCGCGATCGAGGACGCGCGGTTCTACGAGCACGGCGCGGTGGACCTCCGGGCCATCCTGCGGGCGCTGGTCGCGAACCTCGAGGCCGGGGGGATAGTCCAGGGCGGCTCCACGATCTCCCAGCAGGTCGTGCGGATGTCCGGGGTCGGCGACGAGCCGACGCTCCGCCGCAAGCTGGCCGAGGCGTGGGCGGCGTTCCGCCTCGAGCGCACGTTCACGAAGGACGAGATCCTTGAGCGGTACCTGAACCAGGTGTACCTGGGCCACGGGGTCTACGGGCTCGCCGCCGCGTCCGAGTTCTACTTCGGGCTGCCGGTCCGCCGCCTGGGCCTGGCCCGGTCGGCGCTGCTCGCGGGGATGATCGCCGGGCCCTCCGAGTTCGACCCGATCCGGCACCCCCGCCGCGCCCTGGCCCGGCGGAACGTGGTGCTCGGGCGGATGCTCGAGCTGGGCTGGATCACCGAGCCGCGGTACCGGCGGGCCGTCCGGGCCCCGCTCGGGCTCTCCGCCGCCCGGCGGGGGAGCTCGGCGCACGGCCCGACCTCGTTCTGGACCCAGTACGTGATCCGGACGTTCCTCTCCGACCCCCGGTTCGGCGACACGTTCCGGGAGCGCCGCCGGCGGCTGTTCCGCGGGGGGCTCGAGATCCACACCACGCTCGACCCGCGGCTCCAGGCCATCGCCGAGGAGGTGCTCCGGGAGCGGATGACCGGCCCGGGGCTCCCGCAGTCCGCCCTGGTCGCCGTCGACCCGCGCACCGGGGCGATCCTGGCGATGGCCAACGGGAACTGGCCGTTCGGCCGCCGCCGCTACGACCTCGCCTCCGCCCCCGGCGGGGGGCGCAGCGCGGGCAGCGCGTTCAAGGTCTTCACGCTGGCCGCCGCGCTCCTCGAGGGCATCCCCCCGACCAGGGTCTACGACGGGAGCTCCCCGAAGACCATCCCGGATTGCGGGGGCGGGGAGACCTGGACCCTCCGGAACGCGGAGCCGGGCTCGGGGAGCTACACGCTGGCCTCGGCCACCGCGCACTCGGTCAACACGGTCTTCGCCCAGGTGATCGACGAGGTCGGGCCGGCCGACGTGGCCCGGGTGGCCCACCGGATGGGGATCGACAGCCCGCTCGTGCCGGTCTGCCCGCTCACGCTCGGGACCTCGGCGGTCTCCCCGCTCGAGATGGCCTCCGCGGTCGGCACCCTCGCCAACCGCGGGATCCACTGCGAGCCCTACGCGATCGCCCGCATCGTGAACCGGGAGGGCCGGACGGTGTACCGGGCCGAGCCGGAGTGCCGCCGGGCCATCCCGGCCTGGGTGGCCTCGCTCGAGACCTCGCTCCTCGAGGGGGTGATCCGGGCCGGGACCGGGACCGCCGCGGACATCGGGCGGCCGGCGGCCGGGAAGACCGGGACCGCCCAGGACTACGCCGACGCCTGGTTCGTGGGCTACGTGCCGCAGCTCGCGGCCGCGGTGTGGGTCGGGTACGCCCGGGCCGAGATCCCGATGCCCTACGTCCCCGGCCACGGGCCGGGGTTCGGCGGGGTCCTCGCGGCGCCGATCTGGCACGACTTCATGCTCCGGGCGACGGTCGGCCTCCCGGCCCGGGACTTCGCACAGGTCCCCCGCCCCTCCCCCACGCCCACGCCGACCCCCTCCCCCACGCCGTCGCCGACCTCCTCGCCCTCGCCCTGAGCCCGGGTCGGCGGCCGGCGTCGGGGCGGCGGGTCACGACAGCCGGAGCGCGTAGGTCCATCCCCCCGCCCCCACCAGCGCGACCCGCCCGTGGACGATCACCGCCTCGACGCGCCGCGGGAGCTCCCAGGAGGCCTCGGGTTCCCAGGTCGTCCCCGGGCGGGGCGGCGGCAGGAGGCTGACCGTCCGACCCGCCGCGAAGAGGAGCCGTCGGCCGACCCGCAGCGCCGCCCCCGCCGGCCCCCGCGCGTCCCAGGACGCGAACGGGGCGCACCGGCCCGCGCACCGGGGACGGAAGGCCGAGACGCGGCTCCCCCGCCCGAAGGTCGGGACGAGCAGGGATCCTCCCAAGACGACGGGCGTCCGGGGAAAGGCGCCGGCGGGGAGCGCGAACCGCGCCTCGGCCCGGCATGGGTCCCCGCAGGCGAGGGGGAAGCGGAAGACGGCCCCGGAGGCGACCGCGAACGCCGAGCCGCCGTGCAGGACCGGCCCGGCGGCGAACCGCCCGGGCAGGCTCGCGGACCACGCCGGCCGGGACCGGCCGCGGCGGTCCGCCGGGAACGCCGCCAGCATCGGCGCATCGGACTCGGCGCCGCACACGCACCCCTCGGTGAGCGCGACCACGAGCCCGCCCCCGACCGCCGGTGGGTTCATCGTCATCAGCCCGCGCCGCGTGTTCATCGGGGCCGTCCACGTGGGCCGGCACCGGGAGCCGGTCCGCGGGCAGCGGATGAACGCGGAGAGCCCCGAGCTGGCGGGGAGGTACACGCGGCCCCCGCGGACCGTCGGGGCCCCGAGCCCCCGTCCCGGCGGGGACCACCAGAGCGGCCGGCAGGGTGGGGCGCAGCGCGGGTCGTACGCGAGGAGACGGCCGGCGCGGATGCCCGACCCCTCGCCCAGGTCAACCTCGGCCGTGACGAACAGGGTCCCTCGTGCCGCCGTCACCCGGAACCCGTTGGCCGGCAGCGCCCGGCCGGGCTCCGGGTAGCCGGAGATCAGGGGGTCGGGGATCGTCAGCGCGCCCGCGGGTCGGCACCTCCGGGTGCGACAGGGGAGGTCGAAGAAGACGACCCGGTCGGCCGCGGGGACGAACAGCCGCCCGCCGGCCGCCGCGGCCCCGGCGGGCCACGGCCCGGGGGCGCCGCGCCATCGGGGGCGGCAGGTCCCGCCGTCGCGCCGGCACGAGAGCGCGTAGGCACGCAGGTCGGAGCCCGCTCGCCCGGCGGTGTACACGAGGCGCGCGTGCACGAGGACCGGCACCCCGGGCGCCCTCCAGAGGAAGCCGGATCCCCCGGGCGGCGCCGCCGCCGGCGGCGACGGGGTCGGGATCGTCCGCGGGGAAGCCGGGCCGGGCGGACGCTCCCGGACCGGCGCGCAGACGGCCGCGACGACGGCCGCCGTGGATGCCAGCGCGAGGGCGCGGAACCTCCCGGCCACGGGACCCGGGAGGACCCTAGGGCGCGGGGCGGTCGCAGGCAAGCTCGCTGCTCGCTCAGATCGCCTCGGGCGGCACGAGGCCGACGAGGCGGCGCGCGGTCCTGGCGAGCCGCGCGTCCAGGGTGAGGAGCCCCCGGCCGAGCCGTCCGTCCCCTCGCCCCCCCGGCTAGCATGGGTCCCGTGGGGTCCGGGCGGCTCGTGTGGCGGTGCGGGGCGCGGGAGCTCGTCTGCGGCGAGCGGACGCTCGTGATGGGGATCCTGAACGTGACCCCCGACTCCTTCTCCGACGGTGGCCTGTTCCTCGACCCCGACGCCGCGGTGGCGCGGGCGCGGCGGATGGTCGAGGAGGGCGCGGACATCGTGGACGTGGGCGGGGAGTCCACCCGACCGGGCTCGGACCCGGTCCCGCCCGAGGAGGAGCGGAAGCGGGTCCTCCCGGTGATCGAGGCCCTCGCCCCGGAGCTCGACGTCCCGATCTCGGTGGACACCCGGCGGGCGGAGGTGGCCGCCGCCGCCCTGGAGGCCGGGGCGTCGATCGTGAACGACGTGACGGCGGGCGCCGACCCCGGGATGTTCGCGGTGGTCCGGGAGGCGGGGGCGGGCATGGTCCTGATGCACATGAAGGGCGAGCCCAAGACGATGCAGCGGGATCCCCGCTACGACGATGTCGTCGCCGAGGTCCGTGGGTTCCTCGAGGCGCGGCTCGAGGCCGCCATGCTCGCGGGGATCGAGGCCGACCGCCTCTGCATCGACCCCGGGATCGGGTTCGGGAAGACCCTCGAGCACAACCTCCTCCTGCTCCGGCACGTGGACGCCCTGTTCGACCTGGGCCGACCCGTCCTCGTCGGGCCCTCCCGCAAGTCGTTCATCGGGGCCCTCCTCGACCTCCCCCCGGACCAGCGCGTCGAGGGCACGCTGGGGGCGATCTCGTGGCTCGCGGCCCGCGGCGTGCACGTGGTCCGGGTGCACGACGTCCGGGAGGCGGTGCGGGCCCTCCGGGTCGTGGACGCGATCGCCCGCGCGGGAGGTTGACCGCGGTGCGGGCGCCCGAGCCGCGCCGGGTCCGCACCCGGGCCGGCGAGCTCGCGGTGGTGGAGGCGGGGGATCCGCGGGCCCCCGCGGTCCTCCTGCTCCACGGCTCCTCCGCCTCCTCCGCGACGTGGGGGGCCTACGTGCCCGTCCTCGCGCCCTCGTTCCGGGTCCTCGCCCCCGACCTGCTCGGCGACGGCCCCGACGGGCCCGGCGGAGCGCCCCCCGACCTGGAGGCCCAGGCGGGCCAGGTCGAGGAGCTCCTGGAACGGCTCTCGGCGGTCGACCCGGCCGCCGTGGGGCACGGCTCGGGCGGGGGGGTGGCGGCGGTCCTGGCGGCGAGGGGCAGGGTGCGGACGCTCGTCCTCGTCGGGGCCTCGGGGGTCGACGACCGGGTGGCCGGGGAGCTCGGCCGCCGGGAGGTGCCGACGCTGCTGGTCTGGGGCGAGGAGGACCGGGTCGTCCCGGTGGCGGAGGCGGAGCGGCTCCAGGACCGCATCCCCACCGCCGCCCTGGCCGTCCTCCCCGGGTGCGGGCACCTCGTGACCGAGGACGCGGCCCCCACCGTCGCCACGCTGCTCGTGGAGTTCCTCCGCTCCCGCCACCTCGGCGCGCGCCACTCGCACGCGCCGGCGGGACCCGTCATGCTGTCGCTGGAGCGACGCCCGCCGAGGGAGGAACGGTGAGCACGAGCCGGCTGTTCCTCTCGGGGATCCGCGCCCGCGGCCGGCACGGCGTGAACCCCGAGGAGAAGGAACGGGAGCAGGAGTTCGTCGTCGATCTCGACGTCGAGGTCGAGGTGGACCGCGACGACATCTCGTCCACCGTGGACTACCGGACGGTCGCGGAGACCGCGCGGCGGGCGGTGGCCGAGGGCTCGTACGAGCTGCTCGAGACCCTCGCCAGGGCGGTCGCGGACGCCGTCGCGGCGCTCCCCCGGGTGGCGCGGGCCACCGCCGTGGTCCACAAGCCGCGGGCCGCGGGCTCGCTCGGGATCGAGGGGGTGGCCGCGGCCTCGTCCTCGGGGGCCGACGAGGGGGGCTGAGTCGTGGAGGCGGCCGCGTTCCTCGGGCTGGGGGCGAACCTGGGGGACCGGCTCTCGAACCTCCAGGCCGCGGTCGACCTCCTGGGGGCCCGGGAGGGGATCCGCGTGCTCCGGTCCTCCCGGGTCTACGAGACGGCCCCGGTCGGCCCGCCGCAGCCCGACTTCCTCAACGCGGTGCTCGAGGTGCGCACGTCCCTCCCCCCGCGGGGCCTGCTCGGGGCCTGCCTGGAGGTCGAGGCCGCGCTGGGCCGGGTGCGCGGGGAGCGGTGGGGGCCGCGCCCCATCGACGTCGACGTCCTCGCCTACGGACGCGAGCGGATCGTCGAGGAGGACCTGGTGGTGCCCCACCCCCGGCTCGCGGAGCGGGCGTTCGTCCTGGTGCCGCTCCTCGAGATCGCGCCGGACCTCGAGCTCCCCGGCCTGGGGCGGCTGGCCGCCCTCCGGGCCCCGGACGTGGACGGCGTGCGGCCCTTCGCGCCCCCGCTGCTCGTCCCGGGGTGAGCCGTGGGCCAGGCGGTCTGC
>DATMBJ010000038.1:0-46823 GCA_035559315.1 Actinomycetota bacterium
GCTCGCCCTCCCCGCCGCGCCGGCGCTGGCCCTCCCCGCCGCGCCGGCGCTGGCCCTCCCCGCCGCGCCGGGCGTCGCGTCCCTCTCCCAGGTGGGCCGGCCCGAGGTGGACCGGCAGGTGCTCGTGTTCCTCGTGGACGCCGTCTCCTTCGAGGAGCTGCTCGCGGTGCCGGAGATCCGGGCCCTGGCCCGGGCCGGCGGCGCCGGCCTGATGAGCCCGCGGACGGTGCCCGGGGACGCCGGGCCCGGCGCCTACCTCACGCTCGGCACCGGGGCGCGGAGCGCCGCCCCCTCCCCGCGGGTCGTCGCCTACGACCGGGGGGAGCCGCTCGACGGACGGAACGCGGACGACCTGTGGGCCGAGCGGTACCCGGACCGCGACTTCCCGGTGGGCCCGTTCCTCCTGGACGTCGGGCCGTACCTCCGGGCCAACGAGGGCCGGAGCGTGCCGGGGCTCCTCACGGCCGTGCTCCAGGGCGCGCGCCGGACCGTGGCGGTCTTCGGGAACTCGGACACCGAGGCCGGCCGGGACCGCCCGGGGATCCTCGTGGGCATGGATCCGCGGGGCGACGGCATCGGGGGCAGGATCGGGGTCGTCTTCGCCCCCCGCCCCGGGGGACGGGGCGGCCCGCTCGCGGTGCCCATCGCCGAGCCCGATCCCGACGCGCTGGGCGGGTTCCGCACGGACTTCGACGTGCTCTCGTTCGTGGCGCTCGGCGGGCGGATCCCCAACCCCTCGCCGTGGCTCCCGGCGCACCTCACCGTGTTCGACATGGGCGACACCCGCCGGATCGACGTCGCGGCGCCCGGCGCGCCGCTCGCGCGGGTCCTCCGGGAGCGGCGGGCCGCGCTCGCCCGGATCGGCCAACGGATCGCCTCGCTCGTCGGCCGGGCCGCCGCCCACGAGGTCCTGGTGATCGTCGTCGCGCCCTCCACCTCCCGCGACATGGACGCCCGGAAGGACGAACTCACCCCGATCGTGCTCGCGCGCGGGGACCCCGCCGAGCTGTTCCCGGAGGAGGGCCCGCTCCACGCCCTCACCTCGGACACCACCCGGCGGGTCGGGGTGGTGTCCAACGAGGACGTGGCGCCCACGGTCCTGCGGTACTTCGGGCTGTTCGTCCGGGCCGAGATGCGGGGGTCGCCGATCCGGGTGGTCGAGGAGGCCCCGGCCCCGTTCGCGCTCCACGCCCGCCACCTCGCGAACCGGCGGATGACGGTCCCGGTCCAGGCCGGCGCCGGGGTCGCGGTGACGCTCGCCGGGCTCCTCTGCGCGTGGCTCGTGGTCCGCGGCCCGCGGGCGCCCCTCCGGGCGAGACGGGCCGCCGCGTGGACGGCGCTCGCCGTGCCGCCGGCCGCGGTCGCGCTCCTCCTCGCCGGACACCTGCCCACGCTGTCCTACGCGACGGTGGTCCCGACGGTCCTCGGGATCACCGCGTTCGGCACCCTCGTCTTCCTGCCCCTGCGGGGGATCTCGCCGTTCGCGCCCCCCGCCGCCGTGGCCCTCGCCTCGATCCTCGCCCTCGCGGCGGAGGCCGGCTACGGGTGGACGGCGGCGCTCACGCCGTTCCTCGGCGGCTCCCACCTCGACGGGGCGCGCTTCTACGGGATGCCCAACGTCTACATCGGGCTCCTGCTCGGCTGCGGGCTCTGGGTGGCCTCGCGGCTCCGGCCCTGGAGCGGCGCCGCCCTCCTCGGCGGCCTGGCGCTGCTCGCGGGGCTCCCCGGGGCCGGGGCGAACCTGGGCGGCGCGTTCACGCTGTGGTTCGCGGCCGGCCTGTGGGCGGGGGTCCGGACCGGGGGGCGCCTCGGGGTCCGGGAGCTCGCGATGGGCGCGGCGGCCGCGGCCCTGGGGACGGGGGCCGTGCTCCTGGCCCACGCCCTGGCCCCGGGCGCCCCGACGCACGGAGCCCGGTTCGCGGCCCGGGCCGCGGGCGGGCCGGGGGCCGTCCTCGACGTGCTGCGGGCGAGGCTCGGGATCGGCATCGACCTGATCGCGCGGAACCCCCTCGCGCTGATCCCCTCGGTGGGGGTGGTCGTGCTCGTGGCCGGCCTCCTCCGCCCGCCCCGGCTGCTCCGCCCGGCGCTGGAGCGGGACCGGGCGTGGTGGGACGCGCTCCTGGTGACGGCGGTGGGCGGCGTGGTGGCGTACCTCGCCAACGACACGGGCCCCTCGGCGGCGGGCCTCGCGTTCGGCACGTCGCTCGCCGGGATCGCCTGGGCGGCCCTCTCGGCGGAGGAGGCGCCGGCGGCGCCCGGGGAAGCCGGGGGCGTGGCGCCCGGGGAAGCCGGGGGCCCGGCGGTCGGGGGCGTGGCGCCCGGGGCCTGAACGGGGATGATGGGACCGATGGATCCTCCCGAGCCCCGCCCCGACCGGCCCGAGGCCCTCCCGCCCCGCCCCGACCTCCCCACCATGCCCGGGGCCGGTGGGACGCCCGTCGCGGGCCCGCCCGGCCCGGCCGCGCCGCGGACGAGGACGGCCGCCGGGGCCGTCAGCTGGCGGTGGTGGGAGGCGCTCGCGGCCTACCTGGTCGCCCTGCTCCTGGCCGGGGCCGTCTCGCTGCCGGTCCTGCAGGCGGTGGAGCCCCGGGGGACCGCCGAGCTCGTCGCGTCGGTCGTCGCCGACGCGGTCGTGGTCGGACTGCTCCTCCTCTGGCTCCGCAGGTTCCACCCCGGGTGGGCGGACGCGGTGGGGCGGCCTGGCCGCCCGCTCCGGGAGGCGGGGGCCGGCTTCATCGGGGGCCTGGTCCTGTACCCGGCGGTCGCGCTCGGGCTCGCGCCGCTCGTCGCGCTCGCGATCGAGGGCCTCACCGGCGCCCGCCCGAGCCCCCCGGCCCAGCTCCCGGAGGAGCTCACGGGGCTGGGGGTGGCCGCGGCGATCCTCTTCGGGCTCGTGGCCGCCCCCGTCCAGGAGGAGCTCGTCTTCCGCGGCCTGCTCTACCCGGCGCTCCGCGGGCGGTTCGGCCGCTGGCCGGCGGCCTGGGGCCAGGCCCTCCTGTTCGGCGCGGTCCACTACGTCCCCGCCCCCCGGCTCGCGGACTCCCTCCTGCTCCAGGCCGCGATGGTCGGCACCGGCCTCGGGCTGGCCCTGATCTACGAACGGCGGGGGAACCTCCTGGCGCCGATCGCGGCCCACGCCGCGTTCAACCTCGTGGGGCTGGCGTTCGTGCTCGGCCCGGGCTGACGGGCCGAGGCCCGGGGGGCTCGCGGCGGGGCGTCGAGGGGGGCTGACGGCGGTCGGCCGCCGTGGTTGACTTCGGCGGACCCGAGGAGGGGGGATGGCGAGGTTCGCGAGCGAGGAGTGGTTCGAGGCGTTCGTCCGGGCCATCAACGGCTCGGCGGCGTACCGCGAGGCCGCGGCGTCCTGGGAGGGCGACGTCTCGTTCGTGATCGAGGCCGAGCCCGACCGGGGGCATCCCTCGGACGTCTGGGCCTGGCTGGACCTCTGGCACGGGGAATGCCGGGGGTTCCGGCTGGTGCCGCCCGAGGAGGGGGAGCGGGCGGCGTACGTGCTCCGGGCCCCGTACTCGCGGTGGAAGGACATCCTCCGGGGCGAGCTGGACCCGATCAAGGCGATGATGCGGGGCAAGCTCAAGGTCCGGGGGGACCTGGCGACGATCGTGCGCTACGTGCGGGCCGCGAACGAGCTCGTCCGGCTCACCCGGACCATCCCCACCGAGTTCCCCGACGAGGCGTGAGGGCGGTCGTCTTCGAGGACGTCGGGCGGGTCGCCGTCCGGGACGTGCCCGAGCCGCGGGTCGAGGACCCGGGCGACGCGGTGGTGCGGGTCCGGCGCGCCGCGATCTGCGGGACCGACCTCCACTTCCTCCACGGCAAGGCCCCCTACGACCCCGGCGTCGTCCTCGGGCACGAGGCGGTGGGCGTCGTGGAGGCGGTGGGGGATGGGGTCCGGGGGGTCCGGCCCGGGGACCGGGTGGTCGTGGCCTTCGACAACGCCTGCGGGGCCTGCTGGTTCTGCCGGGTCGGGCAGACCCAGCTCTGCGAGGATCTCCTGATGATCGGCGGGGGGCCCTTCACCGGCGGCCTCCCCGGTGCGCAGGCCGAGCTGGTCCGCGTGCCCCGGGCGGACGTCAACCTCCTCCCGGTGCCCGAGGGCGTGGACGACGAGCGGGCGCTGTTCGTGGGCGACGTCCTCGCCACCGGGGTCCACGCCGCCGCGCTGGCGGAGGTCGGGGCGGGGGCCTCGGTGGCGGTGGTGGGGGCCGGCCCGGTCGGCCTCCTCGCGGGCGCCGCGGCCCGGGCGCGGGGGGCGGAGCCGGTCCTGGTCCTCGACCTCGAGCCGCGGCGTCTGGAGGTGGCGGCGCGGCTCGGCCTGGTCCCGGTCGACGTCCGGACCCGGAACCCCCAGACCGCGGTGGAGGGCGCGACCGGGGGCCGGGGGGCGGACGCGGCGATCGACGCCGTGGGCCGGCCCGAGGCCTTCGAGACCGCGGTGGACGTCGTCCGGCGCGGGGGGACGGTCGTGGTGGTCGGCGTGTACGCGGGGGAGACGGCCGAGGTCCAGCTCGGCGTGTACTGGGCGCGGGCCCTCACGCTCCGGTTCTCCGGGCTGTGTCCGGTCCATGCCCGGTGGGAGGAGGCGATGGCCGCGGTCCGGGACGGGCGGATCGACCCCCTCCCGCTCGTCTCGCACCGGCTCCCGCTCGAGGAGGCGCCCCGCGGCTACGAGCTGTTCGGGCGGCGGGAGGCCACGAAGGTGGTGCTCGTCCCGTGACGGGCGCGGGTGGTCCGCGCGTCCCCTCCGCCGAGCCCGAACCCCGCCGGCGCGGCCGGTAGGCTTCGCTCGTGGACGTCGCGGCCCTGGTCGAAGGGGTGCTGGCCGCCGATCCCCGGGCCGTGGCCCGGGCCATCTCGATGGTCGAGGACGGCGCGCCCGAGCTCGAGGAGCTCTCGGCGGCGCTGTACCCGCGGACCGGGCGGGCCTGGACCATCGGGATCACGGGCGCGCCCGGGGTGGGGAAGTCGAGCCTGGCCCGGGAGCTCGTGCGCCTGGCGAGGGCCCGCGGGCTCTCGGTCGCGGTGCTCGCGATCGACCCCACGTCGCCGTTCACCGGCGGCGCGCTCCTCGGGGACCGGCTCCGGATGCAGGAGCACGCGACGGACCCCGCCGTGTTCATCCGCTCGATGGCCACCCGCGGCCACCTCGGCGGGATGGCCCTGGCCGCCCCGGAGGCCGTCCGGATCCTGGACGCCTCGGGGAAGGACCTGGTGATCGTGGAGACGGTCGGCGTGGGGCAGGCCGAGGTCGACGTGGCCGCGGCCACCGACACCACCCTGGTGGTCGTGGCCCCCGGCTGGGGCGACGCGATCCAGGTCGCCAAGGCCGGGATCCTCGAGATCGCCGACGTGTTCGTGGTGAACAAGGCCGACCGGGAGGGGGCCGAGGAGGCCGTCCGGGACCTCCGGAACATGCTCCGCCTGGGGCCGCCCCTGCCCTGGGTGCCCCCGGTGGTGGCGACCTCGACCGTGACGGGGGAGGGGCTCGACGAGCTCTGGGCCGCGGTGGAGGCGCACCGCCGCGCCCAGGAGGAGAGCGGTCGGCTCCGCGAGCGGCGGCGAGCCAGGCTCGCCCTGGAGCTCGAGAGCCTGGCCGCCGAGCGGCTCCGGCTGCGGGTCCGGGACCTCGTGGACGGCGCGGGGGACCTCATCGACGCCCTCGAGGAGCGGCGGACCGATCCCTACCGGGCGGCGGCTATGCTGTTGGAGAGGCTCCGGTCGCCGTAGGGAGCCGGGGGAGGCGCATGTCGGAGGCCCGCGCCCGCTTCGAGGAGGAGTACCGGCGCGCCGGGGAGCGCGACGCGGACTTCGAGACGATCTCGGGGGAGCCCCTGCTCCCGATCTACACGCCGGATGACGTCCGCCCCCTCGACCACGACCGGGACCTCGGCTACCCCGGGGCCTACCCGTTCGTGCGGGGCGTGTACCCGACGATGTACCGGGGGCGCCTGTGGACCATGCGGCAGTTCGCCGGGTACGGGACGCCCGCCGAGACCAACGCGCGCTACAAGTACCTCCTGGCCCACGGCCAGACCGGCCTCTCCGTCGCCTTCGACATGCCCACGCTGATGGGACGGGACTCGGACGACCCCCGCTCCGAGGGGGAGGTCGGTCGGTGCGGGGTGGCGGTGGACTCCCTGGCCGACGTGGAGGCCCTGTTCGAGGGGATCGACCTGGGGTCCATCACGACCTCGATGACGATCAGCGGGCCCGCCGTGGTGATCTTCGCCTTCTTCCTGGCGGCGGCCGAGCGGCAGGGGGTGCCCTGGGAGCGGCTCGACGGCACGCTCCAGACCGACATCCTCAAGGAGTACATCGCGCAGAAGGAGTGGATCTTCCCGCCCCGGCCCCACCTGCGGCTGATCGCCGACCTCCTGGAGTTCTGCGCCGAGCGCTGCCCGAAGTTCCACCCGATCAGCGTCTCCGGCTACCACATCCGGGAGGCCGGCTCGACCGCCGCCCAGGAGCTCGCGTTCACGCTCGCCGACGGGTTCGCCTACGTCGAGCTGGCCCGGGAGCGCGGCCTCGACCTCGACCGGGTGGCCGGCCAGCTCTCGTTCTTCTTCAACGCCCACATCGACTTCTTCGAGGAGATCGCGAAGTACCGGGCGGCGCGGCGGATCTGGGCGCGATGGCTGCGGGACCGGTACGGGGTCCGTGACGAGCGGGCGCTCCGCCTGCGGTTCCACACGCAGACCGCCGGGGTCTCCCTCACCGCCCAGCAGCCCTACAACAACGTGGTCCGGACGGCGATCGAGGCGCTCGCGGCGGTGCTCGGGGGGACCCAGTCGCTCCACACGAACGCGCTCGACGAGGTCCTCGCGCTCCCCACCGAGGGCGCGGCCCGTCTCGCGCTCCGCACCCAGCAGATCATCGCCCACGAGACCGGGGTGGCCAACGTGATCGACCCCCTGGGCGGGTCGTGGTTCGTGGAGGCCCTCACGGACCGGATGGAGGAGCTCGCCGAGGGCTACTTCGCGGAGATCGACCGGATGGGGAAGGGCTCGATGCTCGAGGGGGTCCTGGCCGGGATCGACCGGGGCTGGTTCCAGGCCGAGATCGCGGAGGCCGCCTACCGCGAGCAGCTCCTGTACGAGAAGGGCCGGCGGATCAAGGTCGGGGTGAACGCGTTCACCGAGACCGAGGAGCCCCCGCTGGAGATCCTCCAGATCGGGCCGGAGACCGAGGAGGCCCAGGTCCGGGCGGTCCGGGAGCTCCGAGCCCGGCGCGACGGGGGGCGCGCCCGGGCCGCCCTCGAACGGCTCCGGGAGCTCGCGGCCACCGACGCCAACCTCGTCGAGCCCATCGTGGAGTGCGCCCGCGCCTACTGCACCGAGGGCGAGATCGTGGGCGTCCTCCGCGAGGTGTTCGGCGAGTACCGCGAGGACCCGCGGTTCTAGCCTCGAGCGGCGACCCCGATGCGCCGTCCCGGTCACGGGGCCCTCGCGGTCACGGGCCGTGGTCGGTGCTGCAACGCAGCGTTGCTGCCACGAACACTTATTGCAACGAGATGCAGCAAGCCGGTAAGGTATGGACGTGCGCGGGTCCCGAGCGCGGCTGCTGCTCCTGCTCACCGCGCTGTCCGTCGTCGCGGGTGGCTGCGCCTCGCCTGCGCGCGACGACGACGGGCGGCTCCTGGCCGTGACCACGGTCGCGCCGATCACGAACATCGTCCAGAACGTGGGGGGCTGCCGGATCCGGGTCGCCGGGATCGTCCCGGAGGGCGTGGACAGCCACACGTTCGAGCCGGCGCCCTCCGACGCGGCCCTCCTGGCCGAGGCCGACGTCGTGTTCGCGAACGGGCTCAACCTCGAGCTGCCCACGCTGGAGCTGGCGGAGGCGAACGTCCGGGAGGGCGTGCCCATCGTCCTCCTCGGGGAGCGCACGATCTCCCCGGAGGAGTACATCTTCGACTTCAGCTTCCCCCGGGAGCTGGGCGACCCCAACCCGCACCTGTGGACGAACCCCCCGTACGCGGCGGCGTACGCGAGGATCGTGGCCGACGAGCTCTCGGCGCTGGACCCGGCGGGGGCGGACGTCTACCGGCGGAACCTGGGGGCGTTCCTGGACCGGCTCGAGGAGCTGGACCGGCTGGTGCGAGAGGTCACCGCCACCGTGCCGCCGGAGCACCGGAAGCTCCTCACGTACCACGACTCGTTCCCGTACTTCGCGAGGGAGTACGGCTGGGAGATCGTGGGCGCCATCCAGCCGTCCGACTTCTCCGAGCCCACGCCCCAGGAGGTGGCGGCGCTGATCGACCAGATCCGCGCGACGGGCGTGCCGGCGATCTTCGGCTCCGAGGTGTTCCCCAGCCCCGTGCTCGAGCAGATCGCCCGGGAGACCGGGGCCCGCTACGTCGACGACCTCCGGGACGACGACCTGCCGGGGGAGCCCGGCGACCCGGAGCACAGCTACCTGGGGCTCATGGTCTTCGACTACCGGACGTTCATGGGTGCGCTCGGCGGCGACGTCTCCGCGTTCGAGGGGTTCGACACCTCGAACGTGGCCGGCGAGGGCTGCGCGGACTACCGGGGGTGAGGCGGTGACCGACGAGCTCGTGCGCCTGGAGGGGGTGACCTGCCGGTACGGCCGCGAGCCGGTGCTCGTGGGCGTGGACCTGGTCGTGCGGGCCGGCGACTTCGTGGGCGTGGTGGGGCCCTCGGGCAGCGGCAAGACCACGCTGCTCAAGGCGATCGCCGGGTCCGTGCGGCCGGTCGCGGGGCGGGTGGTCCGGGACCGAACGGCGGCCGTGGGCTACGTGCCGCAGGTCGAGACCGTGAACTGGTTCTTCCCCGTGACGGTCCGGGAGGCCGTGCTGATGGCCAGGATCGACGGGCGGATCGTGCCCTGGCCGTCGCGCCGGGACGTCCGGGAGGCCGAGGAGGTCCTGGAGCGGCTGGGGCTGGGCGGCCTCGGCGACCGCCACATCCGGGAGCTGTCGGGCGGGCAGCAGCAGCGGGTGTTCATCGCGCGGGCCCTGCTCCGCCGGCCGCGGCTCCTCCTGCTCGACGAGCCCACGGCCGGGGTCGACGTCCGGACCCGCCACGACGTCATGCACGTGATCCACGAGCTCCACCACGAGGGCCTGGCGATCGTGCTCACCACCCACGACCTGAACGGGATCGCGGCGCACCTCCCGCGGCTCGTCTGCCTGAACCGCGAGGTGATCGCCGAGGGGCGGCCCGCCGAGGTGATCACGCCGGAGGTCCTGGAGCGGACCTACGGGGCCTCGATGGAGGTCCTGTCGCACGGCGGGATGCCGGTCGTGGTGGAGCGGTACCCGGAGATCGCCGAGGCCGTCGCGGCGGGGGAGGGGCACCATGGACACCCTGCTTGAGCCGTTCCGCTACGGGTTCTTCCGCCACGCGCTCGCCGTGGCCGTGGTGGGCGGCGCCCTCTGCGGGCTGGTCGGCGTCTACGTCGTGCTCCGCGGGATGAGCTACATCGGCCACGGCCTCTCGCACGCGATCTTCGGCGGCGCCGTCGCGAGCTACGTGATGGACGTGAACTTCTACCTGGGGGCCGGGGCCTGGGGCCTGGTGGCCGCGCTCCTGATCAACCGGGTGGCCCGCCGGCGGACGATCGGGGCCGACGCGGCGATCGGCGTGGTGACGAACGCGAGCTTCGCCGCGGGCATCGTGCTGATCTCGGCCTACCGGTCGTTCACCCGGAACTTCGAGGCGGCGCTCTTCGGCGACGTCCTCGGGGTCACCGTGGCCGACGTGGCGGTGGTGGGCGCCGTGGCCGCGTTCGCCGCGGCGGTCGTGTTCCTCCGCTACCGGCAGCTCCTGTTCTCCACCTTCGACCCCGAGGTGGCGGAGGTCTCCGGGGTGAACGTGGCCCGCGCCGACCTCCTGCTCGCGCTGGTGCTGGCGGCGACCATCACCGCGACGATGAACGTGATGGGGGTGACCCTGATCGCGGCGGCGCTCGTGATCCCGCCCGTGATCGGGCGCCTGCTCACCGACAGCTTCGCCCGGATGCTCGTGATCTCGACCGGCGTCGGGGGGGCCTGCGGGTTCGCGGGCGTCTACGCTTCGTACTACCTCGACTGGTCCTCGGGCGGTTCGGTGGTCCTCACCGCCACCGTGCTCTTCCTCGTCGCGTACGCGTGGTCGGCGGCGCGGCGCCGTCGGCTGCCCGCCGGGGCGGCCGACGTGCACGTCTAGGCGCGGCCGGCCCCGTCCCGCCGCTGGCAGTCGCGGCAGAGCCCGGAGATCGCGAAGTGGGTGAGGTCGGGCAGGAAACCGTGGTGGCGCTGGATCAGGCGCGCCAGCGCCTTGGCCTCGGCGAGCGAGAGGTCGTCCTCGGCCCCGCAGCGCGAGCAGGTGAGGTGGACGTGCTCGGCCTCCTCGGCCCGGTGGTACTCGGCGCCGCCCTCGAGGTGGGCGTGGGAGAGCACGCCCACGTCCTCGAGGAGCGTGAGGGTCCGGTAGACGGTGGAGGCGTTCACCCCCGGCATCGCGCCCTGGACCTTCCGCGCGATCTCCGGCGGGGAGATGTGGCCGGAGGTCCGCATCACCTCGGCCACGATCGCCCGCCGCTGCGGGGTCATCCGCAGCCCGCGCCGCCGCAGGAGCTCGAGGACCTCCTCCGTGGTCGGCCCCGCCCGCCCCTTCCCGCTGGAGCTCGCACCCATGCGCCTGGATGATAGCGAAGGGTTGCACGTGCAACGCAGCGACGCTCCCCGGGGACGGGTAGCATCGGGGCCGTGACGGCGGCGGGCCTGGGAGGATAGGGGGGACGTGGGGGCGTTCGTGTCGCTCGAGGTCGAGGGGCGGGTCGGCACGGTCCGGATCGACCGGCCACCGGCGAACGCGATCAACCGGGCCGTGTCCGAGGAGCTCCTGGCCGCCGTCCGCGAGGCCGGGGCGCGCGACGACGTGGGGGCGGTGGTCCTGTGGGGCGGGCCGCGGATCTTCGGCGCCGGCGCCGACCTCAAGGAGATGGCCGGCCGCGGGCCGGAGGAGGTCCGGCCCGACGTCTCGGCCCTGGGGGAGGCCTGCCTCGCGCTCGAGGAGCTCCCCAAGGTGGCGATCGCGGCGATCAACGGGTACGCGCTGGGGGGAGGCTGCGAGCTGGCCCTGGCCTGCGACCTCCGCATCGCGGCCCGGGACGCCGAGCTGGGCCAGCCCGAGATCCGTCTCGGGATCATCCCCGGGGCCGGGGGCACCCAGCGGCTTCCCCGCCTGGTGGGCCTGGGGCGGGCCCGCGAGCTCGTCTACACGGGGCGCCGGGTCCCGGCCGAGGAGGCGCTGGCGATCGGGCTGGTGGACCGGGTGGTGGAACCCGAGGGGGTCCTCGAAGCCGCCGTCGCCGAGGCCCGGCGGTACGCTTCGGGCCCGACGCGCGCGCTCGCGGCGGCCAAGGCCGCCCTCCGCGCCTCGCTCCGCGGCGATCCCGACGAGGGGCTCCGGTTCGAACGCGACGTGTTCTGCGAGCTGTTCGCCACGAAGGATGCCGCCGAGGGGATCCGGGCGTTCCTGGAGAAGCGCGAGCCGAGGTTCGAGGGCAGGTGACGGGGATGAAGGTCAGGCAGGCGACGCCGGAGGACGTGCCGGCCCTGGTCGCGCTGTTCAAGGAGCTCGACCGGATGCAGCGGGACTGGCGCGTGTTCACCCCGCGCCCGGGCTTCTACGACGAGGTCGGGGCGAAGTACGAGGCGGCGATCGGCCGCGAGGACGCCGTCGTGCTGGTGGCGGAGGCCGAGGGCGACGTGGTGGGGATGGCCTACGGCGAGCTGCACGTCCCCTCCCGGTTCTCCGACGAGCGCGCCCTCGAGATCTCGGGGGTCGTGGTCCGCGCCGGCCACCGAGGGAAGGGCGTGGGCCGGGCCCTCGTGCACGAGGCCGCCAGGTTCGCCCGTGAGCGGGGGGTCCCCTGGATCACGCTCAAGGTCTTCGCGCAGAACCGGGGGGCGATGGAGTTCTGGGAGGGCCTGGGCTTCACCCCCCGGGTCGTCCAGTTGACCTCCTCCACCGAGGCCCTGTCCGCGCGCCTGGGCGAGGACGGGTAGCGGCCGGGCCACGACCCGCGGCCATCGCCGCGCTCCCCGCCCCCGGAGGGGCGTCCTCCGTGGCCGGGAATGAACCGTCCGAGGACCGCGTTCGTATCATGGACGAAGGCTGGCGATAGAGGCCGCACGACCAGGAGGGCACATGGCGCAGGAGACCTTCAGGGGCGCTCCGGTGCGGGAGCTGCCCAAGCGGAACCGGACCTTCCCCCGGGGGCGGGTGTGCGCGGCGCCGGGCTGCGGGACCGTCCTCTCGATCTACAACCGCTGGGATCGCTGCTGGCAGCACGAGCCCGTCCACGAGTACATCCCCCGCGGCAAGCGGAGCCGGAAGGCCGCGTGAGGACGGCGCGGTAAAGCCCGGGCCGGGTCCGGCCGATGTATCCGGTGTGACCGCTCCCCCCGGCGCGGACGCCCCGTGACCACCGGGCTCAACGAGCCTCCCGCGATGCGGGAGGCGGCGTGCCCGTTCTGCGAGCGGCGGGTCCTGGTGTACGAGGAGCCGCCGCGCTGCCCGCTGTGCGGCTGCCCGCTCGACGAGGACCGGATGCGGCCGTTCGCCTTCCCAGCCGGGGCCGAGGAACCCGACCCGCCGGCACGCTGAGGGCGCGGTCAGGGCAGGAGGACCGCGGGCCGCCAGAGCCGCACGGAGTTGACGAGGGCCAAGGCCTCGGCCTCCCGCAGCTCCTCCGCGCGGATCGGCCGCTCCCGGAGCCTCCCGGCCGAGAGGAGCCGGCCCCGGAAGACCCCCGGAAGGAGCCCCGCCTCGAGCGGCGGGGTCCACCAGCGGCCGCCGATCCTGACCGCGAGGTTCGCGATCGTGGATTCCGTGACCTCGCCCCGGAGGTTCACGAGGAGCACGTCGTCGGCGTCCGGGTGGCGGGCGGCGGCCTCGCGGTAGCGGTCCCGGGCGGTGGTCTTGTGGAACCAGAGGGGGTCCGCGGGGTCGACGCTGGGCTCGTCCACCGCGAGCCGGACCGGCTGGGAGGGCGGCCCCGGGAGCGGCTCCGCCCCCAGCTCCAGGGCCCCGCTCCGGGCGAGCGTGAGCCGGAGCCGGAGCGAGACCTCGGCGCCCCGGGCCGCCTCCAGCAGGCGCATCGCGGCCCGCGCCCGGTCGAAGCGGAACCCGAAGTACGAGGCGGAGGCGCCTATCCGCTCCAGGTGGTCCTCGAGGAACGGGATCCGCCCGCCCGGCTCGGCCCGGAGCGTCTCGAGCAGCTCGAACGGGGGCCGGCGGACCGCCAGGACCGCCGCCTTGGCCACCGCCTCCCGCCGCTCGGCCTCCGGGTCGGAGTCGTAGGTGATGCCCCCGCCGGTGCCGTACTCGGCGGCCCCGGTCTCGGCGTCCACCACGGCCGTGCGGATCGCGACGGCGAACCGGGCCCGGCGGTCCTCGCCGGGGGCCAGGTAGCCCACCGCGCCGGTGTACACGCCCCGCGGCGAGGCCTCGAGCTCGGCGATCGCGCGCATCGCCCGGACCTTGGGCGCGCCGGTGACCGACCCGCTCGGGAACAGGGCCCGGAACAGGTCGGCGAACCCCACCCCTGGGCGGAGCTCGGCCTCCACGGTCGAGGTGAGCTGCCAGACGGTCTCGTAGCGCTCGGCGTCGAACAGCCGCGGCCAACGGACGCTCCCGGGCCGCGCCACCCGTCCGAGGTCGTTGCGGAGCAGGTCCACGATCATCGCGTTCTCCGCGCGGTCCTTGGCCGAGGCCCGCAGGCGTTCCCGGGCCGCCCGGTCCTCCTCCGGCCACCGCCCGCGCGGCGCCGTCCCCTTCATCGGCCGGACCACCACCCGCTCGCCCCTGCGCTCGAAGAACAGCTCGGGCGAGGCGGAGCAGACGTGGTAGCGGCCGAGCGCGAGGTAGGCGTTGTACGCGCCGCGCTGGGCCAGGCAGAGGTCGCGGTACAGCCCGCGCGGGTCGCCGGTGAGGCGCGACCGGAGCCGGAGCGTGTGGTTGACCTGATAGACCTCGCCGGCGGCGATCAGCGACCGGATGGCCTCCACGTCGGCCCGGTACCGGCCGTCGTCGACCTCCGGCCGCCAGGCGTCGGGCGGGGACGGCTCCCGCGCGGCGCGGGGCTCCGCGAGCTCCACGGGCTCGAGGCCCTCGAACAGCGCGAACCAGGCGAGCGGGAGGTCGGCGAAGGGGTCGTCCGGGAGCCTCGGCCGGACGGCGAGATCGGGGTCGAGCCCCGGGGCGGCCTCGTAGGCCACGAAGCCGGCCGCCCACAGGCCCCGGGCGGCGGCGGCCTCGGCGGCCTCCAGCACCCCCGGTACCTCCCCCGGGCGCCGGGCCTCGACCACCCCGGCCGGCCCGACCAGGCGGAACGAGGGGGCGCCCGGGGTAGACAGGTCGTCGAACCGGGCCTCGATCATCGCCGCCCCCGGCCGACGGGGCTCAGCCCCTCCTCGCGGAGATCTCCTCGATGAGCCTCGGCAGGAGCTCCAGGCAGTCGGCGACCACGCCGAGGTCGGCGACCTTGAAGATCGGCGCCTCCGGGTCCTTGTTGATCGCGACGATCCGCTTCGAGCGCTTCATCCCGACCAGGTGCTGGGTGGCGCCGCTGATCCCCACCGCGATGTAGACCTCCGGCTTCACGGTCTTCCCGGTCTGGCCGATCTGGTAGCTGTAGGGGACCCAGCCGGCGTCGACGACCGCGCGGCTCGCGCCGACGGCCGCCCCGCCGATCGCCTCCGCGAGGCGCTCGAGGAGCCGGAAGTTCGAGGGGTCCTGGAGGCCCCGCCCGCCGGCCACCACGACCCGGGCCTCCTCGAGCTTGGGGCCGGTCGCCCGCTCCTCGTGGCGCTCCACGCGGCGGGCGCCGCGGACCTCGGCGGGCACCTCGACCGCCACCGGCACGACCTCGGCGCGGCCCCCCACGGGCTCGGCCGGGAACGACTTCGGGCGGACCAGGACGAGCTTGGGGTCGGGCCCCCGGAGCTCCACGTCGACCACCTTCGTCCCGCCCATGATCTCCATCCGCGCCCGGTCGAGGGCGGGGACGTCGGTGGCGTTCGAGAGCAGCGTGGAGCCCAGGCGGGCCTGGAGCAGCCCGGCCACGTCGCGGGCGTCGTAGGTCGTGGGGAAGAGGACCATCGCCGGCCCGTGCTCGCGGACCAGGGCCTCCAGGGCGTGCGCCGCCGGGCCCCCGAGGTGGTCGGCGTACACCGGGTCGTCCGAGGCGAACACCCGGGGCACGCCGTGCTCGCCGAGCGGGCCCGCGGCCTCCGCCGCCCCCGGGCCCAGGGCCACCGCGGCCACGTCGTCGGAGAGCCGGCGGGCGGCCGCGGCGAGCTCCAGCGCGGTCGGGTGGACGCCCGCCGGGCCGACCTGCGCGTAGACCCAGACCCCGCCCATCCCTAGATCACCCTCGCCTCCTCGAGGAGCGCCACGATCCTCGCCACGCCCTCCTCGGCCCCGACCACCTCGCCCGGCCCCTTCTCGGGCGCGTCCTCCACCGCCACCACGGCCTGGGTGGGCGCGAGCTCGTCGTCGCCGAGCCCGAGGTCCGCGGCGGTGAGCTGCTCCACGGGCTTCTGCTTGGCCTGCATGATCCCCTTGAGGGTCGGGTACCGGGGTTCCGTGGCGCCCGCCGTGACCGTGGCCAGGGCCGGGAGCGGGCACTCCACGACGTCGTAGCCGGCCTCGGTGGGCCGCTCGATCCTCAGCACGCCGCCCTCGAGGTCGAGGCGGCGGGCGAACGTCGCCGCCGGCACCCCGAGGAGCCCGGCCACCGTCATCGGGACGGTCCCGGTGGACCCGTCGGTGGACTCCACGCCGGCCAGGACGAGGTCGAACCCCACCCGCCGGACGGCGGCCGCCAGGACCCGGGCGGTGACGAGCGCGTCGGCGCCCCGCAGCCGGGGGTCGGTCACGAGCAGGCCCCGGTGGGCGCCCATCGACAGGGCCCGGCGGATCGCGCTCATCGCGCCCTCCGGGCCCATGGAGACCACGACGACCTCGCCCCCCTCGCGCTCGACGAGGCGGAGGCCCGCCTCGAGGGGGTACTCGTCGCCGGGGTCGAGGACCCCCTCCACGCCCTCCCGGACCAGGAGGTGGTCCTCCCCGAGCCGCGGCGTCCCCTGGGGGTCGGGGACGTGCTTCGCGAGGACCACGACCTGCATCTTCCCTCCGGACGCGCTCCACGGCCCGCGGCCCGGCCGCGGGCGCCGGGCACCGAGGATACACGGGCGGCGGGGTTCGGGGCGCGTGCTAGCCTCGCTCCCGTGGGACGCGGGCGGTCGGTGCTGGTCGCGATGTCGGGCGGGGTGGACTCCTCGGTCGCCGCTTGCCTCCTCGCGGAGGCCGGCTACGACGTGCTGGGGTGCCACCTGCGGCTCGTGCACATGGACGGCGTGGACCACGGCTGCTGCGGCCCCACCGCGCGGGCCGACGCCGAGGCGGTCGCCAGGATCGCCGGCTTCCCCTTCGAGGTCCTGGACCTCTCCGAGGTCTTCGAGGAGGCCGTGATCGACGACGCCCTGGCCGAGCTGGAGGCCGGCCGGACCCCCAACCCGTGCGTGCGGTGCAACGAGCGGATCAAGTTCGGGGCGTTCCTGGCCCGGGCCGACGCCCTCGGGATCGACCTGGTGGCGACCGGCCACTACGTGCGGACCGAGCGGCGGGACGGGCGCTGGCGGCTGCTCCGGGCCGCCGACCCGGGGAAGGACCAGTCCTACGTCCTCCACACGTTGGGCCAGCGGGAGCTGGCCCGGGCCGTCTTCCCGGTCGGCGGGATGCGGAAGGCCGAGACCCGGGAGGTCGCGGCGCGGCTGGGGCTCCCGGTCGCCCGCAAGCCCGACTCCCAGGAGCTGTGCTTCGCCCCCCGCGGGGACGCCGCGGCCCTGTTCGAGGCCTGGGCGCCGCACCTCCGCCGGGAGGGGGAGATCGTGGATCCGGAGGGGAACGTGCTCGGCCGCCACGACGGGATCGCCCGCTTCACGATCGGGCAGCGGCGGGGCCTGGGCGTCTCGACCGGGGACCGGGCCTACGTCGTGGAGCTGGACGCCCGGCGGAACCGGGTCGTGGTGGGGCCCGGCGAGCTGCTGCTCCGCCGGGGGCTCGTGGCGGACCGGGTCTCGTGGGTGGCGGGGGAGCCGCCGGCCGCCGGTCCCTTCGAGGCCGAGGTGCGGATCCGCTCCCGCGGGGAGGACGTCCCGGCCGTCGTGGAGCCCCTGGGAGACCGGATCCGGGTGGAGTTCCGGGTCCCCCAGCGGGCGGTGGCGCCGGGCCAGAGCGCGGTCGTCTACCGCGGCGAGGAGCTCCTGGGCGGCGGGAGGATCGTCGAGGCCATCCGCTGAGACGCCGGCCGCGGCCGGGCCCCGTGCCCGCGAGCCGGCGACCGTGGGCGCCGGGCGGTCGCGTCCCGGACCCGGCGGAGGGTCCCCGCCGGGTCGGGGGCCGCGGGTATCATCCGCTCGAACCCCCGAGCCGGCGGGAGGTCGCGTTGCGGCTGCTGCGGCGCAAGCCCAAGACGTTCGACATCCAGGTCCAGGACCTCCTGCTCCACGTGACGGCGCCCGAGGACGTGGAGGACGAGGCCAGGGCGGCGGCGCTCTCGTTCTGGGAGCAGCTCCAGGCCTACTCCCTCCAGCACCCGGAGTTCCGGACCAGCAAGCGGCCGATCCCGGTCCCGACGGAGGCCCCGGTGATCGTCCGCGAGATGTGCCGGGCCGCGGCCCGGGCCGGCGTGGGGCCGATGTACGCGTTCCGGGGGGCCGTCGCCGACCAGGTGGGCCGGTTCCTCGCGCGGAGCGTGCCGGAGGTCGCCGTCCGCTGCGGCGGCGACCACTTCATCGCGACCCGCCGGAGGATGAAGCTCACGGTCCACCGGGGCGCGGCGGGGCCCATCGCCGTGGTCGTCGGCCCGCACCGCGAGGGGGTCGGCGTCTCGACCACCGCGGGGCGCGGGCGCGGCGGCTCGGCGCCCGACGCCCTCGCCGTGCTGGCCACGTCGTGCATGCTGGCCGACGCCGCGGCGGCGGGGGTCGAGGCCCTGCTGGGGAGGGAAGGGGGGCTGGCCGCCGCGCTCCGCTACCTCCGGGAGCTGCCGGGGGTCCTGGGCGGGCTCGTGCTGGTGGACGAGCGGATCGGGGTGGCGGGCGGCGTGGAGCTCGCGGCGTGAGGGGCTGATGGAGCGCGACGAGGAGCGCCGGCGGGCCCAGGCCAAGCTCCGGGTGGAGGAGCTGCGGGACCAGATCCGCTACCACGACTACCGCTACTACGTCCTGAACCAGCCCGAGATCTCCGACGCGGAGTACGACGAGCTGATGCGGGAGCTCCGCGCGCTCGAGGAGGAGTTCCCCGAGCTCGTCACCCCCGACAGCCCGACCCAGCGGGTCGGGGGGCAGCCGTCGGAGCTGTTCGCGCCGGTGCAGCACCTGGCGCCCATGCTCTCGCTCGACAACGCGTTCTCCGAGGCCGAGCTGAAGGCGTGGGTGGCGCGGATCGAGCGGGCCGTGGGGCCCGTGGCCCGCTACGTGTGCGAGCAGAAGATCGACGGGGTGGCGGTGGCCCTCACCTACGAGGGCGGGAGGTTCGTCCGCGGCGCGACCCGGGGGGACGGCTACACCGGCGAGGACATCACCCAGAACCTCCGGACCATCCGGAGCATCCCCCAGCGGCTCTCCGTGCCCGACCCGCCGGCCCTGATCGAGGTCCGCGGCGAGGTGTACCTCCCGGTCCCGGCGTTCGAGCGGCTGAACGAGGAGCTCACGGCCCGAGGGGAGCGGCCCTTCGCCAACCCGAGGAACGCCGCCGCCGGGAGCCTGCGCCAGAAGGATCCTCGGATCACGGCCTCCCGGCCCCTCGCGATGTGGTGCCATAGCTTCGGCGCCGCCGAGGGGATCCGGTTCGAGGCGCACTCGGGCTTCCTGGACTGGTGTCGGCGGGCGGGCCTGCCCGTGGCGCCCACCACCGAGGTGTGCGAGGACCTGGACGCGGTGATCGCCTACATCCACCGCTGGCAGGAGCACCGCCACGACGTGGAGTGGGAGATCGACGGGGTCGTGGTCAAGGTGGACCAGGTGGCGCTCCAGGAGGAGCTGGGGGCCACGAGCCGGGCCCCGCGGTGGGCGATCGCGTACAAGTTCCCGCCCGAGGAGCGGACCACGCTCCTCCGGAGGATCGAGGTCCACACGGGCCGCACCGGGATCGTGACCCCGTTCGCCGTGCTGGAGCCGGTCTACGTGGGGGGGGTGACGGTCACCACCGCCACGCTCCACAACGAGGACGAGGTGCGGCGGAAGGACGTCCGGGAGGGCGACACCGTGATCGTCCGCCGCGCCGGCGACGTGATCCCGGAGGTCGTGGGGCCGGTGCTCTCGCGGCGGCCCAAGGGGGCCCGGCCCTGGCGGTTCCCGAAGCGCTGCCCGTCCTGCGGCACGGAGCTCGTGAAGGAGGGCGCGTACTGGCGGTGCCCGAACCGCGGCGGCTGCCCGTCGCAGAACGTCGAGTGGCTGTTCTCGTTCGCCTCGCGGGGAGCCATGGACATCGAGGGGCTCGGCTACGAGACGGGGACGGCCCTGATCGAGCGGGGATGGGTGCGGGACCCCGGCGACCTCTACGCGCTCACGGCCGAGCAGCTCGGGCAGCTCCCCGGGTTCAAGGAGAAGAAGATCTCGAACCTCCTCCGGGGGATCGAGGCCTCCAAGGACCGTCCCCTCTGGCGCCTCCTGGTGGGGCTCAACATCCGGCACGTGGGCTCCCACGTGGCCCAGCTCCTGGCGCGCGCCTTCGGCTCCATCGACGCGCTGGCCCGGGCCTCGGTGGAGGAGATCGACGCCGTCCCGGGGATCGGCCCCGAGATCGCGCGGAGCGTGCACGAGTGGTTCCGGGCCCCCGCGAACCGGCGCCTGCTCGAGAAGCTGCGGGCGGCCGGGGTGCGGATGGCCGACGAGCCGCGCGCGGAGGCTCCCGCCGGGCCGCTCGCCGGCAAGACCATCGTGCTCACGGGCGGTCTGGCCACGATGACCCGCGAGGAGGCCGTGCGGGCGGCCGAGGAGGCCGGGGCCCGGGTGGCGTCGAGCGTGTCGAGGAAGACCGACTTCGTGGTCGTGGGGGAGAACCCGGGCTCGAAGTACGAGCGGGCCCTGGAGCTCGGGGTGGAGACGATCGACGAGGAGGAGTTCCTCCGGCGCCTGGGGCGACGCTGACCGCGTGGCCGGCCCGGGCGGCGTATCGTTCGGGCCACACCGGCGCCCTCGACTCGCCGGCGGGTAGGTGACGATGGACCAGCGGGCGCGGGAGGTCGTCGCGCTGCTCCGGCAGCTCTGGTACGGCCTGTCCGCCTACCGGCTGTACCCGGGGGCCCTCGAGCGGCCGGGGTTCCGCGCGGCCGTCGAGCGCATCGCGCGGGCGGCCGAACCCGTCCTCGCCGCCGGGGCCGTGGACCTCCGGATCGGGCCCGACGGGTTCGCCACGCCGGCCGGCGAACCGCTCCCGCCCGACGAGGACGCCCTCCGCCTCGCGCACGTCTGCTTCGAGCGCGGCGCCGAGCGGCTCACGATCTCCGCGCCCCCCGACGCCGAGGACCTGGCGGCGTTCTTCGACGTCCTGGCGACCCCGCCGGCCGCGGTCGAGGAGGCGGGGGGCCTGGAGGCGGCCCTCGGCGAGGGGCGGGCGGTGCGGCTCTCGCCCGTCGGCCCGGAGCCGGTGCTGGGGGCGGACCGCGTGGTCGGGGATCGCGCGCCCGGCTCGGCCCTCGAGCGGCCCGCCACCGACCTCTTGGTGGAGGACCTCCGGGGATCCGAGCGCGAGCAGGCGGAGACCATCCTCGAACGCCTCCGGGCCTTCGCCGCGCAGGCGCCCGGGGACCCGCCCCGCGACCCCGACTTCCACCGGCGGCTCTACGACGCGGTCGCCGACCTGCCCCGCCCGCTCCGCCTCGCGGTGAACGAGATCCTCATCGACCGGGTGGGGGACGACCCGTTCGCCCAGCGGCTGATCGGCACGTTGAACAACGCCGAGCTCTCCCGGGTCCTCGTGGACCTGGGGCGCGAGGGCCGGGATCCGATGGAGCTCGCCCGCCACCTGGCGGCGGTGGGGGTGCGGCCCACCGACGTCGTGGACCTCACCGCGGCCCTCCAGGCGGGGCACGAGGAGGCGGGGACGATCATCGCGGGGCTCGAGCAGCTCGGGCTCAAGCTCGACGAGCGGCCCGACCGCAGGGCCACCGAGGAGTCCCTGGCCGACGTGATGGCCCGCTACCTGCTCGCCACCGAGCAGGACGACCTCCGGGCGATCGGCGGGATGGCCGGCGGCGACGAGGCGCGGGCCGCGGCCCTCCAGGTGGCCGAGGACTACGTGGCGCTCGAGGACGACCCGGCACGCCTCGGGCAGGTCCTCGAGGTCTGGGGGGAGGCCGTGCGGAGGGCCCTGGCGGAACGGCGGTCCGGGGAGCTGGCCGCGCTGATGCGGGTCGCCGACCGGGCGCGGGCGCGGGGGCCGGAGCACGCGGCCGAGCTGCGGGCGGCGGTCCGTCGGGCGCTCGACGCCGGCCTGGTGGCGGAGCTCACGGCGGCGCCGGACGGGGTGGCCCTCCTGGAGCCGCTCGGCGCCGGCGCCGTCGACGCCCTCCTCGACGCGCTCGCGGAGGAGCCGGACCGGGGCCGGCGGGCGCTGCTCGTGGGGCTCCTCGGGAAGCTCGCGGCCGCGCACCCGGGGCCCGTGCTCGACCGCCTCGCCGACGAACGCTGGTACGTCGTGCGCAACGCCGTGTCGATCCTGGCGCGGGTGGGCTCGCCGGTGGCCCTGGACCGCCTGGCGGCCGTGGCGCACCACCCCCAGCCCACGGTGCGGCGCGAGGTGGCGGCGGCCCTCGTGGCGATCGGCGGCCCGGGGGCGATCGGGATCCTCCGCGACCTCGCCACGGACCCCGAGGAGGAGGTGCGGGCGCGGGCGGTGGACTCGCTCGGGGCGCTCACGGACCCCGGGGCGGCGACCATCCTCGCCGAGGCGGCGCGGGCCGATCCCTCGGCGGCCCTCCGCCGGCGCGCGATCGAGGCGCTCGGGGCCCACCCGGCTCCCGAGGCCACGGCCCTCCTCCTGGAGCTCGCCTCGCGTCGGAGCCGCCCCCGCCTGCGGCGCGGGCTCCGGCGGCTCGCCGCATCGCTCGCCAGGGAGCGGGGAGGGGCGCGGTGAACGGGCGCGAACCGTCCGAGGCGCTGCGGGAAGCGCACCACCTCCTCCGGGCGATCGCGGCGGCCCTCCAGGCCTACGGCCTGTACGAGGCCGGGCACCCCGGGAGGGTCGCGGCCGCGGTGGAGGTCGAGGCCCGGGCGGTCCGGCTCCGGGAGGCCCTGGGGCGCGACCCCGTCCTGTTCGTGGCCCGGCGGAGCTTCTACCTGGGGCTGACGCTCCTCGCCTGGCCCTCGCTCTCGTTCCACCGGCTCGCCGAGGCCTTCGAGGCCGCCGGGATCGAGTCGCTGGAGCTCCTGCCGGGGCTGGACCGCGACGACGTCGACGCGCTTATCCGGCTCCTGGCCGGGGAGGGGCGCGCACGCGAGGACCTCTCCCGGATCCTGCTGAACCGGGCCACGCCGGAGCTGCCGCTCGAGGGCGGGCTCGCCGAGCTGCTCCAGAGCTACGCGGCCGGGCTGGAGCTCCTCCGGGAGGCGGCGTCCCGGCTCCTCGCCGGCCGGCCGGCGAACGTGGAGGCCGCGCGCCGCCTCACCGAGCACCTCGCCGAGCGGATCGCAGCCGACCCCGCCCAGGCCCTCCTGCTCACCACCGTGAAGTCCTACGACGAGTACACGTTCCACCACATGGTGAACGTCTGCGTCCTGGGCATCGCCCTGGCCCAGGCGGTGGGCCTCGATCACGACCGCGTGATCTCGCTGGGGATCGGGGCGCTCCTCCACGACGTGGGGAAGGTCAAGGTCCCCCAGGAGGTGCTGCAGCACCAAGGGAAGCTCGACGAGGAGCAGTGGCGGCTGATCCAGCGGCACCCGGTGGACGGGGCCGGCCTGGTCTTCGTCACCAGCCGGGACCTGCTGCACCCGGCGGCCGCGGTCGTCCTCGAGCACCACGTCGGCTTCGACGCCTCGGGCTACCCGCCGCTCGGCGGGCGTCGGCCGCCCTCCCTGCCCGCCCGCCTGGTCTCGGTCGTGGACTGCTTCGACGCGGTGACCAGCAAGCGGCCCTACCGGGCGGCGGAGGAGCGGCGCCAGGCGCTCGCGCTGATCCAGGCGGGCGCGGGGCGGGGGTTCGACCCGCGGCTGGTCCGGGCCTTCCTCCGCCTCATGGGGCTGTTCCCCGTGGGATCGCTCGTGCAGCTCTCGACCGGGGAGGTGGCGGTCGTGGTCCGCAACCACGAACGGCTCCTGGCCCGCCCCACCGTACGGCTGCTCCTCGACGCTACGGGGACCCCGTGCGACCCCGAGGAGCGGGATCTCTCCGAGGAACGGCCCGGCGGCGGGTACCGCTGGGACGTGGCCCGCAGCATCGACCCCGCCGAGCTCGGCATCGACATGCTCCAGCTCCTGGCCTCGGGCCGGCTCGAGGAGCGGCCGGCCGACGAGGGGCCCGGGCTCGTGCACGAGCCGTCGCCGGGGGAGCCGCCGCCCCCCGGCTACGTCGAGGCGCACCCGGTCGTCGAGGACCTCCCCCCTGTGGACCGGGAGGCGTGACGAGGCTCCGGGCGGCGGCGGCAGCATCCCGGCGGGCCGCCCGGCCGGGGACCGCGCGCCGCGGGCTAGACTGGCGGCGTGCCGGTCGACATCGACATCGAGCACGTCGCGCGGCTCGCCCGCCTCGCGCTCACCGAGGAGGAGAAGGATCGGCTCCGGGCCCAGCTCGGCGTGATCCTGGACCACGCCGCGCGGGTGCGGGAGGTGGCGACGGCCGACGTGCCGCCCACCGCCTACGCGATCCCCCGGGCCAACGTGCTCCGCCCGGACGAGCCCGGTCCCACGCTCCCCCACGAGGAGGCCCTGGCGGGGGCGCCCGAGGTAGAGGAGGGCCGGTTCAAGGTCCCGAGGATCGTCGAGGCCGAGCCGTGACCGAGCCCTGCGACCGGACCGCGACCGAGCTCGCCGCGGCCCTGCGCGCCGGCGAGCTCTCGGCCGAGGAGCTCGTCCGGTCCTGCCTGGGCCGGATCGACGCGGTCGAGCCCGAGGTCCGCGCGTTCCTCGAGCGGACCCCCGAGCTCGCGCTGGAGCAGGCCCGGGCGGTGGACGCGCGCCTGGCCGCGGGGGAGGAGCTCCCGGCGGTGGCCGGGATCCCGCTCGCGCTCAAGGACGTCCTCACGACCAAGGGGATCCGCACCACCTGCGGCTCGCGGATCCTCGAGGACTACGTCCCGCCCTACGACTGCACGCCCTGGGCGCGGCTCCGGACCGCGGGGTCCGTGCTCCTCGGCAAGACGAACTGCGACGAGTTCGCGATGGGCTCCTCCAACGAGAACTCGGCCTTCGGGCCGGTCCACAACCCCTGGGACCTGGGCCGGGTGCCGGGGGGCTCCTCCGGCGGCTCGGCGGCGGCGGTGGCCGCCGGGGAGGCGGTGTGGGCGCTCGGGACCGACACCGGCGGGTCGGTCCGCCAGCCGGCCGCGCTGTGCGGGGTCGTGGGGATGAAGCCGACCTACGGGCTGGTCTCCCGCTACGGGCTGATCGCGTTCGCCTCCTCCCTCGACACCGTGGGGACCTTCACGCGGAGCGTCCGCGACGCCGCGGTGCTGCTCTCGGCGATCGCCGGCCGCGACCCGAGGGACGCGACGAGCCTGGACCCCGCGGAGCCCGACCTCGCGGCCGGCCTGGAGGAGGCCGACGTCCGGGGCCTGCGGGTGGGCGTGATCGCGGAGGCGCTCGGCGAGGGGGTGGAGCCCGGTGTGCGGGACGTCGTCCGGGCCGCCGTGGACCGCCTGGCGGGGATGGGGGCGGAGGTCGGGGAGGCGTCGCTTCCCCACGCCGAGTACGCGCTCTCGGCCTACTACCTGATCGCGCCCTCCGAGGCGTCGTCGAACCTCGCCCGCTACGACGGGGTCCGCTACGGCCTGCGGGTCCCCGGCCGTGACTCGGTGGAGATGATGATGCGGACCCGCGGCGAGGGGTTCGGCCCCGAGGTGAAGCGGCGGATCATCCTCGGGACCTACGCGCTCTCGGCCGGGTACTACGAGGCGTACTACGGGCAGGCCCAGAAGGTCCGGACGCTCGTGATCCGGGACTACCAGGCCGCCTTCGAGCGGTTCGACGTGCTGGTCTCGCCGACCTCCCCGACCACCGCGTTCCGGATCGGCGAGAAGGTCGACGACCCGCTCGCGATGTACCTCTCGGACGTGTTCACGATCCCCGCGAACCTGGCCGGGGTCCCCGCGATCTCGATCCCCTGCGGCCTCGACGAGCGGGGGCTCCCGGTGGGCCTCCAGATCACCGGGCCGGTGCTGGGGGAGCGCAAGGTGCTCGGCGCGGCCCACGCGCTGGAGCGGGAGCTCGCGTTCTCGGCCCGCCCCCCGCTGCTCGAGCGGATCGCCCCGGTGGGGTGACCCGCCCATCCCCGTGACGCCTCGGTGCCCCGATGGGAAGGGGGGGTCGCTGGCCGCGGGATCTCAGCCGCGCCGGACGGCCGGATCGAGCTCCTCGCCCGAGGTCACGTCGGGCGGGGGAGGCTCGGCCCGGGCCGATACGATCAGCGCCACCGCGACCACGATCACCGCGGCCGCCGCCACGGTGCGCACGCCCACCGGCTCGTCGAGCACCAGCCAGCCGAGGAACACGGCCACGACCGGGGTGACGTAGGCGTACGTCGCGACCAGCGAGGTCGGCGCGGCCCGGAGCAGCCACAGGTACGAGGTGAACGCCACGAAGGAGCCGAACACGATCAGGTAGGCGAGGGCCCAGAGCGACGCGGCGGAGAACCGCTCCGGCCGCACCAGGTCGAGCTCGCCGGCCAGCAGCCCGGCGGTTCCCAGCAGCGCCCCGCCGGCGAGCATCTGCATCCCGTTGCCGACGAGGGGCCGCCGGGGGAGCGGGGCCTGCCGGGAGAAGATGGAGCCGCCCGCCCACGAGAGCGACGCGCCGAGCGCGACCAGCACGCCCGGGAGGTCCAGGCGCCCGCCGGCGTCGGGCCCGACGAGGAGCCCGGCGCCGCCGAACCCCAGGACGATGCCGGCCCAGGCGCGGGCCGCGAGGTGGCGGCGGTAGACGACCCGGTCGATCAGCGCCATCCAGAGCGGCACCAGCGCGATGATCAGCGCGACGACGCCCGAAGGGACGGTCCGCTCCGCCCACACGACCCCGCCGTTCCCCCCGAACAGGAGGAGCGCGCCGACCCCGAGCGCGGCGAGCCACTGCCGCGGCCCCGGCCGGTCACCGGCGCGGTCGCCGCGGCGCACGGCCCACGCGGAGAGGACGGCCCCGGCCACGAGGAAGCGGACCGCGGCCGCGAGGAGCGGCGGGAGGGTCTGGTTCACGATCCTGATGGCGAGGTAGGTCGTGCCCCAGATGAGGTAGACGGCGCCCAGCGGCCCCCAGACCAGGGCCGGCGGGACGCCGCGGGCCGGGGCTCGTGCGATCCGCATCGCGCCAGCATACGGGCCGCCGCCGGACGCCCCAGCGATGTGCTACCGTGTCGCACATGGAACGGGTGGGCGTCCGGGAGCTCCGCCGCCAGGCGAGCGCGATCCTGCGGCGGGTGGCCGCGGGCGAGTCGGTCGAGGTGACGGACCGGGGTCGGCCGGTCGCCGTGCTGGTGCGGGCGCTCCCGGCCGGGATCGTCCGGCTCGAGCGGGAGGGGCTCCTCCGCCCCGCCGAGGGGGACCTCCTCGATGTCCGGCCGGTGCGGCCCCCGCGGGGAGCGCGACGGCCGTCCGAGGTCGTCGCCGAGGGGCGCGGGGAGTGACCGCCCTCTACCTCGACGCCTCGGCCTTCGTGAAGGTCGTCGTGGAGGAACCGGGCTCCGCTGCGCTCCGCCGCCACCTGGCCCGGCGGCGGGCGCGCCGGGTCTCCTCGGCCCTCCTGCGGGCCGAGGCGTTGCGGGCCGTGCGGCACCTGGGCCCGGAGGCGCGCGCGGCGGTCCGCACCGCGCTCCGCCGGGTCGACCTCGTGGCCGTCGACGACCGGATCCTCGACGCGGCGGGGATGCTCGAGCCGGCGATCCTCCGCACGCTCGACGCGGTCCACCTGGCGACCGCGCTCGCGCTCGGGGACGACCTCCTCGAGATCCTCACCTACGACGGTCGGATGGCGGAGGGGGCTCGCCTCCTGGGCCTGCCCGTCCTGGCGCCCGCCTGACGCCGGAGCCCGGCCCCACCGCGTCCGCGCCGGCGGGTATCGTGGGGGCCGTGGGCAGCTACGAGACCGTGATCGGGCTCGAGTGCCACGTCGAGCTCTCGACCGAGACCAAGATGTTCTGCGGGTGCCCGAACGCCTTCGGCGCGCCCCCCAACACGAACGTCTGCCCGGTCTGCCTCGGCCACCCGGGGACGCTCCCGGTGCCGAACGAGCGGGCGATCGAGTCCATCGTCCGGATCGGGCTCGCGCTCGGCTCCGAGATCGCCCGCGAGTCCCTGTTCCACCGGAAGCACTACTTCTACCCGGACATGCCGAAGAACTACCAGATCTCCCAGTACGACCTGCCGGTCTGCGTCGGCGGCGCGCTCGAGATCCCGGTGGAGGGCGGCACGAAGCGGGTCGGCATCACCCGGGTCCACATGGAGGAGGACACCGGCAAGACCACCCATCCCGGCGCCACCGGGCGGATCTCGGAGGCCGAGTACGCGCTCGTCGACTACAACCGCGCGGGGGTGCCGCTGGTCGAGATCGTCTCCGAGCCCGACCTCCGCTCGCCGGAGGAGGCGGGGGCCTACCTCCGGGAGCTCCGCTCGCTCCTCGAGGCCCTCGGGGTCTCCGACGTCCGGATGGAGGAGGGTTCGCTCCGCTGCGACGCGAACGTCTCGGTCCGCCCCGCGGGCGCCGAGGGGCTCGGCGTGAAGGTCGAGATCAAGAACCTGAACTCGATCCGGTCGCTCGAGCGCGCGCTCCGCTTCGAGCAGGAGCGGCAGATCGCCGCGCTCGAGGCGGGCGAGCCCCTGGTCCAGGAGACCCGGCACTGGGACGAGGTGGCGGGGCGCACCGTCCCGCTGCGCTCGAAGGAGGAGGCCTTCGACTACCGGTACTTCCCCGAGCCCGACCTGCCGCCGCTCCGCCCCGACCCGGCGTGGGTGGAGAGGATCCGCTCGGAGCTCCCGGAGCTCCCGGCCGCCAAGCGGGCCCGGTACGAGCGGGAGCTCGGGATCCGCCCGGACCAGGCCCGGATCCTCGCGGGCTCACGGGCCTGGGCGGCGTTCTTCGAGGAGACCGTGGCGCTCGGCGCGGACCCGGCGGCGGCCGCCAACTGGCTGACCCAGGACCTGGCCGGGCTCCTGAACCGGGCGCGCCTCGAGATCGACGAGGCCAAGGTCACCCCGGGCCACGTCGCGGACCTCGTGCGGCTCGTGGCCGAGGGGACGATCTCGACCGCCGGGGCGAAGCAGGCGCTCGAGGTCGTGGTCGAGACCGGCGAGCCGGTGGAGGCCGTGGTCGAGGCCCGGGGCCTCCGGCAGGTCTCGGACGCCGCGGCCCTCGCGTCGGTCGTGGACGCGGTGATCGCGGAGAACCCCGGCCCGGTGCAGCAGTACCGGGCCGGGAAGGAGGGGGTGCTGGGGTTCCTCGTGGGACAGGTGATGCGGCGGACGGGCGGCTCGGCGAACCCGCAGCTCGCCCGGGAGCTGCTCCTCGAGCGGCTGCGGGGCTAGCCGCCGTGGGGGCGGGCCCGTGAGGCAGGAGCGGCCCCCGCGCTACCCGTGGTGGCAGCTGATCCTCCTGGGCCTGGTCGGCCTGGTCGAGGCCGCGACCTGGCCGCTCCGCCGGATGTGGCGCTCGGGGGAGGCCCTGGACGCCTACGCCCTCGTCCACATGGCGAGCGTGGGAGGGGACGCGCTGCTCGCGGTGGCCCTCGCGGACTCGGTGTTCTTCGAGCTCCCGGTGGACGAGGCGAAGGTCCGGGTCGCCCTGTACCTCGCGCTCACGATGGCGCCGTTCGCCGCGGCCGGGCCGCTCCTCGTCCCCCTCCTCGACCGGGCGGGACCGAGGCGGGCGATCGCCGTGGGGGCGGCGGCCGGCCGGGCCGGCCTGGCCCTGTACGCGGCCCCCCGCCTGGGCACGCTGCTGCTGTTCCCCGCGGCGTTCCTCCTGCTCGTGCTGTCCCGGGTCCACGGGGTCGCGAAGAACGGCTTCACGATGGCCTTCGCCGGCCGCGGCGAGGGCCTGATGCGGGCCAACGCCCGGCTGGGACGGATCGCAGTGGCCGGCGCGGCGCTGGGCGCGGGGCCCGGGCTCCTGCTGCTCCGGCTCGCGGGCTCGGCGGCCGTGCTCTCCGCGGCGGCCGTGGCCTACGCGCTCGCCGCGCTCCTCGCGCTCCGCCTCCCCCACCCGCAGGTGCGTCGGCGCCTCGGCGAGGTCGGGCCGCGGGGGCGGATCCCCGCGCTCACCGCGCCCGCGATCGGCGGGGCGGGGCTCCGGGCGGCCTCGGGGTTCCTCCTGTTCCTCCTGGCGTTCGCCCTCCGGCGGGAGGGCCTGCCGACGTGGTGGTTCGGGGTCCTGGCGGCCGCGGGGACCGGGGGCGGGTTCCTCGCCGACCTCCTGGCGCCCCGGCTCCCCGCCTCGCTCCGCGAGGAGGCGGTGGTGGTGGGCTGCGTCCTGGGGGCGGGGCTCGGCGCGCTGATCGCGTTCCAGGCCTTCGCGCTCCCGGTGCTCGCCGTCTTCGGGCTGGCGGTCGGCGCGGCCACCGAGTTCGGGCGCCTCGCGTTCCAGGCGCTGATGCAACGGCACGCGCCGGCCGGGGCCCTGGGGCGGGTGTTCGTCCGCTACGAGGTGGCGTTCCAGCTCGCCTGGGTGGCGGGCGCGCTCCTCCCCGCGATGCTCCCCGTCGGCTTCCGGCCGGGGATCCTGGGGCTCGCCGGGTTCTACCTCCTCGCCGCCGCTGCCTTCTTCGGCCAGCCCTACGTGGAGCGACGGCTGGCCGCCCGGCGGACGGAGGAGGAGGCGGGGGCCGAGCGGCCGGCCGACGACGCCGCGGGGTAGCGGCCGAGCGGCCGCGGATGCGGAGGGGGCGCCCGCGAGCGGCCACCGACGGCGAGCGCCCGCCCGAAGGGCCCGCCCGATGGGGGACCAAGGGCCGCGCTCGGGTGCCCGGGCGGCGGCTAGCCTCGGGCCGTGGACGGCACCGCGCGCCCGGCCCGGTCCTCCCCGGCGGCGGGGGAGATCGAGGTCGCGCTGCGGGGCATCCGTCTCCTGGAGGATCCCCTGCTCAACAAGGACACGGCGTTCACCGACGACGAGCGGGACGCGTTCGGCCTGCGCGGGCTGCTCCCGCCCAGGGTCCTCACGATCCGCGAGCAGGTGGCGCTGGAGCTCGAGCACCTCCGCCGGAAGGGCGACGACCTCGAGCGGTACGTGGGGCTCGTGGCGCTCCAGGACCGGAACGAGACCCTGTTCCACCGGGTCCTCCTCGACAACCTCGAGGAGCTGCTCCCGATCGTCTACACGCCGACCGTGGGCCTCGCCTGCCAGCGGTACAGCCACATCATGCGGCGGCCCCGGGGCGTCTGGATCACGCCCGACGACGTGGCGCGCATCCCGGCCCTCCTCCGGGCCGCCGGGCGGCCCGACGTGCGGTTGCTGGTCGTCACCGACAACGAGCGGATCCTGGGGCTCGGCGACCTGGGGGCCGGCGGGATGGGGATCCCCGTGGGCAAGCTCGCGATCTACACCGCGGCCGCGGGGATCCACCCCTCCCTGACGCTCCCGGTCTCGCTCGACGTCGGGACCGACAACGAGGAGCTGCTGGCCGACCCCCTGTACCTCGGCTACCGACGGCCCAGGCTCCGCGGCGAGGCGTACGACCGCCTGCTGGAGGCCTTCGTCGACGGGGTCCGGTCCGCGTTCCCCCGGGCCGTGATCCAGTGGGAGGACTTCAAGCAGCACAACGCGATCAGGGTCCTCGACCGGTTCCGGGACCGGATCTGCAGCTTCAACGACGACATCCAGGGGACGGCCGGCGTGGTGCTCGCGGGGATCCTGTCCGCGCTCCGGATCCTCGGCGAGCCCCTCGCCGCGCAGCGGATCGTGTTCCTCGGGGCCGGGGCGTCGGGGATCGGCATCGCGAGGCTCGTGCGGCGGGCGATGGAGGCGGAGGGCGCGCCGCCGGAGACGATCCGGCGGGCCATCGCGATGCTCGACCGCAACGGGCTCATCTACGAGGGGCGGACCCCGCTGGACGAGGACAAGCGGCCCTTCGCCCTGGGGCCAGCGGAGATGGCGTCCTACGGGTTCGCCGGCGCGGACCGCTTCGACCTCGAGGCGGTCGTGCGGCGGGTGCGGCCCACGATCCTCGTCGGCACGAGCGGGACGCCCGGCGCCTTCACCGAGGCGGCGGTGCGGGAGATGGCCCGCCACCGGGAGCGCCCCGTGATCCTCCCGCTCTCCAACCCCACGTCGAACGCCGAGGCGGTGCCCGCGGACCTGCTCGCGTGGACCGGCGGGCGCGCGCTCGTGGCCACGGGGAGCCCCTTCGGGCCCGTGCGCGTCGGCGGGCGGACCCATGTGATCGGCCAGGCCAACAACGCGTTCGTCTTCCCCGGCGTGGGCCTGGGGCTCGTGGTGGCCGAGGCCCGGACCGTGCGCGACGAGGTCTTCCTGGTGGCGGCCCGCGCCCTCGCCCGGCTCGTCGGCGAGGACCGGCTGCGGCGGGGGGCGCTGTTCCCGTCGGTCTCCGACCTGCGGAGCGTCTCCCGCGCGATCGCCGTGGACGTGGCCCTCTCCGTGGCCGCGGATCGCGGGGAGCGGCCCGACCGGGGCGAGGTCGAGGAGGCGGTGGACCGGGCGATGTGGTACCCGGACTACGCGCGGTACCGGCCGGCCTCGCCGGGCTGAGGCCCTGGGGGCTGGACCCGGCGCCGCCCCGGGGTATAGACCCGGGGCAGGATGCGCGTGCGGGGGTCCGTCGTCGCGGTGACCGGCGCCTCGCGGGGGATCGGCCGGGCGGTGGCGAAGGCCGCGGCCGCCCGGGGCGCCCGCGTCGGGCTCGTGGCCCGGTCCCGCGGGGACCTCGAGCGGGTGCTCGCCGAGGCCGGGGGGAACGGGGTCGTGGCCCCGGCGGACGTCGCCGACCGCGGGGCCCTGGAGGAGGCCCTGGCGCTCGTCCAGGAACGACTGGGGCCCATCGACGTCCTCGTGAACAACGCGGGCGTCGGCGCGTACGGTCCGTTCGTGGACACGGATCCCGCGGTCTTCGAGCGGCTCATGGCCGTGAACTACCTGGCGGCGGTCCACGCGATGCGGTTCGTCCTGCCCGGGATGCTCGAGCGGGGCCGGGGGCACGTGGTGAACGTGGCATCGGTCGCCGGGAGGATCGCGCCGCCCCTCGAGGCGGCCTACGCGGCGTCCAAGTTCGCGCTGGTGGGGCTGAGCGAGGCCGTGGATCTCGAGGTCGCGGGCCGCGGGGTGCGGGTCTCGGTGGTGTACCCGGGCGTCGTGGCGACGTCGTTCTTCGAGGCCCGCGGGCGCCCGTACGCCCTGCGCCGGCCGAGGCCCATCCCGCCCGAGCGGGTGGCGGAGGCGGTGATCGCGGTCGTCGAGCGGGGCGACGGCGAGCGCTACGTCCCCGGGCTCCTCCGCGGGGCGGTCGTGGCGCGCACCCTGGCCCCGGGGATGGCCCGGTGGGCCACCAGGTTCGTGTTCCGTCGGGAGCTCGGGGCGTGGCGGGACCCTCCTCGGGCCTGAGCCTCTGGCTGGCTCGCCATCGGCACGAGCCGACCGCCCCCCTCGAGGGATCGGCCCGCACGGACGTCGTGGTCCTGGGGGGCGGTTTCACCGGCCTGTGGTCGGCGATCCACCTGAAGGAGGCCGACCCCGCCCTCGGGGTCGTGCTGCTGGAGGCGGAGGAGGTGGGCTACGGGGCGAGCGGCCGGAACGGGGGGTTCGCCATGACCATGGTCGGCCGGAGCCTCCACGACCTGGTCCGGAAGGTGGGCGTCGCGCGGGCCCGCGCCACCTACGACGCGATGGTGGAGGCCCTCCGGAGCATCGAGGCCTTCGCCCGGGCCGAGGGCATGGAGGGCGCCGTGGTCCGGACGCCGATCCTCACGGTCTCGAACGGGCCGGAGCAGGACGGGCGGATCGAGCGGGACCTGGAGGCCGCGCGGCGCCTGGGCCTCGGCTCCTTCCGTCCGCTGGATGCCGCGGCGTGCCGCGAGCTGGTCGGCGCCGAGGGCGTGCGCCGCGGGCACCTCGAGGAACACGGGCTGCTGGTGGACCCGGCCGCCCTGGTCCGCGGCCTGCGCGACGCCGCGATCCGACGGGGCGTCCGGGTCTTCGAGGGGTCCCCGGCGCGGGCCATCCGGACCGGGCCGCGGGGCGTGGAGGTCCGGACGCCGGCCGGGGAGGTGCGTGCGGAGCGCGCGGTGCTCGCCCTGGGCGCCTACGGGTCGTCCATCCCGCGGGTCCGTCGCTACCTGTTCACGGTCTACGCATCGATCGTCGTCACCGAACCCCTCGACGAGGAGCGGTGGGCCCGGGTGGGCTGGCGCGGGGGCCTGGGGATCGAGGATAAGCGGACCATGCCGCACTTCTTCCGCCCCACGCCCGACGGCCGGATCCTCTGGGGAGGCCGTGACGCTCCCTACGTCCCCGGGGGCCCGGACCCCAGGTTCGACCGGATCCCCTGGGTGTACGCGCGGCTCGAGGAGACGTTCCGGGCCACGTTCCCGCAGCTCGCCGACGTCCGGATCGAACGGGGGTGGTCGGGGCCGATCGACGCCACGGTGATGGCCATGCCCCACGTCACGTGGCTGGACGGGGGACGGGCGGTCTCGGTCGCCGGCTACTCGGCCCACGGGGTCGGCCCGGCCCATCTCGTCGGCGAGGTCGTGCGCGACCTCGTCCTCGATCGGCGGAGCGGCCTCCTCGAGCTCCCCTTCGTCACCGCGCCCCGGGTCCCGCTGCCGCCGGAGCCGTTCCGCCGGCTCGTCGTGGCGACGCCCCAGCGCGTGCTCCAGCGGGCCGACGACGCGGGCGGCGGCGGCCTCGCGGCCAGGTTCCTCACGCGGATCCTGCAGTGAGACGGCCCCCGGGGGGGACCCGCGGCGGCGGCGCGGGGTCGCGGCGCACGGATCCGTTCGGGTATAAACGAGCGCATGGATGTCCCCGTCGCCGTGGTGGGGGTGGGGCACGCCGGGTTCTCCCCCGGGATCGCGGGGGTGTCCTACAAGGAGCTGATGCACGAGGCCGCCCGCCGCGCCTACGCCGACGCGGGCGTCGACCCTCGGCGGGACGTGGACTCGTTCGTCTGCGTCTCCGAGGACCTCGAGGAGGGCACCAGCATCTTCGACGAGTACGTGCCGGACCAGCTGGGCGCGGTCCGCCGGCCGGTCCACACCCTGGCCGCCGACGGGCTCCACGCCGTGGCGACCGCCGTGATGCTGATCCGCTCGGGCCTGGCCCGGGTGGTCGTGGTGGAGGGCCACCGGAAGGCCTCCGACGTGCGCACCCCGGGCCGCGTGGAGCGGTTCGCCCTCGACCCCGTCTGGAACCGGCCCCTCGAGGTGCCGGTCGCGGCCCTCGCCGGCCTGGACATGCTGCGCTACCTCGAGCGCTCGGGAGAGACCGAGGAGCGGTGCGCGGTGGTCGCGGCTCGCCACCGCCGCGCCGCGCTCGCGAACCCCCGGGCCGCCTACGCGGCGGACCTCACGCCCGAGGAGGTCCTCGAGGCGCCGCCGCTCTCGTGGCCGTTGCGGTCGCTGGAGGCGGCGCTCCCGGCCGACGGGGCCGTGGTCGTGGTCCTCGCCGCCCGGGACCGCGCCGCCGACCTCACCGACCGGCCGGTGTGGGTGGCCGGCGTGGGGTGGGCCAACGGCGCCTCCTCCCTCGAGACCCGGGACTGGGGCCGGGCCACCGCGGTCGCCAGGGCCGCCGCGATGGCCTACCGCCAGGCCGGGATCGAGGACCCCGCGGCCTCGGTGGACGTGGCCGAGGTCGACGACGCCTTCTCGTACCGGGCCCTGCTCCACCTCGAGGCCCTGGGGCTCGCGCCCGAGGGGCAGGCCGGAGCGATGGTCGAGGCCGGGCGGTTCGAGCGGGACGGCGCGTCGCGCGTGAACCCCTCGGGCGGTGCGCTCGGCGAGGGCCACCTGGGGGAGGGGGCCGGGCTGGCCCGGCTCACGGCCTGCGTGGCCCAGCTCCGGGGGGAGGCGGGCCGGGCCCAGGTCCCGGGCGCCCGGGTGGCGGTGGCGCAGTCCTGGCGGGGGTTCCCCTCGGACTCGGCCGCGGTGGCGGTGCTCCGGGCGGGCGAGGGGGTCGCGGGATGAGCCGCCCCGTGGCCGTCGTCGGCGCCGGGATGACCCGGTTCGTCCGCCGGGCCCTGGAGACCGGGAAGGAGCTCTCGTGGGAGGCGGCGAAGGCCGCCCTCGACTCCTGCGGCCTCACGCTGGCCGACGTGGACGCCGTCTGCCTGGGGAGCGCGCCCGACGCCTTCGACGGCGTGCACCGCAAGGGGGAGTACCTGGCCGAGGGGTGCGGGGCCTACGGGAAGCCCTTCATCCGGAGCTTCGTGGGCGGCGGCACCGGGGTGTTCACCGCGATCCAGGGCTGGTACACGGTCGCCTCCGGCCTGGCCGACGTGGTCCTGGTGGTGGCCGAGGAGAAGATGTCCTCCTGCCAGCCGCACCCCCAGGGGGCGTTCCTCACGATCTTCGACAACGTCCTGGAGCGGCCGCTGGGCCCCAACCTCCTGTGGATCTTCGCGCTCGAGATGCACCGCTACATGGCCGTCCACGGCATCGAGAAGCGCGACGTCGCCCTGGTCGCGGTGAAGAACAAGCGGAACGCCGCGGACCACCCGGCGGCGCAGCTCGGGAGGCCCGACCTCACGGTGGACGACGTCCTGGCCTCGGAGGTGCTGGCCTGGCCGGTGCAGCGCCTCGACGTCTCGCCGGTCTCCGACGGGGCCGTGGCGGTGGTGATGGCGTCCGAGGAGGCCGCCCGCCGCCTCACCGACCGCCCGGTGTGGGTCCAGGGCGTGGGGTGGAACCTGGACACCGCCTACTGGACCAACCGCGACCTCGTGTTCCCCGAGTACGTCGCCGACGCGGCCCGGATGGCCTACGCGATGGCCGGGGTGACCGAGCCGCGGCGGCAGATCCACGTGGCCGAGCCCTACGACCCCTTCGACTACAAGGAGCTCCACCACCTGGAGGGGCTGCTGCTGTTCGAGCCGGGGAAGGCCCCCGAGGCGGCCCGGGACGGCGTGCTGGACCGCGACGGCGACCTCCCCTCCTGCCCGTCGGGCGGGCTCCTCGGCGTGGGGAACCCGATCGCGGCGGCGGGCCTCATGAAGGTGGCCGAGCTCTTCTGGCAGCTCCGCGGGGAGGCGGGGGCCCGGCAGGTCCCGGGGAACCCGGAGCGCGGCGTGGCCCAGGCCTGGGGGGACCTGATGCAGGTCGGGACCGTGGTGGTGATGGGGACCGAGCCGCCGGGGGTCGGAGGGCGCGCCCTCGCCGCCCGTCCGCCGGGCGAGAGCCCCGCGGGGGCGGTGCGCGAGGCCGCGCTCCGGACGCCGCCCCTCGTGACCCCCGGCCACGGGCTGTCCGCCGAGGCCTTCCGGACCGACCCCTTCGCGGTCGACGACGAGCTGGGCACGGCCTACGCGTGGGACGCCGGGGTCGCGGTGGGCGGCTTCCTCCGGGGGCTCGAGGAGGGGAGGATCCTGGGCCGCGCCTGCCCCTCCTGCGACCGCGTGCTGGTGCCTCCGCGGATGTTCTGCGAGCGGTGCTTCCGGCCGACCACCCGCTGGGTGGAGCTGGCCGGCAGCGGTGTCGTCCAGACGTTCTCGATCTGCCACGTGTCGTGGGACATGCGCCCCCTCGAGGAGCCCGAGATCCCCGCCGTGATCGCGCTCGACGGCTCCGACGGTGGGCTCCTGCACAAGCTGGGCGGGGTGCGGCCCGAGGACGTCCGGATCGGGATGGCGGTGGAGCCGGTCTGGAAGGCGCCCGCGGAGCGGACCGGCTCGATCCTCGACATCGTCCACTTCCGGCCGCGGGGGGAGGCCTGATGCTCGAGCGCGCGCCCGAGGTCCGAACGTGGCCGGGGGCCTTCCCGTTCCGCTACCGCTACACGGCGGGGGTCGCCGGCTCCCGGTTCCTGGAGGCGCTCCGCGACCGGGGCGCGTTCCTCGGCTCGCGGTGCGAGGCCTGCGCGTACACCTACGTCCCGGCGCGCCTGTTCTGCGAGCGGTGCTTCGCGGACCTCTCGGGTTCGGAGGTGGAGGTGGGACCGGCCGGCGTGCTGGAGTCGTTCACCGTGGACTACGTGGGGGTCGACGGGGAGCCGCTCGAGCAGCCCGTGGTGCTCGGTCTCGTTCGGCTGGACGGGGCGGACGCGGTCCTCCTCCACCGGGTGCTGGAGGCCGAGGAGACCGCCTTCGAGGTCGGGATGCGGGTCGAGGCGGTGCTCGAGCCGCCGGAGCGTCGGCGGGGGAGCGTCCTGGACGTGGTCGGGTTCCGGCCCGTCGAGGGCTAGGGGCTCCCCGGTCCGACGGGCGGGCCGGCGGAGGGCGGCGGGGGCCGCCAGTCCACCGAGGCGACCCGCACCGGGCGGGCGAGGCCCTTGAGCCGGAGCTCGCGCACCTCGGAGACCGCGATGTCCCCGAGCCCCTCGAGCGTGGCCTCGCTCGCCAGGATCTCCCCGCCCTGGGCCGCCGCGCCGATCCGCGCGGCCTCGTGGACGCCCCGCCCGAGGTACCGGCCGCCCTCGGTCCTCGCGCTGGCCGCGTGGAGGCCGATCCGGACCTGGGGGGAGAACCCCTGGGTCCGCCGGTGCTCGGCGAGCGTGCGCTGGATGGCGACCGCGCAGGCCACGGCCGACGCGGGATCGCCGAACGCCACGAAGAACCCGTCGCCCGCGTGGTCCACCTCCTCGCCGCCGTGCTCGGCGAAGGCCCGCCGGAGCGTTTCGTCGTGCCAGCGGCGGAGGTCCTCCCAGGCCTCGTCCCCGATGGCCTCGACGAGCGCGGTCGAGCCGACGATGTCGGTGAACAGGAACGTCCGCGTCGTAGGAGCCCCGATCGCCGGTGCCGCGCCGGGCTCGAGCCGCGACAGGAGGTCGGCGGCGCGCCGGGCGTCCGGGACCGCGCCGAGCCGCTCGAACGTCGCGCGGGCCGAGCGGAGCGCGAAGGCCGCTCCGGCCTGGTCGCCCTCTGCCAGGCAGGCCTCCGCGAGGAGCGCCTCGGCCCGGGCCGCCTCGTACGGGGCGTCCACCTCCCGCCAGAGCTGCCGGGCTCGCCCCAGGCGTCGGACGGCGTCGCCCGGGCTGCCCTCCAGGAGCGCCACGGCGCCCGCCGCCGCCTCCGCGGCGGCCCGGATGGCCGTGGATCCGAACCGCTCCCCGATCTCGGCCAGTTCCTGGGCCGCGGCCCTGGCGGCGGCGGGGTCGCCGCGGATGCGGGCCGCCTCGACCTCCACCGGCAGGAGCCGGGCGCGCGCCAGGTGGTCCCAGGTCCCTTCGAGGGAGCGGCGGATCGAGGCGGCGGCCGCCGCGGCGTCCCCCCGCGCCAGGAGCAGGAGCGCGAGGCCGGGCTGGGGGTCCTCCCCGAGCTCGTTGGCCCGGGCGAACGCCTCCTCGGCCCCGGCGAGGTCGCCGGTCCGGAGCCGGACCTCCCCCAGCTCGTGGAAGGCGGCGCCCGCGTGGATCGGGCTGAAGGAGAAGAGCTCGTCGCAGGCCCGGCGCAGTTCGCGCTCGGCTTCCTCCCAGGCCCCCACGACCCGCATCACCTCGGCCCGGTGCACCCGGCAGATCCCCGGGAAGCCGGTCATCGCGTGCCGCTCGCACCAGCGCTTGGCCGCCTCGGACCACTCGATCGCCCGCCGGTAGTCGGCCAGGTCCCGGGAGACCCCGATCGCGTTGCAGAAGACGGCCCCGGTCGTGTAGGCGCCGAGCTCGCCCCCGACCGCCGCCGCGCTCACCTCGTCGATGAGCGCGAGCCCCTCCTCCACCGTCCCCAGGGCGATCAGGACCATGCCGCGGTACATCGCGGCGAAGGCCCGGAGGTTGGGGTCGTCGAACTCCTCCGCGATCCGGGCGGCCCGTTCCATGTGGTCGAGGGCGGTCTCCAGGTCCCCGCGGCCCCAGGGCTCGGCCCCGCGGGCCAGCTCCAGGTACCCGTGGGCCGGCGAGGGGGGCTCGCCCTCGAGGAGGCGCTCGGCGCGCTGGAGCCAGCCGTTCGCGACCGAGGAGGCGAGCTTCGAGATGTGCTCCCGCCGCAGGGTGAGCGCGACGAACGCCGCCCGGGCCCGGTCGCCCCGCGCCAGGTACAGGCCGTAGGCGCGCTCGTGGAGCTCGATCGACTCCTCCGGTCTCCCCGTCCACCAGGCGGCCTTCGCCAGGCCCTCCAGGTCCTCGGGGGAGAGCGTCGCCCGGTCCTCCCCGGCCAACAGCTCGTAGGCCCGCGGCCAGTCCCGCCGCCGGAGGGCGTCGTGGGCCTCCTGGATGCGGTCCTCGCTCGCGGGCGTCGCCACGCCCGCATCGTGACACGTCGGGAACGGCGAGGGGTAGGCTTCCCGGGCGATGGAGCTCGATCTCACGCCCGAGCAGGAGGAGTTCCGCCGGACCGTCCGGGCCTTCGCGGAGGAGGTGGTCCGCCCCCGGGCCGACGAGGCGGACCGGGAGGAGCGCTTCCCCCTCGACGTGGTCCGGGCGATGGGGGAGCTGGGGCTGTTCGGGATCCCATTCCCCGAGGAGTACGGGGGCCAGGGCGCCGACCTCCTCACGTTCTGCCTGGCCGTCGAGGAGCTCGGCCGGATCGACCAGTCCGTCGGGATCACCCTCGCGGCGGCCGTGGGGCTCGGCGGGATGCCGATCCTCCGGTTCGGGACCGAGGAACAGCGCCGCGCCTACCTCGAGCCGCTCTGTCGGGGGGAGGCGCTCGCCGCCTTCGCGCTGACCGAGCCCGAGGCGGGCTCGGACGCCGCCGCGATCCGGACCTCGGCGCGGTTCGAGGACGGCGCCTGGGTCCTCGAGGGCACGAAGGCCTTCATCACGAACGCCGGGACCCCGCTCACGCGGGTCCTGGTCGCCGCGGCGGTGACCGACCCGGACCGGGGGAGCCACGGGATCTCCCAGTTCCTGGTCCCCGCCGACGCGCCGGGCCTGGCGGTGGGCCCGCCCTACCGGAAGCTCGGGTGGCGGGCGAGCGACACCCGGGAGGTCTCGTTCCAGGGCTGCCGGGTGCCCGGGGACGCGCTCCTCGGCGAGCGGGGGCGGGGGCTGGCCCAGGCCCTGGAGATCCTGGACGGCGGGCGGATCACGACCGCCGCCCTGGCGGTCGGCCTGGCCCAGGCCTGCCTCGACGCGGCCCTGGGCTACGCCCGGGAGCGGCGGGCGTTCGGCCGCCCGATCGGGGCCTTCGAGGGCGTGCAGTTCAAGCTGGCCGATATGGAGGTGGCGGTGCAGACCGCGCGGCTCGCCACCTACCGTGCGGCCTGGCTCCGGGACCGGGGGAGGCCGTACAAGGCGGCGGCCGCGGTCGCGAAGCTCCACGCGAGCGAGGCCGCGGTGCGCTGCGCGCGGGACGCCGTGCAGGTCTTCGGCGGGGCCGGGTTCATCGAGGAGGCCCCGGTGGCCCGCTACTACCGGGACGCGAAGATCCTCGAGATCGGGGAGGGGACGAGCGAGATCCAGCGGCTCGTGATCGCCCGGGAGCTGGGGCTCCCCGAGGTGGTGTGACCGCGGCGGCGATCTCCCCGAGGCCACGGGAGGGCGGTCGGGTGGAGGTTCCCGGAACCGCGGTCCGGCGTAAGCTTTGGGGGTCGGCGTCCGGAGGTCGGGCGCCGACGCGCGCGACGTGAGGAGGAGGGACGAGATGGCGGGATTCGTGAAGGTCGGAGAGGCCGGCGAGGTCGGCGAGGGCGAGGTCGCGGCGTACGTCGTCGACGACCGCACCGTCGCGATCGCCAACGTCGGCGGCACGCTCTACGCCTTCGACGACGTCTGCACGCACGCGCACTGCTCGCTCTCCGAGGGCGAGCTCGACGGGACCGCCATCGAGTGCCCCTGCCATGGGAGCCGGTTCGACGTCACGACCGGCGAGGTCCTGGACGGGCCGGCGGCCGACCCCGTCGAGACGTTCGAGGTCCGCGAGGAGGGCGGCGAGCTGCAGGTGGCCGTCTAGCCGCCGGCGGGCCATCGTGACCACGTTCGCCATCGTCGGAGCGAGCCTCGCCGGGGCCTCCGCCGCCGCGGCGCTCCGGGAGGGCGGCTTCGACGGGCGCCTTGTGATGGTGGGGGAGGAGCCGCTCCCGCCCTACGAGCGCCCGCCGCTGTCGAAGGAGTACCTCCGCGGGGAGCAGCCGCTGGAGAAGGGCTTCGTGCGGCCGCCGGAGTGGTACGCCGAACAGGGGATCGAGGCCCGGTTCGGCACCCGCGTCGAGCGGGTGGACGTGGCGGCCTCCGAGGTCGTGCTGGTCGGCGGGGAGCGGATCGCCTACGACCGGGTCCTGGTCGCGACCGGCTCGCGGAACCGGCGCCTCGCGGTGCCCGGCGCCGACCTGCCCGGCGTGTTCGACCTCCGCACCGTGGCGGACTGCGACCGAATCCGTGAGGCCGCGGCCCGCTCCTCGCGGGCCGTGCTCGTGGGCATGGGGTTCATCGGCGCCGAGCTCGCCGCGTCTTTCCGGCAGCTCGGGCTGGAGGTGGTCGCGGTCGAGTTCTTCGGGACGGTCCTGGAGCGGGTGCTGGGGCCGGAGATCGGGCGGGTGCTCGAGGCGATCCACCGGGACCACGGGGTGCGGATGGTCTTCGGCGACGCCGCGGAGCGCTTCGAGGGCGACGGCCGCTTCGAGGCCGTCGTGACGCGGGCGGGGCGCCGCCTCGAGGGCGACCTCTGCGTGGTCGGGGTGGGGACGGTGCCGGCCACGGAGGTCCTCGAGGGGACCGGGGTGCCGATCGAGGGGGGCGTCCACCTCGACGCGCGGCTCCGCTCGCCGGTCCCGAGCCTGTTCGCCGCGGGCGACGTCGTCCTCCACGACCACCCGGTCTTCGGGAGGGTCCGGGTGGAGCACTTCGACAACGCGATCAAGATGGGGGAGGCGGCGGCCCGGGCGATGCTCGGCGAGGACGAGGTCTTCGACGACCCCCACTGGTTCTGGTCCGACCAGTACGACGTCAACATCCAGGTCGCGGGGATCGCCACGAGCTGGGACCGGATGGTGATCCGGGGGAGCCTCGCGGAGCGCTCGTTCGCCGCGTTCCTGCTCAAGGACGGCGTGCTGCGCTCCACCGTGACCGTCGCCTGGCCGAGGGACGCCCGGCGCTCGCTGCCGCTGATCCGGGCGCAGGCCCGGCCGGACCCCGCGGCGCTCGCCGACCCGGAGGTCGACCTCCGCACGCTCCTGCCGAAGGAGGACGGGTAGTGCTCTCCCCGGTCGTGTCCCACGTGCCCTGCGCCCTGGATCACCAGCGCCGGATCGCCGAGGCGACGCGGGAGGCCGTGGCGCGCTCGGTCCGTGCCCGGCGCTGGTGGCGCCGGGCGACCCGCCGCGCGATCGCCCCGGGAGACGTCGCGTCGCGGGGCGAGGACGTGTGGATCGCGCTCAGGTTCTAGACCCGGCGCCGGGGCCGGCCGACGAGGGGCCGCGTGGTAGGCTGCCATCCCCGCGTCTGGCAAGGAGTCGCGCGTCCACGATGGAACGACCGGAGATCATCCTCGCGCCCGGCCCCACCCCCATCCCGCCCGAGGTGCTGCTGGCCCAGGGGAGCCCGCTCGTCTACCACCGCGGCCCGGCCTTCGGGGAGCTCCTGGGGGAGGTCGTGGAACGGCTGAAGCAGCTCTTCCGGACCCGGAACGACGTCCTGGTGCTCACCTCCTCGGGCACCGGCGGGCTCGAGTCGGCCGTGGCGAACCTGTTCTCGCCGGGCGACCGGGTGGTGGTCCCGGTGGCCGGCTACTTCGGCGAGCGCTTCGCGGCGATCGCCCGCGCCTACGGGCTCGAGGTGCGCCGGATCGACTACGAGTGGGGGCGGGCGGTCGATGCGGCCGACGTCGAGGCGGCCCTCGCCGAGGCGCCGGCCCGGGGCGTGCTCGTCCAGCACAGCGAGACCTCGACCGGGGTCGTCCACGACGTCGAGGCCGTGGCCCGGGTGGCGAAGGCCGCGGGCGCGCTGGTGGTGGTGGACGCCGTGTCCTCGCTCGGGGCGATCCCGTTCGACTGCGACGGGTGGGGGATCGACGTCGCCGTCGGCGGTTCCCAGAAGGCGCTCTCGGCCTCGCCCGGGATCGCCTTCGTCACGGTCTCGCCGGCCGCCTGGGAGGCGTCGGCGCGGGCCACCTCGCCCCGGTTCTACTTCGACTGGCGCGCCTACAAGCGCTCCCTGGAGCTCCCGAGCCCCGAGAGCCCCTGGACGCCCGCGGTGCACCTGCTGATGGGGCTCCGGGCCGCCCTCGAGCTGTACTTCCGGGACGGGCCGGAGGCGGCCCTGGCCCGCCACGAGCGCCTGTCGCGGGCGGTGAAGGAGGGGGTGCGGGCCCTCGGCCTCGACCTCTACGGCGACCACCCCGAGCGGGCCTGGGCCGTGACCGCCGTGCGGGCCCCGGAGGGGATCGACGGCGACGAGCTCGTGGCTCGGGTGCGTGCCGAGCACGGCGTGATCCTCGCGCCCGGGCAGGGGCCGCTCCGGGGGAGGGTCTTCCGGATCGGCCACCTCGGCTACTACGACGAGCTCGACATCGTGCGGGGCCTCGCGGCGCTGGAGATGACGCTCGAGTCCATGGGCTACCCGACGAAGCGTGGGGCGGCGGTGGCCGCCGCGGAGAGCGTGTTCGCGGGCCGCCGGTAGCGGCGCTGCGAGGGCCCCGTGCGCGTCCTGGTCACCGAGCCGCTCTCCGAGGCGGGGCTCGCCCTGCTCCGGCGGGACTTCCAGGTCGACGTCCGCGAGGACCTCACCGATCCCGAGGCCCTGGCGGCGGCGATCGGTCCCTACGACGCCCTGATCGTCCGATCCCAGACCCGGGTGACGGCCCGGGTGCTCGAGGCGGGGGAGCGCCTCAAGGTGGTGGCCCGGGCCGGGATCGGCCTGGACAACGTGGACGTCGAAGCCGCGACGCGCCGCGGGATCCTGGTGGTGAACGCGCCGCAGTCGAACATCGTCTCGGCCGCGGAGCACACGATCGCCCTCCTCCTCGCCCAGGCGCGGAACATCCCCCAGGCCCACGCCGCGCTCCGGGCCGGCAGGTGGGAACGCTCCCGCTACCAAGGCGTGGAACTCGCCGGGAAGACGCTCGGGATCGTGGGGCTCGGTCGCGTGGGAGCCATGGTCGCCCAGCGCGCGCTCGCGTTCGGGATGCGGGTGATCGCCTACGATCCCTACGTCCCGCGGGAGCGCGCGCGGGAGATGGGGGTCGACCTCATGCCCTCGTTGGAGGCGCTCCTCGTGCAGTCCGACTTCGTCTCGCTCCACCTCCCGCGAACCCCCCAGACCGAGGGGCTGATCGGTGCGCACGAGCTCTCGCTGATGAAGGAAGGCGCCCGCCTGGTGAACACGGCCCGCGGGGGGATCGTGGACGAGGAGGCCCTGGCCAAGGCCGTCGCGGACGGCCACCTCGGCGGGGCGGCCCTGGACGTCTTCGCCCAGGAGCCCCCCGGCGACAGCCCGCTGTTCCACCTGGAGAACGTGGTCGTCACCCCCCACCTGGGCGCGGCCACGGTCGAGGCGCAGGACAAGGCCGGCACCCAGATCGCGGAGATGGTCCGGCTGGCCCTCGCCGGGGAGTTCGTGCCCTACGCGGTGAACGTCTCGGCCGGCGCCGAGGTGCCGGAGGTCGTCCGCCCCTTCCTGGGGCTCGCCGAGCGGCTCGGGGCGCTCTGCACCGGGCTCGCCGACGGGGCCCTCCGCTCGATCGAGTGCGCGTTCCTCGGCCGGATCGCGGAGGCCGACACCCGCGTGCTCGTGCTGGCCGCGCTCAAGGGGGCGCTCTCTCCCGTCGTCCACGAGCCGGTCTCGTTCGTGAACGCCCCGATCATCGCCTCGGAGCGGGGGATCGCCGTCTCCGAGGTGCGCTCCACGGTCTCCCGGGACTACGTCAACCTGGTGGCGCTCCGCGCCGAGACCGAGGACGGGGCGGTGGAGGTGGCGGGGACGCTCGTGGGCAGGCGCGAGCGCCTGACCCGGGTCCTGGGGTTCGAGCTGGAGATGGCGCCCGCCCGGAACATGCTGTTCCTCACCTACGAGGACCGGCCCGGGGTGATCGGCCGGGTGGGCACGATCCTCGGCGAACACGGGATCAACATCGCCACGATGGAGGTGGCTCGGGAGGCGGAGGGGGGCCTCGCGCTGATGGGCCTCACGGTGGACAGCCCGGTGCCCGCGGACGTCCTGGAGGAGATCCGGGCGGCGGTGGGCGCGAGCACGATCCGCTTCATCGTCCTCCCCGCCTGAGGTCCCCGGCTGCTATGCTCGCCGCCGTGATGAAGCGGACGAGGGGTCGGGACACGCTCGTCGCCTGACCGCCGGGAGCCCTCCCGGCCGGCCGGGCGGCGCTCCGCCCGGTTTCGCGCGTCCGACCTCGAGAGGAGTCCGCTTCATGTCCGAGCTCAGGTCCCAGCCCACCCCGACGGCCCGCGGGGACGTGCGCCGCCTCGCCCTCGCGCGGGCCATCTCCGTGACGGGCGGGGCCGCCGCGTACACGGCGCTCATGGACGCGATCTTCCGTGCGACGGGCGGCGATGCCGGGTGGCTGTCGGCCGCGCTCCTGGCCACGATCGGCGTGGAGGGGCTCGCGAGCCCCCTGGGCGGCGTGATCGCCGACCGCGTCGACCGCCGTCGGGTGATGGTCGCCTCCGACCTCCTCGGCGCCGGCTGCTTCCTCGCGATGGCCCTGATCCGGGATCCCGGCGCCCTGCTCGCCGCGGCCTTCGTCTCGGCGGTGGTCGAGACGCCCTTCTGGTCGGCCTCGGTCGCTGCGATCCCCAACCTCGTCCCGGAGGAGGACCTGGCCTGGGCCAACAGCCTGGTCTCGGTGGGGAGGAACGCCGGCATCACGATCGGCCCTGTCATCGGCGGCGTGCTGGCCGCGACGATCGGCGCCCCGGCCGTGTTCGTCGCGAACGCTGCCTCCTTCGTGATCTCCGCGGTCCTGGTCCTCTCCGTCCGGGGCAGGTTCGCCGCCCCGCGCGGGGAGGGGGACCGGGGGGCCGGCGGCCTCCGAGCCGGGTTCACGTTCCTCCTCGGGGACCGCGTCCTCCGCCGGATGACGCTCGCCTGGGTCGCGCTGGTGCTCGGTGCGGGCGCGGCGATGGTGGCGGACCGGCCCCTCGCGGAGGCCTTCGGGGCCGGATCGGTGGGGTTCGGGCTGCTGATCGGGGCGTGGGGGCTCGGGTCGGTGACCGGCTCGCTCGCCGGCCGCGTGCTCGACGCCCGGACCGAGCCCCTGGGACTCGTCGCGGGCACCGCGGTGACGGCCGTGGCCGGCCTCGCCGTCGGGGTCTCGCCGTGGTTCCCGCCGGTCCTCGCGCTCTCGTTCCTGTGGGGGACGGGGGACGCCTTCACGGTGGTCGCGGAGCAGGGCATCGTCCAACGGCGGACGCCGGACGGGCTCCGGAGCCGGGTCTCGGCCGCCTCCGACGCTATCGTGCACGGCGCGCTGGCCGTCGGCTTCGCGGCGGCCGGGCCCCTCCTGGAGCTCGCAGGGCCGCAGGGCGTCTACGCGATCGGCGGCGCGACGGCGGGGGCGGCGGCGCTGCTGCTGCTCCCGTTGGTGCGGTGGGCC
>DATMBJ010000039.1:0-2338 GCA_035559315.1 Actinomycetota bacterium
CGGGAGGGATCGTTCGTGACCCCGACCGAGCCGACCGGCGGCGGGGCGTCCGGGTCGACCCGCGCGACGAAGTGGATGAGCGGGAGCCGCTGCCCCGAGGCCCACATCCGGAGGCCGAGCTCGGTCCCCGGTTCCTCCCCGGGCTTGGCGATGTCGGAGACGACGACGTCGAACGGCTCCGCGGCCAGGGCCTCCAGGGCCTCGTCGTTGGTCCGCACCTGGACGACCTCGCCCCCGGACGAGCGGATCGCCGCGGCGAGCGACGCCACGTTCTCGGGCACGTCGTCCACGATCAACACCCGCACCCCGTCGAGGGAGCCCACGCGCCGATGATAGGCGAGCACCGAGGTCGCGGGTGCCGCCCCGGCGGGGCACGGCCCTCCAGGCCCGGGCCCCGCCGGGCGTCACACGGTTGTGATCCGCGTCGGACCCGGTCCGTAGCGTGATGGCGGTCACAGGCGGAGGTCCGGGATGCAGGCCGACGTGAGGCTCGAGCACCAGCTCCTCGCCCTCGAGGGCGAGCACGACCTCCACTGCATGCTGGAGCTGGAGGCGCCGGCGCCCCCGGGGGCGGCCCGGAGGCTCCCGCTCCACGTCGCGCTCGTGCTCGACCGCTCGGGCTCGATGGCGGGGGAGAAGCTCCGGGTGGCCCTGGCCTGCGCCCGCCACCTCGTCCGCCGGCTGCGGCCGGCGGACCGGTTCGCCCTCGTCACCTACGACCACGAGGTCGAGCTCCGGGTTCCCCTGGGCCCGGTCGACCCGGTCCGCGTCGACGCCGCCCTGGCCGGCGTGGCCCCGGGCGGGCAGACGAACCTGTCCGGCGGTTGGCTGGAGGGGGTCGAGGCCCTCCGCGCGGTCCCCTCGGGGAGCGGCCCCCGCAAGGTGCTCCTGCTCACCGACGGGCTCGCGAACGTCGGGATCACCGACCCCGAGGACCTCGTGGCCCTCGCCCGGCGGGCCGGGGACGACGGGATCGGCACAACCACCATCGGGTTCGGGGCGGACTTCGACGAGGTGCTCCTCACCCGGATGGCCGACGCCGGCGGGGGCAACGCGCACTTCGCGGAGACGCCCGAGGACGCCCCGGGGATCTTCGCCGCGGAGTTCGAGGACCTCGTGCGGCTCGTCGCCCAGAACGTCTCGGTCGAGATCCGTCCCCGGGAGGCCGTCCGGGTGGTCGGGGTCCTCAACGACTACCCGGTGGTCGCCGTGGGCGAGGGCCTCCGGGTCCAGCTCGGGGACCTCTACGGGGAGGAACGGCGGCGGGTGGTCTTCGCGCTCCACGTCCCGCGCCTCGCCCGGCTGGGGCCGGCGAGGGTGGCGGACGTCGTCGTGCGCTCCGTGATGGTGGGGGACCGGATCGCCCGGCACGAGCTCACGCTCCCGCTCGTGGTGAACCTGGTGAGCGCGGACGAGGCGGCCTGGTCCGAGGCCGACGCGGAGGTGACCGAGGAGGTCGTCGTGCTCCGGGCGGCCCGCGCCCAGGAGGAGGCGCGGGAGCGGGCCGAGGCAGGCGACCTGGAGGGGGCCCGGGGCCTGCTCGCGGCGGGCGCCGAGGAGCTCAGGCGCCTCGCGCCCCGGTCCCAGCGGGGCGAGGACCTCCGCCGGCAGGCCGTGGAGATGGAGCGGCACGCCGCGGCGATGGCGCGGGGGCTGTACGACGCGCTCGCCTCCAAGCGGATGCGCTACGAGAGTCGGCGCCGGAGCCGCGGCCGCCCCGAGCCGCCGCGTGCATGAACACGCCGGCGTCGATGAAGACCGTTACCGGGTCGCCCCCCGGACGATCTCCTCTTCGATCGCCGGCCGGTCGTCGGCCGGGAGGCGGAGGGTCCTGATGGCCTCGAAGGCCTCCCTCCGGGCGGGCGAGGAGCCCCCAGCGACAGGGGATCCCTTATCGATCCCCCTCATGGTCCACCCTGCTCCGCCCCGCGGTCCGTGAAGAGCACGACGAGGAGCGTCCGGGCCCTGGAGCACGCGACGTACATCTGCTTCGTGAACTCCTCCTCCGAGTAGCGGTCGACGTCGCAGACCACGACGGCGGGCGCGTCCAGCCCCTTGAACCGCGGGATGCTCGAGAGGAGCACGTCCCGCTCGCCCTCCGGTTCCGGCGTGAGGACGAACGCCCCCACCTGCCCCCGTACGGGGCTGCGCTCGGCGGCGTGGGGGGTGAGGACCACGAGGTCTCGGGGCTCGAGCCCGCCCTTCACGACCAGCCGGTGGAGCGTCCGGGAGAGCTCGTCGCGGAGCGCCTCGGGCGCCACCCCGCGGCACTCCACCTGGGGGCCCTCGGGGCCCATGCACACGATCTCCTCGCCCTGGTAGAAGCCGTTCATCGCGG
>DATMBJ010000040.1:0-1704 GCA_035559315.1 Actinomycetota bacterium
CTGAGCAGCCTATGACCCCGATGTCAAATCGAATCTTCGGGCAGGAGGGATCGTCCCCCGTCGGGGGGTCGCTTCGCCTCGGTGTCGGATCCGATCTCCTGGCGCGAGGCCCGGGTGGTGCCCTGCCCGCTCTCCATCCCAACCTAGCGGCAACCGGGTTCTACCCAACAGCCCTCATCCGGGTTCCTGAAGGAGAGCGGGTGGGGCGTCCCATGCTCAGCTCCGGGTTCTCCCCAAGGCGGGTTCGGGCTCGCCCCACCCGGGCCATCATGCCCTCCTCACGCCGCCCGCACCACCCCCTTCCCACCGGCCACCTCCGGGTCCCAGGCCTCCCGGCGGGTGAGCACGGCGTGGAGCTGGCGCAGGAGGGCCGCGGCCACCGCCGCCCGGGCCTGGGCGTCGTTCAGGGGGTTCCGCTCCCTGCCGACCAGGCGCTGGTAGCGGGCCCGGAAGGCCGGGTTGTGCTGCACGAGGGGCCAGGCCGCCCGCCAGGCGGCGGTCCGGAGGAGCGGCCGCCCCCGCCCGGAGACCCTGGTCCTGCCCTGGAACCTCCCCGAGGCGTTGTCCCGGGGGCAGGCCCCGGCGTGCTTGGCCCAGGCCCGGGGGGAGTCGTAGCGGGTGGGATCCCCGGTCTCGGCCAGGATCGCCGCCGCCCCCACCGGAGACAGCCCCCGGATCGAGCAGGCGAGCTCGAGGTAGCCCAGGGCGTCGAGCACCCCCACCATCCGGTCCTCGCACTCGGCCACCTGCCGGGCGGCGTGGAGCAGGTCGGCCAGGGCGAAGGCGGCCCGCTCGGAGGCTCCCTCCCGCTCGAAGGGCAGGATCCTGGGGTCGGAGGCGGCCCCGTGGAAGCGGCGGACCACCCGGCGGTCCAGGCGGGTGGCCCCCGTGGCCGGCAGCGCCCGGGCGGCCCGGCGCAGCAGGGTCCCGAGCCGCATCCGTCGGATCTCCTCGGGGTCGGTGGAGACCAGCAGGCATGCCAGCAGGGTCGTGGAGTCCAGGCCCTTCGCCGCCGCCTCCAGGGCCGCCGGCCAGTAGCACTCCAGCAGGTCCCGCAGGCTCTGGCGGGCCGCGCCCCGCTCCCTGACCTTGGCGGCCCGCCGGGCCCCCAGGTGGCGCAGGCGGGCCCAGCCCGCCTCGGGGACCTGGGGCAGGTAGCAGCGGAGCTCCCGGGCCAGGTGGGCGATCAAGGTGGCGTCCTTGGGGTCGGAGCGGTCCCGGGTGAGGTCCTCCCGCTCCCGCTCGCGGGCCACGAGCAGGGGCTGGACGCAGACCAGGGTGAGGCCGCGCCGGCGGCACCGCTCGAGCACCGGCTTCCACCGGTGCCCGGTGGGCTCGCAGGCCACGACGAGCGGGCCCACCCCCTCCCTCGCCGCCACCTCAAGACCCCAGTCGATCACCTGGTCCACCCCCCAGGGCGAGCAGACGAACGTGCGGCGGGCCAGGGTCTGATCCCCCGGGCCGGTCACCACGGCCACCTGCTTGGCCTGGGACAGGTCGATCCCGAGGATCGCCGCCTCCTCGGGGACGGCCTCCCGCAGGCGGCGGAGCCTCTCGTTGCGGCGACGGTCTCCACGGCTGAGCCCGCGTCGGGTACGGTTGCCCATGGGTCCTCCTCTCCCGGTCGTGGGGAAGGTCTGCAACTGACCCCAGACTGGGGGGAGGACCCTCCTGCTTCAAGCATCACGAGGAGTTACTAGCGCG
>DATMBJ010000041.1:0-6870 GCA_035559315.1 Actinomycetota bacterium
CGCCCCGGGCTCCCCGCGCCCGCCCGCCCCGGCGTGGACGACGACGGCGTCCGCGCCGTAGGCCGCCGAGGCCCGCACGGTCGCCGCGAGGAGGGCCCGCGAGCGCTGGAGGATCGCCGGGTCGGGCGAGGCGACGTTCACGAGGTACGGCGCGTGGACGAAGAGCGGGCCGAGGCCGGCGCCGGCCCACGCCTCGCGGAACGCCTCCGCGTCGGGCCCCGGGGGGCGGGGCGGGGCCCAGGCCCGGGGGTTCGAGACGAAGACCTGCACGGCCTCCGCGCCCCGCTCCCGGGCCGCGGGGATCGCGGAGAGGATCCCCCGCCGGACGGGGACGTGGGCGCCGATCCGCATGCCGGGAGGATGCCCCGCGCCCGGCCCGTCAGGCCACGTAGACCGTGACGGTGTCGCCCGCCCGCACGGTGGTGCCGGGGACCGGCTCCTGGCTCACGACGTTCCCCGTGACCGTCGGCAGGTTCACGACGTTCGGCACGAGCCCATCGGCGCGGATCGCGGCCACCGCGGCCTCCTCGCTCATCCCGATGTAGCTCGGGACCGGGAACCGCTGGGGCCCCTTGGACACCACGAGCCGCACCACCGAGCCCCGGGGCGCCTCGGAGCCGGCCGGCGGGCGCTGGGAGATCACGTACCCGCGGTCCACGGCGTCGGAGAACCGCTCGACCACGCGGGGCTCGAGCCCCGCGGCCCGGAGCTCGGCCACCGCCTCGTCGCGCGGCCGGCCCACGAGGTCGGGCACGGGGACCGGCGGCGGCCCCTTCGACAGCCGCACCACGACCGGCTCGCCCTGGGGGAGCCGCCCCCCGGTCGGGCGCTGGGCGGCGATCCTCCCCGCGGGGACCCGTTCGTCGTAGACGCGCCCGGCCACGGCGAGCTCCAGGCGGGAGCCGGCGAGCTCCTCCCGCGCCTCCCGCGGCGTGAGCCCGACGACGTCGGGGACCGGCACCGGCCGGCCCCCCAGCGAGGGGACGAGCACCACGCGGCTCCCCGGTTCGAGCTCGGTCCCCGGCCCGGGCTCGAGCCGGAGGACGGCGCCCGCCGGGACCGCCGGCTCGAACCCGACGTCCTCCCGGGCCACGGGCGCGTAGGCCCCCTCGGCCACCCGGACCACGAACCCCAGGCGCTCGAGCGCGCGCTCCGCCCGGGCGACGGGCTCGCCCACGACGTCCGGCACCCGCACCGGGTGGGGGACGAGCCAGGTCCAGGCCGCCCAGGCGCCGGCCGCGACGGCGAGGACGGCGACGAGCGCGCCGGCGATCCGCCGGACCCGGCGGCGGCGTGCCCGCCGGGGGACCCGGACCGTCGTAGCGCGGGCGGCGGGCCGGGCCCCCTCCGCCGGGACCGCCCCCACGAGCTCGCCCAGGGGAGGGGCGTCGGGGAGCCGGGCGGCCTCCCGCTCCAGGTCGCGGCGCATCTCGGCGGCCGACGCGGGGCGGAGCTCCCGGTCGCGCTCGGTGGCGGAGAGGATGAACCCGTCGAGCTCCCGGGGGATCCCGGGGACCAGCGAGGAGGGGCGGGGCACCCGGCGGGTGAGGTGCTGCTGGGCCACCGCCATCGGCGTCTCGCCGGCGAACGGGGTCCGCCCGGTGAGCAGCTCGAACCCCACGATCCCCACCGAGTACAGGTCGGTGCGGGGGTCGGCGGGCTCCCCCCGGAGCTGCTCGGGCGCGAGGTACTGCACGGTCCCGGCCACCGACCCGGTCTGCGTGGAGCGGGCGTCGGCGTAGGCCCGCGCCAGTCCGAAGTCCGCGACCTTGGCCGTGCCCTCCGGGGTGACCAGGATGTTCTCGGGCTTCACGTCCCGGTGGACGATCCCCATGCGGTGGGCGTGGTCCAGGGCCGCGAGGACCTGGAGGAGGACGTCGGCGGCCTGGCGAGGCTCCAGGCGCCCGGCGGCGTCCAGGACCTCGCGGAGGCTCGGGCCCCGGACGTGCTCCATCACCATGAAGTAGACGCCGTCCACCGCGCCCCAGTCGTAGACGGCGACGATGTTGGGGTGGTTGAGGGAGGCGGCGGCGCGGGCCTCGCGGCGGAACCGTTCCACGAACCCCGGGTCCGCCGCCAGGTTCCGGTGGAGCACCTTGATCGCGACCTCCCGCTCCAGCACGAGGTCGCGGGCCCGGAACACCTCGCCCATCCCGCCGGTCGCGATACGCTCCAGCACGTGGTAGCGCCCGTCCAGCGTGACGAGCTCCCGCCCCGCGTCGGGCCGCTCGGCGAACGGCATCGTCTCGGTGGACCTGGCCGTGAGGGAACCTCCCGGGGACGATGTGGGGGCCGCGGGCGCGTCGCGCATCATCCTAGCGTGCGCGGAGGCCGGGATGGGTGAGGAAGGCGGCGAGGGGATCGTCGAGCTCCAGGACGAGTTCGCCAGGATCGAGGCCGCGGTGGACGCCGGCCGGACCGACCTCGGCTGCCTGGGGTTCTGGCGGCTGGTGCGGGAGGTGAAGGTGGAGCCGGCCCTCTCCCACCACTGGGCGGAGCAGGTGGGCCGGATCGACCGGAAGGCGTTCGAGCGCAGCGTGCGGCTCCGCGTCCCGGTCTGGGCGGGGAACCTGGTCCTCGGGGCGGGGTTCCTGGTCTCGGCGGCGCTGGCCCCCGCGGCGCTCTCGCTCGCGGTCTCCGGCCGGGGGACGCTCGCCGGGCTGGCCCTGCTGGCCTCGGCGGTCGGGCTCTCGACCACGGTCCACTCGCCGACCCACCTGCTGGTCGGCCGGCTCCTCGGGATCCGGTTCACCCACTACTTCTGGGACGCCCGGCGCTTCCCCCCGTTCCCCGGGGTCAAGATCGACTACGCGAGCTACCTCCGGGCCCCGCCCGGCCGGCGCGCGCTGATGCACGCCTCGGGCGCGCTCGCGACCAAGGCCGCCCCCTTCGCCCTCCTCGCCGCCCTCGGCCCGCTCGAGGGGTACCGGGCGCTTCCCCGCTGGTCGTTGTGGGCGGTGACGCTCTACGGGGTGGGCCAGGTCCTCACCGACGTCCTGTTCTCGACCAAGCGCAGCGACTGGAAGAAGGTCCGCCGGGAGCGGCGCCTGGCCCGGGCCCAGATCGACCGCCGTCGCTGAGGGGCCCTCGGGCGGTCCGCCTCGCCGGGCGGCGGGCGCACGGGCGGCGGGCCGCCTCCCGCGGGGCGCCTATACTGGGGGAGAGGTTCCGGGGAGCTCGGGGCGGTCCGGGCTGAGAGGCGGGGAACATGCCCCCCGCGACCCGCAGACCTGATCCGGGTAATGCCGGCGAAGGGAGCACGATGGAGGCCACGGACGACCCCCTGGTGATCGCGGGACGCGCGTTCTCCTCGCGCCTGATCGTGGGCACGGGGAAGTTCGGCTCCTTCGAGGTCATGCGCGAGGCGCTCGAGGCCTCGGGGACCGAGATGGTGACGGTCGCCCTCCGACGGGTGGACCTCGAGGCCACCGGCGGCCCCGACATCCTGGACTTCATCGACCCCGCCCGGTACCTGATCCTCCCCAACACCTCGGGCGCCGTGGACGCCGACGAGGCGGTGCGGATCGCCCGGCTGGCCCGCGCGGCGGGGCTCCCGGACTGGGTGAAGCTCGAGGTCACGCCGGAGCCCCGCTACCTCCTCCCCGACCCCGTGGAGACGCTCCGGGCGGCCGAGCGGCTCGTGGCCGAGGGCTTCACGGTCCTGCCCTACATCAACGCCGACCCGGTGCTCGCCAAGCGCCTGGAGGAGGTGGGCTGCGCCACCGTGATGCCGCTCGGGTCGTGGATCGGCTCCAACAAGGGGCTCCGCACCCGGGACGCGGTCCGGATCATCGTCGAGGAGGCGACGGTGCCGGTCGTGGTGGACGCCGGGCTCGGGGCCCCCTCGCACGCCGCGGAGTGCATGGAGATGGGGGTCGACGCGGTCCTCGTGAACACCGCGATCGCCGCGGCCGACGACCCGGTGGGGATGGCCCGGGCCTTCCGGCTGGGCGTGGAGGCCGGGCGGCGGGCGTTCCTCGCGGGGCGGGCCCCGGAGCGGGAGGTCGCGGAGGCGTCGAGCCCGCTCACCGGGTTCCTCGAGCCGCTCCCCCGGGAGGGGGCGAGCGCGCCGTGACCTTCGTCCCGCTCGAGGAGGTCCGGCTGGGGCGGGCCCGCTCGCCCCTGGAGGACGAGGACGGGTTCCTCCCGCCGCGACCCCGGGTGACCTTCGCCGACGAGCTCGCCGGGCTCCCCTTCGGCCGGCTGCTCGACCTCGCCCACGGCGCGTCCCCGGCCCGGGTCGAGCGGGCCCTGGCGGCGGGCCCGCTGGAACGGACCCTGGAGGACCTGGCCGCGTTGCTCTCGCCGGCGGCGGGGGAGCGGCTGGAGGAGCTGGCCCGGGCCTCGCACCGGCTCACGGTGGCCCGGTTCGGGCGCACGATCCGGATGTACGCGCCGCTCTACCTCTCGAACGAGTGCCTGTCCTCCTGCGCCTACTGCGGGTTCGCGAAGGACCTCCCGATCGCCCGCAAGACCCTGACGCCCGAGGAGACCCTGGCCGAGGCCCGGCACCTGCTCCGGCAGGGCTTCCGGCAGATCCTCCTCCTCACCGGGGAGCACGAGCGCCTCACCGGCGTCGACTTCCTCGAGGAGCGGATCCGGCTGCTGGCCCGGGAGGTCCCGCAGATCCAGATCGAGGTCCAGGTGTGGAGCGAGGCCGAGTACCGGAGGCTCGTGGCGGCGGGCTGCGAGGGCGTCGTGATCTACCAGGAGACCTACGACCCGGAGGCCTACGCCCGGGTGCACCTCGGCGGGCGGAAGCGGAACTTCCGGTGGCGGCTCCTCGGGCCCGAGCGCGCCGCCCGGGCCGGGGCCCGGCGCCTCGGGATCGGGGCCCTCTTCGGCCTCCACGACGACTGGCGGTACGAGGCGGTGGCGGTCGCGGCCCACGCGCGCTTCCTCCAGCGCCGCTACTGGCGCTCGCAGGTGAACGTGTCGCTCCCGCGGATGCGGCCCTCGGCCGCCGGATACCGACCCCGCGCGCTGATCTCGGACCGCGAGCTCGCCCAGCTCGTCTGCGCGCTCCGGCTGTTCCTCCCCGACGCCGGGCTCGTGCTCTCCACGCGAGAGGCGCCGGAGCTGCGGGACGGGCTGGTGCGGATCGGGATCACCCACATGAGCGCCGGCTCCCACACCGAGCCGGGCGGCTACGAGCACCCCGACGAGGCGACCGAGCAGTTCGAGATCGCCGACACCCGCTCGCCCGCCGAGGTCGCCGCGCGGCTGCGGGAGCTCGGCTACGACCCGGTGTGGGAGGACTGGGCGGTGGTGACCCCGGCCGCGGAGCGCTCGCTGGCCCGGGCGGGCTAGGGCGAGGGCACCCGCGGTCCGCCTCGCCCGGGCTTTCGGCGCCGCTCCCTACACTGGGAGCGTGGAGGTCCTGGCGAACGGGAAGCCCCGGGAGGTGCCCGAGGGGGCGACGGTCGAGGCCCTGATCCGCTCCCTCGGGCTCGACCCGCGCTTCGTGATCGTCGAGCGGAACGGGGAGCCGGTGGAGCGGGCCCGCTACGGCGACGTCCGCCTCTCGCCGGGCGACCGCCTGGAGCTCGTGCGCGCCGTGGCGGGCGGGGACGACGTCGGCGCGTGGCGGCGGGAGCGGCTGGCCCGCTCGCGCCTGTACGTGGTGACCGACGCGCGGCGGGAGCGGGGGGACCTGGCCAACTTCCTGGAGCAGATCCTCTCGGCCGGGGTCGACCTGGTCCAGCTCCGCGAGAAGGACGCGGAGGCGGGGGACCTCCTCCGGTGGGCCGAGGTCTTCCGGGAGGCGGCGTCCCGCCACGGCGCGCTGTTCCTCGTGAACGACCGGCCCGACGTCGCGCTCGCCGCGGGCGCCGACGGGGTGCACCTGGGCCAGAACGACCTCCCGCCCGCGGTGGCCCGGCGGATCCTCGGGCCCGACGCGCTGATCGGGCTCTCCTGCCACTCGCCCGAGGACCACGACCTCGCGCCCCCCGAGGCCGACTACCTCACCGCCGGGCCGATCTGGGAGACGCCGACCAAGCCCGGGCGACCCGGGACCGGGCTCGAGCTGGTCCGGCGGGCGGCCCGGACCGTGGACCGGCCGTGGTTCGCGATCGGCGGCATCACCCCGGGGAACCTGGCCGAGGTGGTCGCGGCCGGGGCCCGTCGGGTGGTCGTGGTCCGGGCGGTGACCGAGGCGCCGGACCCGGCGGGGGCGGTCCGGGCCCTGCTCGCCGGGCTCCCGGAGCCCGTGGCCCGGGGCGCCGGCTGACGTCGGCGGCGCCCCCTATCCTTCGTCCTGCGATGCGCGTGCGCTCCGACGTCCCCGACCTCCCCACCGAGCGCGTCCGGCGGATGCTCTCGGGCCTGCCGCCGGCCCGCGGCTACCGGGTCGTGGTCCGGCCGCTCCGCTACCGCGAGAAGCCGCACCTCGCCGCCTGGACCGACTTCGAGGCCCGGGAGATCGTCCTCCAGCTCCCCCAGCCGTTCCTGCCGTTCGGGGAGGTGGTGCCGTACGGCGCCCGGCGGCGGCCGGGGAAGGGCCTGCGGTTCATCTGGCTCACCGAGGGGCTCACGTTCCGCACGCCCCGCGAGGTCCTGCGGTTCCTCTACCTCCACGAGTGGATGCACTGGTACCTCAAGGAGCGGCTGGGGAGGAAGGCGGCGGCCGAGACCGCCTGCGACCGGTTCGCGCTGCGGAACTACCGCCGGCGGAAGGTCACCGAGGACGACGCGCTCGAGGCGCTGGCCCGCCGGTGAGGGCGACGTCGCGTCCGGGCGTGGACGTCGCGGTGGTGGGGGACGTGATGGTGGACGTGAGCGTGGCGGCGCCCGCCCTCGCGGCGGGCGGGGACGTGCACGGGTCGGTCCGGCTCCGCCCCGGCGGGTCGGGGGCCAACGCCGCGGCCT
>DATMBJ010000042.1:0-4691 GCA_035559315.1 Actinomycetota bacterium
GGTGGGGGAGGGCCCCGCGGGCGGCCCGGCGGCTCCCGTAGGGGAGGGCGTCAGCGGCCGGCGCGGCGGCGGCGGGCCCGCTCCAGGTCCTCGAGCTGGCCGCCGACCCACCGCTCCGGCGGGTTCGCGAGCACCAGGCGGGAGAGGCCGCGGGCCCGCCGCCTGCGTTCGTGCTCGGGGAGCGCGAGGGCCTCGGCGATCCGCTCGGCGGTCTCCCGCACGTCGAAGGGGTTCACGCCGAGGGCGTACCGGCCCAGGCGGCCGAAGGCCCCGGCGTTCCTCGAGAGCACGAGGACGCCGTGGCGGCGGTTCGCGATCGGCCCCTCCATCGCCACCAGGTTCATCCCGTCGAACACCGGGTTCACGAGCAGCACGTCGTACAGGCCGTAGGCGGCGATCGCCCCCAGGTAGTCGTCGCGCAGGCGCACCTCGACCGGGGTCCAGCCCGAGGTGCCGAACGTCCGGTTCACCCGCTCCGCCTCCGCCAGGCACTCGTCGGCGTAGGCCCGGTACTCCGGGAGCTCCTGGCGGGAGGGGCTCAGCAGGGCCAGGAACCGCACCCGGCCTCGCCACTCCGGCCAGCGGCGGAGGAACTCCCCGAACGCGAGGAAGCCGCGGACGATGTTCTTCGTGAGCTCGAGCCGGTCAACGCGGAGGAGCAGCTGCGCGTCCCCCCGCCACCGGAGGAGGTCGCGGCGGAGGGCCTGGACCTCGGGGGTGGCCGCCGCGCGGCGGATCGCCCCGGCGTCGATGGAGATCGGGTGGACGCGGACCGCCACCTCCCGCCCCTCGAGCGTGATCCGCGAGCGGGGGAGGTCGACCCGCACCCCCGAGACCCCCCGGGCCGACATCAGGAAGTTCTCCGCCCACGCGGGGGAGTGGAACCCGAGCACGTCGGCCCCGAGCAGGCCCCGCAGCAGGGCCTCCCGCATCCGGATCGGGAGGATCCGCAGGTAGGTGGGGCCGGCCATCGGGGTGTGGGAGAAGTGCGCGATCAGGGCCCCCGGCCGGAGGTCGCGGAGGAACCTCGGCACCAGGCACAGGTGGTAGTCCTGCACCAGGTAGACGGGCTCGGCGGGGGCCCGGTCCCCCTCCTCCGCCAGGGCCTCGGCGAACCGCCGGTTCACCTCGACGTAGGCCTGCCAGTTCTCCTCGGTCTCCTCGTCGAAGACGGGGGAGCGGACCGTGTCCCACAGGTAGTGGTGGACGAACCAGAGCATCCCGTTCGCCACCCCGTTGTAGTAGCGGTCGTAGAGCTCGGGGTCGAGGGCGAGGAAGCGCAGGTGGATCGGCCCGGCCTCCCCCTCGATCGTCATCCGCCCGCCCTCGCGCCGGGCGATCTCCCGGTCGCCGTCGGTCATCGCGGCCGCGAGCCAGTGGCCGCCGGTCCGCTGCATCGCGCCGATCAGCGCGGTGACCAGCCCCCCCGAGCCCCGGTGGGGTCGGAGGACGCCGCGCTCGTCGGGCTCGAAGGCCACCGGCCCGCGGTTCGATGCGATGACGACCGGCGCCTGGCGATCTGTCATACGAGCGAGGCCATGAGCCGCAGGTGGTCCTCGATCTCGCGGAGCGAGAGGAACCGCTCGCGGACGCGCTCGCGGGCGGCGAGCCCCATCCGCTCCCGGCGCTCCGGGTCCCGGACCAGCTCCACCACGCGGGCCGCGCAGTCCTCGATGGAGGAGACGAGGTAGCCGGTCTCCCCGTCCACGACCTGCAGCCGGATGCCCCCCACGTCCCCCGCCACCACCGCCTTCCCCTTCCACATCGCCTCGGTGACCACCAGGCCGAAGCCCTCCCGGATCGACTTCTGCACGACCACCGTGGAGCCGCGCTGGAAGGCGTTGATCTCGAGGTTCCCGACCCCCTGGAGGTCGGTGAGGAGGTGGACGTCGGGGTGGCCGTCCCGCCGGGCCTCGGTGAGGTCGAGGAACCGCATCCCCTCGGGGTCGTCGTGGGCCATCGAGCCGGCGATCAGGAGCTGGAGGTCGGGGATCTCCATCCGGGCCAGGAAGAACGCGTCGATCACCCCGATCGGGTCCTTCCAGGGATCGAACCGGGAGACCTGGGTCATGAGCGGGCGGTCGGGGTCGATGCCGTACCGCACCAGGGTCTCGCGGACCGTCTCGGGGGCGAGGGGCGCGTTCTTCGGCGAGAGCGGGTCGATCGAGGGCGGGATGAACGCCACGTGGGGGCCGACCACGCCCGGCTGGCGGTAGTCCTCCATCGTGAAGATCACGGCGTCGTAGCGGTTCACGATGGGCTCGAAGAACGCCCACACCGTGGGGTTGGGGCTCGAGAGGTCGACGTGGCACCGCCACATCCACTTCCCCTCCCGCGGCCCCAGATCGTCCAGGGCGAGGATCAGGCCCGCCGGCTGCGGGTCGTGGATCAGGACGAAGTCGAAGGGGTCGGCGAGCTCGGCGAGCAGCTCGGCGTTGGCGCGGATCCTCTCCCAGTAGGCCGCCTCCTGCTCCGGCCCCCAGTCGAGCGGGGCCCCCTGGAGCGCGTTGTGGATCCCCTTGGTGAGCGCGAAGAACGCCTCGTCGCCCTCGATCAGCGCCCAGGTGGCCTCGATCCCGAGGTCCTGGAGGAGCGGGACGTGGGTGTGGAGGAGCTCCGCGACGCCGCCGCCGAACGCCGTGCTGTTCACCTGGAGGAACCGAGCGCCCTGGAGCGGCTTCGCCGCCTCCCGGAGGCGGTCCACGGCCTCCTGGCCGGCGGCCTCCGCGTAGTCGTCGACGTGCTTCGGTGCGACCGGGACGGTGGGGAGCACGACGGCAGTCTACCGACCGCGGCTCCGGGGAGCCCGGGGTCGTCGGGGTTCCCGCCGGCGCAGCACGGGTACGGGCGTCAGGTCCGGGCGAGGAGGGCGGCGACGGCCTCGGCGAACCCCTCGGGGCCCGCCCGGTCGACGAGGAGCGCGTTCGGGGGGAGGTCCGGTGCGGCCTCGCCGAGCAGCGCGAACGTCCCCACGGTCCCGGCGAGCTCGAGGTCCGCGGGCGCGTCCCCCACCGCCCAGGCCTCCTCCGGGGACCAGCCGTGCCGCTCGAGGTGGAGGCGGACGGCGGCCGCCTTCCGCACCCCCCGGGGCACCAGGTGGTAGGCGCGGACCTCGGGGAGGTCGAGGTGGGGGAAGGGCCGGCGGAGCCGCCCGTTGTCCACGAGCTCCAGCCAGCCCAGCCCCGCGGCCTCCAGGGCCCGGGTGGCCTCGGCGGGGTCCACGAGCCCGCGGAAGAGCAGCGTCGCCTCCCGCGGCTCGCGCGACCACGGCTCGTGGAGCTCGAGCCGCCCCCGGAACCGCTCGAGGAGCAGCGCCCCGGCCCCCGACCGCGCGACCGCCTCCGCGGGCGGGGCCTGGCCGCGGTACGCGCCGAAGCAGCGGAGGACGGGGGCCTCGGGGCCGGCCCCGTCGACGAGGAGCGCGCCGAGCTCCGCGACGTAGCCCGCCGCCCCGAGCACCCGCGCCACCTCGGCGAGCCGGCCCCGGGTGCGCCCGGAGACCAGGACCAGGGCCACCCCCGCCCGGTGGAGGGCGGCCAGGGCCTCCGCCGCCGCGGCGGTGGGCGCCCCCTCGGCCGTGGCGAAGAGCGAGCCGCCGGCCCCGACCAGCGTGCCGTCCACGTCCGCGTAGAGCACCCTGGGGCGCCGCGTTGACACCATCATCCACCCACCCTACGCTGGCCTTCGGGGAGGCAACGGTGCTCAAGGTATCCCAGCGGCTGGAGTACGCGATGCGGGCCATGATCGAGCTCGCGCTCCGGCGCGATCAGGGCGTGCTCGTGCCGGCGCGCGAGATCGCCGAGGCCCAGCAGGTCCCGCTCCGGTTCCTGGAGCAGCAGCTCGGGGCCCTCCACAAGGCGGGGCTGGTCGAGAGCTTCCGGGGCGCGGGCGGCGGCTGCCGCCTGGCCCGCCCGCCCGAGGAGATCACGGTGGGCGAGATCGCCGACGCGATCGAGGGCCAGATCTTCCCGATGTTCTGCCTGGAGCCCTCCGACCACACCTGCTTCCAGGACTCGCGGTGCGGCCTCCAGGGCTTCTGGGGGGAAGTGGCCCTGGCCATCAAGCGGGTGTTCGACGAGACCACCGTGGCCGACCTGGTGGAGCGCCACCGGCGGCGGATCCCCTCGAAGCCGTTCTTCGCGGCGAGGGAGCTCCTGGTCCGGCCGAACTGAGCGGCCGGCCGAACCGAGCGCGCGGGCTCGCCCTCCTCAGGAGGCCTTGCCCAGGATCCGCATCACCTTCGTCCCGCACACCGGGCAGGAGCCCTGCGCGGCCTTCCGCCCGTTCTTGAGGGTCACCTCCTGGCCCTCGAACTCGCGCTTCGCCCGGCACTTCACGCAGTACGCCTCGTACCTGGCCACCTGGGCCTCCTCTCTCCCCGCGACGGCGCGACGCCGGCGCGCGGGAACCTCCCCGACGAGCTTCGAGGTCGCTCGAGGCGACCCCGTCCCCCCCGATGCTCGCCCCTTCCGTGCGCGGTTGCAAGCACCCGCGCCCGCGGCGGGTTGCTTCTCCGGTCAACGGCCCGACGCCAGCGCCAGGAACGACCGACGCGCCCGGGCCCGGAGCGGCGCGAGCAGGGGCGAGGAGAGCTCCGCCTCGAGGCGGCCGCGGTCGGGGGCGCCGGGGGCGGGCGCGCGCTCATCGGAGGGCCGCGCGGTCCGGCCCACGGCGGGGAGCCCCGGCCCGCG
>DATMBJ010000043.1:0-2180 GCA_035559315.1 Actinomycetota bacterium
GGAGAACGTCTCGGCGTTCTTCTGCGAGCCGGTGAGCGCGGCGGCGCTCCCCGCCTACTCGCCCCCCGCCCGCTTCTGGGAGGGGCTCGCCGAGCGGCGGGAGCGGTACGGGTTCCTGGTCTGCTTCGACGAGGTCGTGACGGGGGTGGGCCGGACCGGTCGGTGGTTCGCGGGGGAGGCCACCGCCTGCCCGCCGGACCTGATCGCGGTCGCCAAGGGGCTGGGCGCGGGCTACGCCGCGATCGGCGCGGTGCTGGTCCGCGACCGGGTGTACGAGGCGATCGCCCGGGGCTCGCGTCGGTTCCCCCTGGGCCACACCTGGGACGGGGCCCCGCTCCCCTGCGCGGTCGGGCTGGCGGTGCTGGAGGCGCTGCGGCGGGAGGACCTGGTGGAGCGGGTCCGCGAGCGCGGGCCTCGGCTGCGCGAGGAGCTCGCGGCCGCCCTCGCCGGGATCCCGATCGTCCGCGAGGTCCGGGGCCACGGCTACCTGCTGGGGGTCTCGTTCGTCGACCCCCGGGACGGGGAGTCGTTCCTCCCGCCCGAGCTGCGGGTGGCGGCGAGGGTCGACCGGGCCGCGTTCGACCTCGGGCTGATCACGCTCTCGACCCAGCCCACCCGCGACGGGTACGCGGGGGACCAGACCCTGTTCGCGCCGGCCTTCGTCGCCACCGATGAGGAGCTCGGGGAGATGGTGGCGCGGTTCGCCGAGGCCGTCCGCCGGGTGGCCGAGGAGGTGGACCGCGAGCTCTCGGGGGCCGGCTCCCTTTCCCCATCGTCCACGGGAGGTCCGTCATGAGCGAGCGCGCGCGAGAGGGAAGGATCCGGGCCCTGATCCTCCAGCACGAGGACCCGACGCCGCCGGGCCTGATCGAGCGGTGGCTCGTGGAGCGGGGGGCGGAGGTCGAGGTGTTCCGGATCGACCTCGAGGACCGCGAGGTGGACCCCACCCGCTACGACCTCCTGGTCTCGCTGGGCTCCGAGTTCGCGGCGTTCGACGACACCAAGCCGTTCGTGCCCCGGGAGGCCCGGCTCTTCGAGCGGGCCGTGGAACACGACGTGCCCATCCTCGGCCTCTGCTTCGGCGGCCAGCTCCTGGCCCGCGTGCTCGGCGGGCGCGTCTTCCGCGCCGAGGAGGCCGAGATCGGGTGGCTCCCGGTGCGGAGCAAGGACCCGGACCTGGTCCCCGAGGGCCCGTGGTTCCAGTGGCACTTCGACACGTTCACGGTGCCGGAGGGGGCGGACCTCGTCGCGGAGTCCGACGTCGGCCCCCAGGCCTTCGTCGCCGGGCGGAGCCTCGGGCTCCAGTTCCACCCCGAGCTCACCCTGGAGATCATGGACGACTGGGTGCGGGCCTACCCGCACGAGCTCGAGGCCGAGGGGGTCCCGCCCGACGGGCTCATGGAGGAGACCAGGCGGCGGATCGGCGACAGCGAGCGGATGGCGCGGCAGCTCTTCGAGCGCTTCGCCCGGGACGTCGCGCGGCTGCGCCTCCCGGCCCGCGGGGACGAGCGGGCGGCGTCGTGATGGCCGGCCCGGGGGCCCTCGGGGTGGTCCGCGCGGACGAGACCAGCGTGCTCCCCCGCTTCCTCGACCTCGCCTACCCCAACGTGGAGCGGGGCGAGGGGGTCTGGCTCACGACCGTCGACGGGCGACGGGTCCTCGACGCCTGTTCCGGCGGGGCCATGGTGACCTGCCTCGGCTACGGGGTGCGGGAGCTCGTGGAGGCCGCGGCGGCCCAGGCCGAGCGGATCGCCTACTTCTACAACCACCACTTCACGAGCGAGCCCCAGGAGCGGCTCGCCGAGCGGCTGCTCGAGGTGGCGGCGCCCGAGATGGCCCGGGTCCGGTTCGTCTCGGGCGGCTCGGAGGCGGTCGAGACCGCGTTGCAGCTCGCGCGCCTGTACCACGTGGAGCGGGGGGAGACCTCGAGGTGGCGGGCGATCACGCAGGCCCAGGCCTACCACGGGGCCACGATGGGGACGCTCGCGCTCACCGGCCGGCGGGCGCTCCGGGAGCCCTTCGAGCCCTACCTCGCGCAGCACCTCCACATCCCGCCCTCGACCTGGCGGTTCGACCCCACGGGCGAGGCCGCGCTCCGGGCCCTGGACCGGGCCCTGGAGGAGGCGGGGCCGGAGAACGTCTCGGCGTTCTTCTGCGAGCCGGTGAGCGCGGCGGCGCTC
>DATMBJ010000044.1:0-2853 GCA_035559315.1 Actinomycetota bacterium
GCCTTCTCCATCTCGATGGCGTGCAGCTCCAGCACCTCCCGCTCGTACTCCTTGAGCGCGTCGCCGGTCCGCAGGCGGGTCTTCGACGCCGTGGCGGTGATGTCCACGACGTTGCGGAAGATCTGCGTGTAATTGGTGACGACCGTGGGATCGTAGGTGATCGCGGTCGGTGCGGCCGCCCCTTCCTGGTGGCTCGAGCCGATGATGAGCAGGCCGTCGCCGTCGTTCATGGCCGCCGCCGTGGAGCCCTTGCCGCGGGCGACGGTGATCGAGCTCCACGGGCTCGTCGGGTCCGCCGTGACCCACATCACCTCGAGGGTCCGCTCGTTGAGCACGGCGTGGCCCCGCTTGAAGATCTTGGCCGGTTCGGTGCCCTGCAGCTCGATCACGGTGTCGACGTTGGTCTGGGCCCCGCTCACCAGCGCCCGCTGGGAGGGCAGCCCCTTCTGGAACTGCTTGAACTCCGGGTCGTCGGTGGCCTCCTCCTTGAGCATCGAGAGCAGCGCCGTAAGGGAGGCCGGAGTGTTCGGGAACAGCAGGAGAATCGCCTGTCGGTAGTTCTTGGGCCGCTCGTCGGTCGAGAACGAGCCGCTACCGCGCAGTCCGAGGACGGGCATCGCTCACTCCTCTCATCGCCGCGGCAGCGCCCCCTCGAGCAGGGTGTCCAGATGCGTCGGGGTCGTGACCGGGGTGGCCGGCCGGGCGCTGGGCCCGGGCCCGCCCGCCGCCCGCCGCCGCTCGTCGTCCCGCCGCTGGCGCTCGGCCTCGGCCGCCGCCCGCGCGGCGGCGAGGATCGCCTCGTGCTGGTAGGCGACCCAGAGCCGCGCGAGCTGCTCGCCGTCGAACTCGATCCCGCCCTCCGGGGTCTGCCGCGCCACCTGCGGGTCGAGCCGCCGGAGGTAGTCGAGGAATCCCCGGCGGGTCTCGGGCTCCTTGAGCGGCGCGTAGATCGCATCGCGCGTGGTCAGGGCGTCGAGCGTGCGATCCAGGACGGCCTGGGCATCCCCGCGCACCGTGCGACCCGTGAGCTGGGCCACCTGGGCCTGCACCTCGGCGATCGCCCGCCGGGCGTCGTAGAGCAGGTCGCGGTGGAACAGCATCTGGGCCACGGTGTTCGGGTAGAGTTCGGCGAGATCGCCTTCGAGGAACCCGGCCTGCACCACCTGCGGGATCTGACCCGCGTACATCGCGCGGATCTGCTCCGGGGTGAGGCTCGGGGGCGCCTGACGGTCGGGAGCCGGGGCCTGAGCCTGGCGGGCCTGCTCCAGCACCTCCTGGTACTTCTTCTGCAGGTGCGGGAACTGCTCGGCCGTGGTCAGCGCATCGTTGAGCAGGCCGTGCTGGACGAGCTCGTCGAGCGTGTACTCGCGACCCCGGTACTTGTACTTCGGCGGGACGGACGGGGCGGGCTCGGCCGGCCGTGAGGCGGCGGGCGCGGAGGCCGTGGGCTCGGGCCGGGCGGGCTCGGCAGCCGGGGGCTCCGATGCCGTGGGCTCGCGGCGGGCCTCGGGCTCGGCGGGGCGTCCGTCGCCGATCAGCGCGGCGAGATGGTCCCCGGTCGAGGGGGGCTGCGCGGTCGTGTTGTCGTTCGTGGTCTCTTCGTTCCCCATGACCGCTCCTGCCGCTCCCGGTCTCCAGGTCGGCGGCGTCCGGTCCTCCCTGGGGCTCCCGGCCTCCGTCCGGGTCGGCCCGTCATCGCCTGCGGTGCGTCAGATCGCCTCGTCGGTCCCGGCGCACCGCCGGAGGGCAAACACAAAGGCCCCGCCGGGGATCTCTCCCGACGGGGCCTCGTTGGGTTCGGTCGGCCCTTATCTCGGTGTCGTGGCTATCTCATCACGCTCATTGTCACGAATCTTGCCCACCTCACGCAAGTCAAAGGACGCGATCCGGTGCTGCGTCCAGGACAGGGTCGCCTGGCCCGAGGGCGTGCGGGCGATGAAGGCGCTGATCTTCCGGGCCAGCCACTCGGGCACCTGAGGGATGTCAGCCATCCGCCCCCCCCGGGGGCTCCTCAAGCCCCCGCTCGAGCCGGCCCAGCCGGTCCCGGAGGCCCTCGTACTCCCGGATCACGGCGATCCGGCGGGACACCCTGGCCACGACCTGGCTGGCTTGACCGAGCAGGAAGATGGCCTTGTCACCGCCGTCGCCGGGCTGGAACTGCCCGAGCAGGCTCGCCAGATCGGCCAGCACGTCCTCGTTGTCGCGTCCCGGCTGGCCCCATTCGGCCCGGGCCCTCTCGTACGCCGGCCGCAGGGCCTCCAGACGCCGGCGGTAGTCCTCGGCGAGCCGCTTGCGCTCGCGGGTGCCCGGGGTCATCCGAGCTCGGCCCCCGGTACCACCGGCCCCCCGAGGCCCGCCCCCCGGACCGTGCCGTTCGGCCCCACCTCGACGGCCTCGAGGGGGACGGCGTTGCCGGCCTGGACGGCCCGGGCCAGAGCCTCGTCGGGCAGGACCGTGGGCGGGGCCGCCGTGTAGAACGTCGCCAGATCCTTGATCCCGAGCGCCCGGGCCGCCTCGTTGAACACGGCCCGCACGTCCAGCACCTTGCCGTCGGGGCCGGGCTGGAGCAGCTGCGGGATCTTGGCCGCCCCTTCAAGGAGCTGGGCCCACGTCTGGGCGAACCGCGCCGGGTCGGGCGGCAGCACGCCCGAGTGCGGGACGTAGTCGAAATGGCCCGCGAGATCCGACGGCCGGACGAGGAACTGGGTGAGACCGCCCAGCTCGCGCACGAGATTCCCCGCGATCCGGACGTACTGCTCGAGCGTCGTGAACTGCTGGCGGTTGGCGACGGCCCGCTCGGCCAGCGGGCGGATCGCCTGGGCATCGAGCAGCCGGGCGACGATCCCGAGGCGC
>DATMBJ010000045.1:0-2650 GCA_035559315.1 Actinomycetota bacterium
ACGGAGCGGCCGGTCGCCGGCCGCTCGCTCTCCCGGGGAAGGGGCGGGGGAGCGAGGGGCCGGCGAAGCCCGAAGGGGGGACGGGTGCGGGGCGACCATGCCCGGATCCGTCGGCCCCCGACCCCGGAGGGTAGGATGCGGCGGATGACGACGAGGTGGCGTCCCCGGGTCGGGGACGAGCGCGGCGCGGCGGCGGTCGAGTTCGCGATCGTCGTCTCTCTCTTGCTCCTTCTGGTCTTCGGCATCATCGCCTTCGGCATGTTCTACAGCCGCTTCCAGGTGTTCCAGGGGGCGGCGAGGGAGGGCGCGCGACTTGCGGCGGTGCGCGCCTCGCAGGACGAGATCCGCCAGCGGGTCGTCGACTCGGCCGGGCCGTACGGGGCGGAGATCCCGAGCAGCACGATCGCGGTGCAGATCGACGACGTCACCTCGACCGCGACCGAGCCGTGCTCGGACTCCACGAGCGGTCACAAGGTGACCGTCACCTGGGACCAGCCGTTCGACATCGTTCTGCCCCTGGTGCCGTCGCTGACCTTCACCGTCACGATCCGAGGGGTCTTCCGATGCGAGTAGCCGAGCGGTTGCGACGTCGGGCGGATGACGAGCGGGGCGCCACGGTCGTGATCGTGACGCTGCTGCTCGTCGCGCTCTTCGGGATGGTCGCGCTCGCCGTGGACGTGGGCGGGCTCGTGAGCAAGAAGCGCCAGGTGGTGCGGGGGACCGACGCCGCCGCGCTCGTTGCCGCCGAGGCCTGTGCGGACGAGGACGACTACCCGAACGCCCAGACCTGGGCCCAGCAGTACCTCCAGGCCAACCTGGCGGGCGTGACGATGGCCGGGTTCGCGACGACCCCCGGATGCGGCACGGATGCCGCCGGGGCGGTGGCGGTGCACGGCGTGGACGAGCAGAGCCTGCCGTTCGCCCCCGTCCTGGGCTTCCCGAACCAGACCGACGTCAACGCGATCGCCTACGCGCTGTGGGGGCCGGTGAGCGGAGGGACCGTCATGCCGCTCGAGTTCCCGCTGAGCCCGGCCTCGGTCCTCCCGTGCCTCGAGGAAGCCGAGGGATCGTCCTGCGCCTACTGGTACGACCCGAGCAGCGACCACGACCTCGGCGACGCGAGCAACTACGGGTTCCTGAACATCGGCCCCGCGGGCATCCACCCGTACCCCGACGGGGCCGAGGCGTCCTGCCCGGCCGCCGGGAGCGCGAACCTCGACGCCTGGATCCGGGAGTCCGAGCCCGTGGCCATCCCGGCCGGCAGCGACCGCGTCTACATCTGCTTCACGAGCGGGCACCGCAACGACACCTGGTTCGACGCGCTCGTGTCGCGGGACGACGACGCGCCGGATACGAACCCCGACGCGGTCCCCGAGACCTTCCCCATCAACGACCCCAACTGCATGGTCCGGACGACCGGGAAGGAGAAAGCCTGCGTCGTCGGCTTCTTCACCGGCTACGTCACGGACGTGCTGAGGGGCAACGACCCGGCGGCGATCGGGACACCGGGGGTCAACGGCCGGTGCGACGGTCGGTTCGACTTCACCCCGTCGGGGCCGAACAGCACGCTGGACCTCGACACGTGGGCGGCGTGCAACTACCCCACGAGCGTGGTGAACGGCCCGGACTCCATCTCGAACCTGCAGCTCCGGAAGGGGAGCAGCTGTTGCGTCCAGGGACCCGGCGCGGACTACACGTACGATCCGCGCACCCACGTGATCACGTGGGTGCGGGGCTCGGCCCTCAGCGACGTCCGCGTGACCTTCGACTGGTCGGAGGGAGGGGTTCCCGGCGCCTGCGGGATCCGGCCGTCGGATCCGAACGCGGTGTGCCTCGTCCTCGAGTACCACGGGGTCGAGGTGATCCGCGGGCCCGTGTGCATCGGATCCGGGTGCCCGAGGGACTTCGGATCGCGCGGGGTCCGGCTCTGCGACCCGCTCGGGGAGCCGGCCGGGTCGCCGTGCCTGAACCCGCCCCGGCCGTAAGGTGGGGGCCTCGATGAGCCGAAGGGAGAAGGGGACATGAGATCGCGAGGACTGGTCGTGGTGCTGGCGCTGTTGCTGGCGGCGGGGGCCACCGCCGCGGTGTTCCTCTACGTCCGGGGCGTGCGGGAGGAGGCGCGCACCGGCGGGGAGCTGGTCCGGGTCATCGTCCCGACGCAGGACATCCCGGCCGGGACCCAGCTCGACCCCCTAATCCAGCAGGGCGCGTTCCGGGAGCTCGAGGTCCCGCGCGACGCGGTCGTGGTGGGCGCCGTGACCGACCTCTCCCAGCTCCGCGGCCAGACCGCGACCTCGGCGATCCTCGCCGGGGAGCAGATCCCCACCCAGCGGCTGTCGAGCGGGGCCCTCCCCGGCGGTGCGCTCGGGCTCACCGAGGGCTACCAGGCCGTGACGGTCTCGCTCTCCGCCGAGCAGATCGTGGGCCCCGCCCTCCAGCGGGGTGCCCACGTCACGGTCTACGCGGCGTTCTCCGGCGTCGACACCCGCTCGCTCCGCGGCGGCACGCTCCCGGCCCCGACCCAGGTCCGCGGGATCCCGGGGCTCGTGATGCCGCTCGTCCACGAGGTCCGGGTGCTCGACGTGCTCCGGCCCGGGGTGGCCCAGGGCGAGCAGGCCGCCGACCAGGGGGCCCTGGTCACGCTCGAGCT
>DATMBJ010000046.1:0-1704 GCA_035559315.1 Actinomycetota bacterium
TGACCTGCGGGGACATCCGGCGGGCCATCGATGCGGTGCTCGCCGGTCGGCCGGTCCCCCAGGACCAGCGGCCGGCGGTCGGCTGCAGCATCAAGTGGCGGCCCGGCAACGAGCCGGCGTACCTCCGGGCGGCCGGGTGAGATGATCCCCTTCACCGTGGCCGCGATGGAGGGGGACCCGGGCTCGCCCGTCATGGCGCGACTCGCGAGGACCGCCGCATGACGTCCCCGCCGACGACCGAACCGCTCACGTTCGACGAGCTCGGGCTCGCCACCCGCAACCGCGGGATGCCGCTCGAGGCCCTCCGGTACGACCGCACCCCCACCGGGCTCCACTACCTCCTGATCCACTTCGACATCCCCGAGCTCGACCCGGACGCGTACCGGCTCGAGGTGGGCGGGAACGTGGAGCGGCCGCTCTCGCTCTCGCTCGACGACCTCCTGGCCCGCCCGGCCCGCACGCTCCCCGTGACCATGGAGTGCGCGGGGAACGGCCGCGCGCTCCTCTCCCCTCGCCCCGTGAGCCAGCCGTGGCTCACCGAGGCGGTCGGCACCGCGGAGTGGACCGGCGTGCCGCTCGCCGAGGTCCTCTCCGAGGCCGGCCCGCGCCCGGGCACGCTCGAGGTCGTCTTCACCGGCGCCGACCACGGGGTGCAGGGGGGCGTCGAGCACGACTACGCCCGGAGCCTCCCGGTCGAGGAGGCGATGCGGCCCGAGGTGCTCCTGGCCCACGGGATGAACGGCCGGCCGCTCGAGCCCCAGCACGGGGCCCCGGTCCGCCTCGTGGTCCCGGGCTGGTACGGGATGGCGAGCGTCAAGTGGCTCACGAGGATCGAGGCCGTCACCGCGCCGTTCGATGGCTATCAGCAGGTCGGCACCTACCGATACCGGCGGGACGAGGAGGACCCGGGCGAGCCGGTCACGCGGATCCGGGTCCGGGCCCTGATGGCCCCGCCGGGGTTCCCCGACTTCCTCACCCGCCGCCGGATCGTCGACGCGGGACCCGTGCTCCTCCGGGGGAGGGCGTGGGGCGGGGAGGCCGAGGTCGTCCGGGTCGAGGTCGGGGTGGACGGGGCGTGGGAGGAGGCGGAGCTCGGGCCACCGCTCGGGCCCTTCGCCTGGCGGGCGTGGTCGTACCGGTGGGAGGCGGAGCCCGGCGAGCACGTGCTCGCGTGCCGGGCCGCCGACGCGGCGGGGAACGCGCAACCGCTCGAGCCGCCCTGGAACCACGGCGGGTTCGGGAACAACGCGGTGCAGCGGGTCCCGGTGACCGTGCGGTGACGCCCCGCGAAGGCTCCACAGCCAGGCCGACCGACGCGATCCCGACCACGGAGCCGTCGCCGAGATCCTGCTCCGCGCGGGGGCCACTCGTCGTCCTCAGCTCCGCCGCCGAGGCCGACTCGCGGTGACCCCCCTCGACGGCGGCCGCTTCACGCTGCTGCCGGCAGAGGCGTGAGGCGCGCCGGGCGGTCGGTCAGGTCGCGCCCGAAACATCTGCTCCTGCCCCGTCCCCTTCGGGAGGTACGGTGCGGCGGCGACGGGCGTGCGGTCCTCGACCGTCGCCCGTGAGGGCCGCTCCTACACCTCGAGCGCCATCCCCTCGCGGGCCAGCTCCACCAGGCCCTCCGGCCAGAGCTCCCGGACCCGCGCCAGCATCGCCTCCAGCACGCCGTCGTCGTGGAGGGGATCGTGATGGAACAGGAGG
>DATMBJ010000047.1:0-3586 GCA_035559315.1 Actinomycetota bacterium
GAGCTGCCTGATCCGCCGGTCCACCTCGTCGATCTCGGTCGGCATGGAGTCGATCTCGATCCGCAGGCGCGAGGCGGCCTCGTCGATCAGGTCGATCGCCTTGTCGGGGAGGAACCGGCCGGTCACGTAGCGGTTCGAGAGCACCGCCGCGGCCACGAGCGCGGAGTCCTTGATCCGCACGCCGTGGTGGACCTCGTAGCGCTCCTTGAGCCCCCGGAGGATTGCGATCGTGTCCTCCACCGAGGGCTCCCCCACGTACACCGGCTGGAACCGCCGCTCGAGTGCCGGGTCCTTCTCGATCTTCTCCCGGTACTCGTCGAGGGTCGTGGCGCCGATCATCCGGAGCTCGCCTCGGGCGAGCATCGGCTTGATCATGTTCCCGGCGTCCAGCGCCCCCTCGGCGGCGCCGGCCCCCACCACCGTGTGGAGCTCGTCGATGAACGTGATGATTCCGCCCTCGCTCTCGGCGATCTCGCGGAGGACGGCCTTCAGCCGCTCCTCGAACTCCCCCCGGTACTTCGTCCCGGCCACGAGGGCGCCCAGGTCGAGCTGGACCAGCCGCTTGTCCTTGAGCGACTCGGGGACGTCGCCGGCCACGATCCGCTGGGCCAGGCCCTCCACGATCGCGGTCTTGCCCACCCCCGGCTCGCCGATCAGGACCGGGTTGTTCTTCGTCCGCCTCGAGAGGACGTGGATCACCCGGCGGATCTCGTCGTCCCGGCCGATCACGGGGTCGAGCTTGCCCCGCCGCGCGAGCTCGGTGAGGTCCCGCCCGTAGCGCTCGAGCGCCTGGTACTTCTCCTCGGGGTTGGGGTCCGTCACCCGCTGGCGGCCGCGCACCTCCGCCAGGGCGACCAGTAGCTGGTCGCGGCCCACGCCGGCCTCGCGGAGGACCCGGGCCGCGCCGTGGTCGCCCTCGAGCATCGCGAGCAGCAGGTGCTCGGTGGAGACGTACTCGTCGGTGAGGGCCCGGGCCTCCCGGAACGCCCGGTCCAGCATCGCGACGGTGGCCGGCGAGAACCGGACCTCGGCCGCCGGCCCCTGGACGTAGACCCGCGGGAGCCGGGCGAGCGCCTCCTCCACCCGGTCCCGGAGGGCCCGCGGCGAGAGCCCCAGGCGTTGGAGCAGCGGGTAGACGACGCCCTCGGGGTCGGCGAGGAGCGCGAACAGCACGTGCTCGGGCTCGATCGCCTGGTGGTTCCGGGCCACCGCCTGCTCCCGCGCCCCCTCCAGCGCGAGCTGCGAGCGGTGGGTGAGCCTCGAGAGGTCCATCGCTCACCTCCCCTCGGGGGCCTCGGCGTCGTCCCACGAGGCCGACCAGGGGAAACGAGGGATCGCCCGGAGCGGGATGATCGCGCCCGGGTGCTCGGGATCGCCGCCGCTCCGCCCGAGGCCCGTGCCCTCCGGCCCGAGGTCCGCGCTCCCCCGCCCGAGGTCCGCCCCGGTCGGCCCGCGGTCGGCCCCGGAGCCCCGCGCCCGCCGCAGCTCCTCCTCCAGCTCGGCGGTCCGCCGCCGCAGCTCCTCGAGCTCGGCCTGGAGCTCCATGATCATCTTCACCCCCGCCAGGTTGACCCCGCGGCGCTGGGTCAGCTCCTGGATCTCGCGGAGCCGCTCGATGTCCCGGTCGGAGTACCGCCGGGTGTTGCCCGGGGTGCGGCGGGGACGCAGGAGCCCCTTCCGCTCGTAGATCCGGAGCGTCTGGGGGTGGACCCCCGCGAGCTCCGCCGCCACGCTGATGATGTAGACGGCCCGGTCCGCCGACCGGTCGCTCCCTCGTTCGTTCCGCTCGTCCATCCTCAGGTACCTCCTCGCGCCGCGCTCACGGCGCCACGGCGAGCCCCGTGCTCACGGCTCCACGCCGAGCCCCGCGCGCGGCGACGCCTTCTGCACCTCCCGGAGCCGCTCCAGGAGCTCCCGTTCCTCCTTCGACAGCTTGGTCGGGACCGCGACCCGCACCGTGACGAGCAGGTCGCCGGCCCCGCCCGGCCGCGGCACGCCCCTGCCCCGGATCCGGAAGGTCCGGCCGGACTGGGTGCCGGCGGGCACCTTCAGGGTCACGGCGCCGTTCAGCGTCGGGACCCGGACCTCCGCCCCCAGGGCCGCCTCGGCGAACGTGATCGGGACGTCCAGGTGCAGGTCGTCGCCCCGCCGCTCGAACAGCGGGTGCGGCTCGACCCGGACCCGCACGTACAGGTCGCCGGGGGGCGCCCCGGGCGGGCCGGGCTCCCCCTGCCCGGCCAGGCGGATCCGCGCCCCGTCCCGGACCCCCGGAGGGATCCGGACCCGGAACGAGCGGGTCCGGCGCACGCTCCCCGACCCGCGGCACGTGGGGCAGGGCCGCTCCACGACCCTCCCCGACCCGCCGCAGCGGGGGCAGGTGCGGGCCAGGGAGAACAGCCCCTGGCTCTCGACCACCGAGCCCGTCCCCCCGCAGGTCCCGCAGATGGCGGGGCTCGTGCCCGGCGCCGCCCCCGTCCCCCCGCAGGTCTCGCACGGGGCCGGGCCCTGGATCCTGACCGGGACCGTGGTCCCCCGCATCGCGTCCTCGAACGGGATGCGGACCTCGGTCTCGAGGTCGTCGCCGCGGGCCACCCGCCGCCTGGCGGCCGTGGTCGTCCCGAAGCCCCCGAACCCCCCGAACAGCCGCTCGAACAGGTCGTCGAGGTCGCCGAACCCGCCGAAGCCGACGCCGGGGCCGGTCCCGACCCGCACCCGCCGCCCGCCGCCGGGGAAGCCCGAGGCGAAGCCCGAGGAGACCATGTCCCGGACCTGGTCGTAGGCCTTCCGCTTCCGCTCGTCCCCCAGGACGTCGTAGGCGGCCGAGATCTCCTTGAAACGCTCCTCGGCCTCCTTGTCGCCCGGGTTCCGGTCGGGGTGGTAGCGCTGGGCCAGGCGCCGGTAGGCCTTCTTGATCTCCTCCTGGGAGGCGTTCCGGGGAACGCCGAGGACCTGGTAGTAGTCCTTCTCGAACCACTCCCGCTCGACGTCCCCGTTCATCCCGCACCCCCGCCGGGCGCGCTCAGGACCGGGTCACCTTGACCCCGGCCGGCCTGATCACGTGGCCCCGCAGCCGGTAGCCCTGGCGCAGGACGTCGGCCACGACGGGCTCCCCGTCGCCCTCGCCGGTCTGCATCAGCGCCTCGTGCTCGGCGGGGTCGAAGGGCTTCCCCAACGCCTCGATCCGCTCGAGCCCCTCGGCCTTGAGGGCCTCGACGAGCTTCGCGTAGACGAGCTCGACGCCGTGGAGGAACCGGTCGAAGTCGGGCCGGTCCTCGGCCGCCATGAGGGCCAGCTCGAACTCGTCGAGGACCTCGAGGAGCCGACGGACCAGGGGCTCGGCCGCGCGCTCGACGGCCCGGGTCTGCTCCTTCAGCACCCGCTTGCGGTAGTTCTCGAACTCGGCCTGGAGGCGCTGGAGGTGGTCCCGGTACTCCGCGGCCTGCCGCCGCGCCTCCTCGAGCTCCTCCCGGAGCGCCTCGACCTCCGCGGCGGGCCCTGCCTCGACGGGCGGCCCTCCTTCGGCGGCGGGCGCGGCCTCGGCCGGTGCGGCGGCCTCGGCCGGCGGGACGGCCTCGGCGCCACCCTC
>DATMBJ010000048.1:0-3928 GCA_035559315.1 Actinomycetota bacterium
GCCCCTTCCGTGATAGGCTCGCGCGGAACCGCGGCGCACCGGGGGAGCGTCAAGGAACGGGAGCCGCGGGCCGATGGTTGTAGGGCCGCGTAACCTCGGACGCGCGGCGGACGTTGAGGCGTTCAAGGGGAGCGTATGGCCACACGGGTGTCCGAGGTCCGCGGCGGGATCGACCTCCTCGGCGAGGACGAGCGGGCGCTCGTCCTGGCATTCCAGGAGGGCGACCCCGACGCGTTCGCCTCGATCTACCGCCGCTACCGCCCCCTGGCCGGCGCGGTCTGCCTGAAGATCCTGGGGAACCGGGACGACGCCGAGGAGGCGGCCCAGGAGACCATGCTCCGGGTCCTCCAGGGGCTCCCCAGGTTCAACGGGCGCTACCAGCTCGGGGCCTGGGTGGCCCGGATCGCCACCAACGTCTCCCTCGACGCGCTCCGCGCCCGCGCCCGCCGACCGCAGAACGGTGGGTCGACCGACGAGATCGAGGAGCTCCGCCCCGACGGCACCGAGGATCCGCTGGAGCTCGTGGAGCGGTTGTTCGAGCGGGAGCGGGTCCGCGCCGTCCTCGAGGAGCTGCCTCCGCACCACCGGGAGGCCCTGGTGCTCCGGGAGTTCGAGGGCCGCTCCCACCGGGAGATCGCCCAGCGGCTGGGGATGACCCCCGCCCAGGCCAAGGCCCTCATCCACCGGGCCAAGGGCACGTTCCGGAGGGCCTGGGACGGGAACGGCCGCCACCACGGCCTGGCCGCGCTCCTCCTCCTCTGGCCGGCCCGGCTGCCGGGGGTCTTCCGCCGGCTCTTCGGCCAGGCCCACGAGGCGGCCAGCGCGGCGGGCTCGGGCGCGGCCGCCCAGGCGGCGACCGCCGTCGCCTCCTCCCCGGCGGTCGTGGCCAACGCCCCGGGCCTCGCCGAGCGGCTCACGGCCACGGCGGTGACCGTGCTGGTGGTGGGCAGCGTGGGCGTGGGCGCGGTCGTGGTCCACGAGCGGAAGAGCGATCGGGAACCGCGGCGCGAGCCGACCGTGGCCGCCGCGCCCGAGAGCCCCGTGGCGCCGCTCGTCGTCGAGCCCCGGCCTTCCGAGCCGCGAGCGAGGGAGACCGCGAAGCCGAAGCGGCACCACGAGGAGAAGGAGAAGGCGGAACGGCCGGCGGCTGAGCCCGGCCCGATCCCCGAGGCGAGCCCGGCCCCCTCACCTGGTCCCTCCCCGACCCCGGAGGCGAGCCCGCCACCCCCTCCCCCGGCGCCCCCCTGGAAGCTCGGGTTCGAGTCGTCGGTCCCCGTTGGCACCGTCCGGCTCTCGCTGGTGAACTCGCGCGTGGTCGGCAAGGCCGGGGAGGAGGTCGTCTTCTCCCAGACCGTCGCCGGCCCCCTGCTGGGCCAGGACGGCTCCGAGGCCGGGGGCCTGTACGTGGAGTACTGGGGCTCGGCCCAGGGCACCTCGGGGTCGGTGAGCCTCTGGATCTTCCTCGACACGCCGGCCGGGCGGTACCGCTACGACGCCTCGGGGAACCTGGCCGCGGTGACGGTCGATGCGGACGGGCGCGTCGAATACACGTTCAGCGGGACGTACTCCCTCACCGACGGGCCGGTCCTCGAGGAACCCGAGGTCGTCCCCCACGACGGCTCGATCGAGCTCAGGCTCCGGTTCTGGCTGGACCGGAGCTCCCTCTACCACGTGCGGCTCGCGCTCCTGGAGACCGAGCCGGAGGCCGAGCCCGCCTCCTGAGCCGCCGTCCCCGGCCAGCAACCTTCGGGCCGGGCGGTCGTTATCCCCGGTGGAAGGTCGGCGGGACCCGACCGGCGGCCCCCCGCGTGTTCGATCGGAGCGATTGACTCGGTGGGGACCGGCCGATAGAGTCCGGCCGTCCTTCCCCAGCCCTGGCGTGCTCCGGCACGCCCGGGGAAGGCAGGGCAGTAGGGAAGGGAAGAAAGGAGGGAAGCATGGCGCTTCTCGCGAGATCGCGAGGACGTGGCCGGAGACGGGCCGCAGCGCTCACGGTAGCGGGAACGCTTTTCGCGTTCCAGGCGATCGCCGTGATTGGTGCGCTGCCGGCGTCAGCGGCCGCCAGCTGTACGTTCAGCGGCGGCACCGTGCAGATCGAGATGGCCGCTGGCGACAGCGTCGGGATCGCGCAGAACGACGCGGCAGGAACGATCGAGTTCGACGACGCCGACGACGGGACGTTCGCGGCGTGCACGCCGGTCGCGCCGATCGCCACGACCACGTCGATCGTGATTAACGGGGACACTGGCGACGAGACCATCCGCATCTGGATGGTGGCTCACGACGACACCGACGTCACGGTCGACTGGGGCACGATCAACTGGACGATCAACGCGGGAACCGATCTCGCGGACGCTGACACCCTCGAGGTGGACGCGTTCTTCGACGGGGAGGATCCCGTCAACGTCGTCTTCGGTGCGAGCGGGATCGACCTGAACAACGACGGCGACCTGGACGTCCAGCACACGGGCTTCGAGGTGTTCGCGGCCTGGGGCGGGGACGGCGACGACCTGCTCTCGGCGGCCGGGTCGACAGCTACCGGTGCGGCCTTCGCGAGCGACATCACGATGGACGCCGACGAGGGCGACGACGTGCTGATGGGTGGCGCCGGCGACGACAGCATCGAAGGTTGGACTGGCGATGACACCGTCTCCGGCGGCCTCGGCGACGACGTCTTCACGGACGACAGCGGTAACGACACCGTCGACTACTCGGCCTCGGCCACCGCGGTGAACGCCAACCTCACCACCGGCAACGCGAGCGGTGAGGGGCTGGACACGATCACCGTCGGGGACTTCGAGAACCTGATTGGGTCGGCGCAGGGAGACACCCTGACGGGTGATGGTGTCAGCAACGTCATCACGCCCGGCGCTGGCGATGACAAGGTCGACGGCGAGGACGACACCCTCGACGTCGTCGGCGGTGACTTCGGTGACCTCGTCGATTACTCGGACGCGACGGCAGCCGTCACGGTCGACCTCGACGCGGGTACTGCCACCGGGGGGTCGGGGAACGACACCCTGAGCGACGTGGAGAGCGTCGACGGCTCCGACTTCGACGACAACCTGACCGGCGACAGCGGCGATAACCAGCTGAGCGGCAGGGGAGGCGCCGACACGCTCAACGGGGGGACCGCCGACGACGACGGGGACCTCCTGAATGGCGGAAGCGCGGTCGACGTGGTCGACTACGGCGCACGGACGGACGCCGTTGACGTCAGCCTGTCGGCGGACACGGCTGGTGCGACGGCCGGCGCGTGCAACGACGCCGCGGAGTTCGTCAACGGCGAGGCGAGCGAGACCGACTGCATCACCGGCGTCGAGAACGCCATCCTCGGCACCGGGGACGACTCCTTCGTCGGGAGCGCGTTCGCCAACCGGGTCTGGCCGAACGGCGGCCAGAACGTCCTGGCTGGCGACGCGGTCGGCGGGCCTGCCACCGGCGGGGACGTCCTCGACTACTCGGTCGGCTACACGGCCGGCGTCGAGGTGAACATGGCCGGTGGCGCGACCGCCGGGGACTCCGCGACCGGGTTCGAGAACGCGATCGGCACGGAGTTCGCGGACACGTTCGTCGGCAACGAGCTGTCCAACACGCTCCGGACGGGTGCCGGCGACGACTCGGTCCGCTCCGGCGCGGGCGACGACAACGTCCGCGGCGGTGCCGGCAAGGACCTGGTCCGGGCCGGCTCGGGTGACGACGACGCCTTCGGCGGCAAGGGGAACGACACCCTCCGCGGCGGCAGCGGGGACGACCTGCTGGTCGGCGGGGGTGGCAAGGACCTCTGCCGTGGCGGCGCTGGTGGCGACACCATCCGCAAGTGCGAGGGCAAGAGCAAGGCCCGCGCCGAGACCCGGGCCCGGGTGGCTCGCCTGGCGAAGCTGGGTTAGCTCCAGCGGCACGGGTAAGCAGGTGGGACCGGCCCCCG
>DATMBJ010000049.1:0-1210 GCA_035559315.1 Actinomycetota bacterium
TCGCCCGTGGGCGATCCGCTTCAGGAGCGCGGCATCGAGGATGTCGACCAGCTCCTCCAGCCGGAGCGGGCGATCCTCCGGGAACTCCTCGGGGATCAGGGTGAGGGTCGCCCCGGCCCCCTTCCCCACCCCGAGCGCGAGGTGGCCGGCGGAGCGCCCCATGGCGACCACGAAGTACCAGCGCTTGGTGGTCATCGCGTCGGTCATCAGGTTGTTCACGATCTGGACCCCGACGTGGCGGGCGGTCTCGAAGCCGAAGGTCGGGACGCCGCCGGGGAGCGGCAGGTCGTTGTCGATGGTCTTCGGCACGTGCGCGACCTTGAGCCGGCCCCCCGCGGCCTCGGCGAGCTTGGAGGCCGAGTACGCCGTGTCGTCGCCCCCGATCGTGACGAGCGCCCCGATCCCGAGCTCCCCGAGGGCCCGCAGGCAGTTGCGCATCCGCCAGTCGGGGTCCGGGGCCTCCGGGTCGCGCACCGTGGGGTTGGCCCGCGACGTGTAGAGGATCGACCCTCCGAGGAGGTGGATCCGGGACACCTCGCGGATCGTGAGGGGCTGGACGTGCTCGGTGGACCCCTCGATCAGGTGCTGGAACCCGTCGAGGATCCCCACGACCTCCCAGCCCGAGTTCACCGCCTCGATCGTGGCGGCGGAGATCACCGAGTTGATGCCGGGGGCCGGCCCGCCCCCGCAGAGGATCCCCAGGCGAACCCGTTCGGCCAAACGTCCCCTCCCCTCCGGGCTCAAGGCCCGGTGCCCGTCGTCCGACCTCCTCCTTGAGTGTAGGCCAGCCCCGGATGGGGAGGGCGGGAGGGAGCCGTGCGGGGGAGGAGCGCCGTGGTCGCCGCGCTGGTCGTGGCCCTGGTGGGGGCCGCGGCCCCGGCCGCGGGCACGCCCGTGGAGCGTCGCCTGCGGGAGGCCCGGGCCGAGGAGCGCCGGGCGGAGCGCCGGGTCTCGGCGGTCGACGGCCGCCTCGAACGGCGCCTGGAGCGGTTCCGCGAGCTCCGGATCCGCGCCGGCCGCGCCGCCTCGCGCCTGCTGGCCGCCCTCCTCGCCGAGCGGGCCGCGGAGGAGGCGCTCGCCTCGGCCCAGGCCCGCCTCGACGCGCGGGCCGCCCTCGTCTACCAGCTCGGGCCGGCCGGGCCCCTGGAGGCCCTCCTCGGCGCCAGGTCGTTCGCGGAGGTGGCCGACGTCCACGCCTTCACCGTCGCCG
>DATMBJ010000050.1:0-2837 GCA_035559315.1 Actinomycetota bacterium
GGTGGAGAACCTTGGGGAGCTTCGAGCGCAGCCGCTTGCCCTGGCCGGCGGCGAGGATCACCGCGGCGAGCGAGCGGGCGGGGTCGCGTCCGGGCACGTGGGTTCGTCCGTGGTCGAGGGACGCCCCATTTCTAACGGCGGAAGGCCGGGGTGGCAAACGAGCGGGCGAGCTCGCTGTCACACGGCCCGGCCCCGGGACGGGTACGGGGCTAGCCGAAGAACTCGTCGGCCGCGTACTGGTCCTGGGAGATGAACCAGATCTCCGAGACCTTGCCGTCTCGGAAGTGGGCGACGAACACGTCGTTGGAGTCCAGGGTCTCGTCGCCGCGCTTGTAGTGCGACCGCTGGAGCGAGATGCCGTGCTCGTCGTCCGCGAAGTACGCGTGCGGCTCGAACGAGTACTCGGGCGTGCGCTCCATGAACCGCTGGAACAGCGCGGCGAACCGGTCCTTCCCCTCGTGGTCGCCGGCCAACGAGCTCCGACCCGGAACGTGGATCACGACGTCGTCCGTGAAGTAGCTCATGAAGGCCTCGACGTCGTTGGTCATCTGCGCCTCGTCGATGCCGCGCAGCACCTGCTCGTTCGGATGCATCGTTCCCCCCCTCGGCCGACCCCTCACGCTATACCCCGGGGACGCGCGCGGTCAAACGGTCCCGGTACGCGGATGCGTCCCGACGGAGTCCTACATCGGAGAGGCGGAGGAGGCGTTCAGCCCCCGCCGTGCCCCCGGCGGCAGGCGCGGTTCCGGGGGGAGGGATCGAACCTCCATCTGAGGCTCCAAAGGCCCCCGTCCTGCCGGTTAGACGACCCCGGACCGAAGCGATGATGGCACACCACGGCCCGGGCCCGGCGGCCCGGAGGCGACGATGCCGCCGGGGAGCGCCGCGGCCAGCGTCCGCGCGTGGGCCTCGTCGCGGGCCAGGCCGAGGACCGTGGGGCCGCTGCCGCTCATCACGGCCCCCAGCGCCCCCGCGGCCAGGAGCCGCTCGCGCGCCCGGGCGACCTCGGGATGGCGGCGGGAGACGGGCGGCTCGAGGTCGTTGAAGAGGAGCGGACCCAGCGCCTCCGCGTCGCCGGCGGCGGCCGCCTCCATCACCGGCCCGGGGTCGGGGCCCGGGACCCCGCCGTCCTCGTCCCACCACCGGTAGGCGTCCGGGGACCGCGTGGGGAACCCCAGGGGGACCACCGCCCACCACAGCCGTCCGACGGCGGCGGGGCGCACCCGCTCCCCGCGCCCCTCGACCAACACCGGTCCCCCGGCGAGGAGGGCCGGCACGTCCGACCCCACGCGCTCCCCGACCGCGAGGAGCGCCGGCAGGTCGAGCCCGCACCCCCAGAGCTCGTTCAGGGCGTGCAGGGTGGCCGCGGCGTCGGCGCTCCCCCCGCCGAGGCCGGCCGCCACCGGGATCCGTTTCTCGATCGTCACCTCCGCCCCGCCCGGCGCCTCGCAGTCCTCGGCCAGCGCGAGGGCCGCGATCAGCGCCAGGTTCATCCCGCCCGCCGGGACCTGCGCGGCCAGGGGCCCGGGGCCGCGGACGTCGACCCGCAGGGTCGGCGCGGCCCGCACCGTGATCCGGTCCGCGAGGGAGATCGGCAGCACGAGGCTCTGGAGCTCGTGGTAGCCGTCGGGGCGCCGGCCCAGGACCCGGAGGAACACGTTCACCTTCGCGTGCGCCTCGCGCCGGACCACGCGGCGGCGGCCCCCGGACGCGGCCCGTCGGGTCACCGCTCGCCCCCCGTCATCGCTCGCCCCCGGTCGCCGCTCCCCCCGATGCCCGCCGCTCGGTCGCCGCGCGCCCCTCGCGGAACGACGCCTCGCCCCCGAGCGCCCCGCGCGCGAGGAGCTCCTCGGTGAGCCGGGCGAACCCCTCGAGCCCGACCTCCTCCGGCCGGGCCCGGGCCGGGATCCCGGCGCGGGCCAGGATCTCGTCGGCCAGGCCGGTGGGGAGGCCCAGGCGGCGGAGGGCGTTCCGCATCGTCTTCCGCCGCTCGGCGAAGGCCACATCGATGACCCGGAACAGGGGGCCCGGTTCGACCGCCACGGCGGGCGGGCGCGGGGCGAGCCGGACGAGGACCGACTCCACGGCGGGCCGCGGCCAGAACACGTCCGGGGGCACGCGCCGGAGGACCTCGGCGTCGGCGCGGTAGGCGACCCGGAGGCTCACCGCCCCGTAGCCCTCCTCGCCGGGGCGGGCGGCGAGGCGCTCCCCCACCTCGCGCTGGACCATCACGACGTAGCTCTCGATCGGGGCCCGCTCGAGCATCCCGAGGAGCAGCGGCACCGCCACGTTGTAGGGGAGGTTGGACACCATCCGCCAGCCCCCGCCGTCCCGGAGCTCCCGGGCCCAATCGAGCCGCAGCGCGTCCGCCTCGAGGACCCGCACGCCCGGGTACGGCGCGACCACCTCCCGCAGGGCGGGGAGGAGCCGCCGATCGAACTCCACCGCCAGGACCTCGGCTCCCGCCGACGCGAGGGCCACGGTGAGCGAGCCGAGCCCCGCCCCCACCTCCACGACCCGGTCGCCCGGCCCCACGCCGGCCTCCGCCACGATGGCGCGGGCGAGATTCGGGTCGGCGAGGAAGTGCTGGCCGAGCGACCTCCGCGGTCGGATCCCGTGGCGCCGGGCGAGCTCGCGGAGCGCGCCGAGCCCGAGCGCCGGCTCACCAGGCGAGCCGGACCTGGGCGACGCCCTGCCCGAGCGGCGCGATCGCCGCGAAGGCCTCCTCCGAGAGGTCGATGATGCGCCCGCCGAACGGTCCACGGTCGTTGATCGTCACGGTGACCCGGCGCCCGTTGTCGAGGTTGGTCACCGTGACCACCGTACCGAAGGGGAGC
>DATMBJ010000051.1:0-5269 GCA_035559315.1 Actinomycetota bacterium
CCCGCCGCGCGACCGGGGCCCGCCGGCCGCCGGCCGACGCCCTGGGCCCGGCGCGGCCCGAGAGGACCGTCGGGCGGCGGGCGCCCCGCCCCTAGGGCGCCCGGAGGCGGAACGAGCGCACCCGCTCCAGGAGCTCCCCCCGGCGGTGGTCCCGGAGCACCACGGTCGCCGCGTTCCGGCCGGGGACGGCCATCACCCCGCCGCCGGGGTGGGTCCCCGCCCCGCAGAGGTACAGCCCGGGGACCGGCGTCCGGTAGGACCCGTAGCCCGGGATCGGGCGGAACGAGAACAGCTGGTCGGGGCTCATCTCGCCCTGGAAGATGTTCCCGCCGAGGAGCCCGAACCGCCGCTCGATGTCGGGGGGCGCGAGCACCTCGATCTCCTCGACGGCGTCCGCGAGGCCCGGCGCGTAGGCGCCGAGGGTCTCGATCACCCGTCGGCCGAACCGCTCCCGTTCCTCCTCCCAGCTCGAGCCGCGGAGCTCGTAGGGGCCGAACTGGCAGAACGCGAGCATCAGGTGCTTCCCCTCGGGCGCCAGGCCCTCCTCGTGGGCCGTCGGGAAGACCACCTCGACGTAGGGGTGCTCGGAAGGACGGCCGTACTTCGCGTCGTCCCAGGCCCGCTCGAGGTACTCGATCGAGGGGGAGACCGCCGCCAGGCCCCGGTGGAGCTCGCCCTCCTGGTCCCAGGAGGGGAACGCGGGCAGGGCGCCCAGGGCCACGTTCACCTTCACCGAGCCCGAGCGGGTCCGGTACCGCTTCACGTCCCGGACCACCTCGGCCGGGAGCCGCTCCTCGCCCACCAGCTCGAGGTAGGTCGTGATGGGGTGGGCGTTGGAGACGACGCGGCGGGCCCGGACGAGCGAGCCGTCCTCGAGCTCCACCCCTACCGCGCGGCCCGAGCCCGCGATCGCGATCCGCTGCACCCGGGCGCCGGTGCGGATCTCCGCCCCCGCGGCCTCCGCCGCCCGGGCCAGGACCTGCGAGAGCCCGCCCATGCCGCCCTTCACCCAGCCCCAGGCCCCCGGGTGGCCGGCCACCTCGCCGATCCAGTGGTGCATCAGCACGTAGGCCGAGCCCGGCGACATCGGGCCGCCCCAGGCCCCGATCACCGCCTGGGTGGCCAGGGCCCCCTTCACCCGTTCGTCCTCGAACCACTCATCGAGGAGGTCGGCGGCGCTCATCGTGAACAGGCGCACCGCCTCGTGGACGTCCCGCCCGGTCCACCCCCGCATCCGCCCGGCGGTGGCCAGCCACCCCGGCAGGTCGCGGAGCGTGAGGTTCGGCGGGATCACGAACAGGAGGTCGCGGAGGAGCTTCGCCACCCGGTCGAAGTAGGCGTCGAAGCCGGCGTAGGCGTCGGCGTCCCGCTTCGAGAGCCGGCGGATGTTCTCGACGTCGCGGGCCAGGTCCCCCCAGAGCGTGAGCGAGGTGCCGTCGGGGAACGGGACGAAGTAGTCGGGGGCGACGATCGAGACCTCGTAGCCGAACCGGCGGAGCTCGAGCTCCCGCTCGATCCGCGGCGGGAGGAGCGAGACGACGTACGAGGCGGACGACACCCGGTAGCCGGGCCACGGCTCCTCGGTGACCGCCGCGCCCCCCACCACGTCCCGCCGCTCGAGGACCAGGACGTCGAGCCCGGCCCGCGCCAGGTAGGCCGCGCAGGCCAGGCCGTTGTGCCCGGCCCCCACGACCACGACGTCGCGCTCCGAGCCCCGCACCGGCCGGGGAGCCTACCCGCCGGGGGCCGCCCCGTCACGCGTGCCGTGGGACCGTACACTCCGCCCGACCCGACCGGAAGGAGGTGCCGTGGACCTCCGGCTCACGCGGGAGGACCGGGAGCTCCAGGAGCGGGCCCGGGCCTTCACCGAGGAGGTGCTGTTCCCGCTGGAGCTCGAGTGCGAGGAGGGGAACGGGCTCTCGCCCGAGCGCCACGCCGAGGTGAAGCGGAAGGTGCTCGAGTGGGGCTTCAACGCGATCAACCACGCCCGGGAGGACGGCGGCCAGGGCTTCGACCTGTTCCAGCAGGTCCTGATCGAGGAGGAGTGGGGGAAGGCGACGGGGTGCCTGTGGGACCTCCCCTGGCGGCCGTCGATCCCGCTCGCGGCGGGGACCGAGGAGCAGAAGGAGCGCTACCTCCGGCCGGCCTGCCGGGGCGAGCGGCGGGACGCGTACGCGATCACCGAGGCGGGGGCCGGCTCGGACCCGACGATGGTGCGGACCACCGCCCGCTGGGACGGGGAGGCGTGGGTCCTGGACGGGACCAAGTGGCACGTGACCGCGGGCGACGTGGCCGACTTCCTCCTGGTCCACGCCCACGTGGACGGGGACCCGGGGAAGCCCACCGTGTTCCTCGTGGACAAGGACCTCCCGGGCGTGCGGATCGTCCGGACCCCCCGCTACATGCACACGTTCGTGTTCGAGCACCCGATCTTCGCCTTCGAGGGCGTGCGGCTCCCCCCCGAGGCCGTCCTGGGAGAGGTCGGCCAGGGCTACGAGCTCACGAAGGACTGGTTCGTCGAGGAGCGGCTGATGATCGGCGCGCGCACCGTCGGCGCCGCGACCCGGGCCCTCGACCTCGCGCTGGCGTTCGCCAAGGAGCGCGTCCAGTTCGGCCGGCCGATCGTGGAGTTCCAGGCCGTGGAGTTCATGCTGGCGGACTCGGCCGCGGAGCTCATGGCGGCGAAGGCGATGCTCTACCGCGCGGCCTGGCAGGCGGCCCGGGGCGGCGCCTCCCGGAAGGAGGTCCACGCGATGGCCGCGGCCGTGAAGCTCGTCTGCTCCGAGACCGCGGGGAGGGTCGTGGACCGCGCCGTCCAGGTCCACGGCGGGCGCGGGTACATGCGCGAGCAGCCGGTGGAGCGGCTGTACCGGGAGCTGCGGGTGGACCGGATCTGGGAGGGGACCTCCGAGATCCAGCGGACGATCGTCGGGAACGAGCTCCGCAAGCGGGGGCACGGGATCTACACCGGCTGGCCGTCCTGAGCCGCGGAGGGAGGGCCGCGCGGCGCGTCCGAGCCGAGTTGTCAGCCGGCCCGGCCCGGGCGATGCTCTAGCCGCGCCGAGGCACCGTCCATCGAGATGTCCGAGACGCTCGAACGCCCCACGCTGGAAGCAGGGGTGGCCGCCGGGGCCTGGACCGCGCCGCGGGTCGGCGTGGTGCTGGCCGCGGGCCGCTCCGAGCGCCTCGCCCGGGTGACCGGGGGCGGCTCGAAGGCGCTCGTCCGGGTCGGCGGGATGGCGCTCGTGGAGCGGGCCGTCCGGGGCCTCCTCGCGGCGGGCCTGGAGCGGGTGATCGTGGTGGTCGGCTACCAGGCCGGGCCCGTCGCGGCGGTGGCGAACCGCATCGCCCCCGGCCGCGTGCGGGCGGTCTACGCCGAGGACTGGGAGCGCGGGAACGGCGCCTCGCTCGCCGCCGCCGCCCCCCTCCTCGAGGGCGAGGACCTCTTCGTGCTGGTCACGGCGGACCACGTGTTCGGCGAGGGCGTGCTCCCCCAGCTCGTGGCCGCCGGTCGCCCCGCGGTCCTCGTGGACCAGGCCCCGGACCCCGCGGCCTGGGCCGAGGGCACGCGGGTGCGCCTGGGGCGAGAGGGCGCGGTGGCCTTCTCCAAGGAGCTCGGCGACCACGCGATCGACTGCGGCGCGTTCCTCCTCCCCCGCGCCGTGTTCGACGCGCAGCGCCGCGCCGCGCTCCGGGGCGACCACACGCTGGCCGGCGCGGTGACCGAGCTGGCCCGGGAGCAGCCGCTGGCCGCGATCCCGCTCCCGCCGGGCGCCTGGTGGCAGGACGTCGACACCCCCGAGGACCTCCGCCGGGCCCGCGAGCGTCTCCGCCGCTCGCTCTCCAAGCCCGGCGATGGGCCGGTGTCCCGCTACCTCAACCGCCCGATCTCGACCCGCCTCTCGATGGCGATCGCGCCGCTCCGGCCCAACCCCGACCTGGTCTCGGTCCTCGCGTTCCTCCTCGGGCTCGCGGGGGCATGGGCCCTGGCGACGGGGCGAGGCGTGCTCGCGGCCGCCCTGGTCCACCTCACGTCGATCCTCGACGGGGTGGACGGCGAGGTGGCCCGCCTCCAGCTCCGGGGAGGGCCCGGGGGCGCGCTCCTCGACGGCGTCCTGGACCGCCTGGCCGACGCGGCGGCCGTGGGCGGGCTCGCGTGGTGGGCGCTCGAGGAGGGCGTGGAGCCCACGGCGGTCACCGGCCTCGCGGTGGCCGCGACCGCCGGAGCGATGCTCTCGATGGCGACGAAGGACCGGATCGCGGCCCTCGGCCTCCCCCCGGCGCCCGAGCGGGCCCTCGGGTACCTGCTCGGCGGCAGGGACGGACGGCTCCTGCTGGTGGCGGTGGGGGCCCTGCTTGGCCAGCCGGCCTGGACGCTCGTCGCGATCGTCCTCACCTCGGCCCTCTCGCTGACGCTCCGGGTCGTGCTCGCTCGGTTCTGGGCCGCCCGCCTCGCGGCCTGAGGGGCATCGCCCCGGCGCGGGGACTCCCCGCCCGCCGGCGGCCGCCTCGCTACGTGCCCTCCAGGCAGCCGCGGACCTCCTCGGGGAGCCCGGGGATCCTGAGGCCCGCGCCCCCTCGCACGAAGTCGTAGGGGACCCCCCGCCAGGTCCCCGGCAGCCCCGGGTAGCGCTGGGGAGGGGCGTCGGGGTCGAACTGGAACCCCACCCAGTCCGGCGAGCGGAACCCGGCGCTGTCGTAGGGGGCGACCGCCACCAGTCCGGCGCCGAACCGCCGGCGCTCGACGAGGAACCGGCCGCGGAACGAGGGGTCCCGCCGCGCCCACAGCTTCACGTACCAGCGCTCGACCTCGAGCAGGTAGCCCTTCTCCGACGGAGGCGACTCGGGCCCGACGAAGTACCGGAGGTCCACGACCACGAGCGGCCCCTCCACCCCTGTGGCCCGCCGGATCACCCGGAGGGGGAAGGCCCGGAGCCGGTCCCCCTCGGGCGGCGTCCGCCAGCCCCCCTCGCAGCCCGGCCCCGGCGGGCCGAGGGTCGGGGGCGGGGAGGCGGGCGGCGGCGGAGGGCTCGAGAGGTCGCCCGAGGGCGCCGCGGGCGGGGTGAAGGCGGGCGTGGAGGGCGAGCGGCCCGAGCCCTCCGGGCCCCGGTCGCAGGACGCGAGGAGGGCCGCCAGGACGAGCGCGGCGGCGGCGCGGCGGGCGCGGGCGCGGTTCGGCATCGCGGGACGAGCGAGGATACCCCGGGGAGGCCCCCCGGGCGCGGCCGAGGGTCCCGAGGGCCGCGGGACCCCCGTCCCTCGGCGGGGC
>DATMBJ010000052.1:0-2945 GCA_035559315.1 Actinomycetota bacterium
CTCGCGCTCGGGGTGGGGAAGGGGGCCGGGGCGACCCTCACCCTGATCCCCGAGGAGTTCCCGGAGGATCGCCCGCTCCGGCTGGAGGAGCTGGTCGACATCCTCGATGCCGCGCTCCTGAAGCGGATCGCCCACGGGCGACCGTTCGGGGTGGCGGTGCTGGCCGAGGGCCTCGCCCTCCGGTTCCCGGAGGAGGACCTGGTGCGGGCGCTCCCCGAGATCGAGCGCGACGAGCACGGCCACATCCGCCTCGCGGAGCTCCACCTCCACCGCCTCATGACGAAGCTCGTGAAGGACCGCTTCGCCGAGCGGGGCCAGCGGGTGACGATCGAGGCCAAGAACATCGGGTACGAGCTCCGCTGCGCCCCGCCGATCCCCTTCGACATCGAGTACACGCGGGACCTGGGGTTCGGCGCGATCGACTTCCTCCGCCGGCTGCTCGCGGAGGGCGGGAGCGAGCCCGGGGCGATGATCACCATCCGGGAGGGCCACATCGAGCCGCTTCCCTTCGACGCGTTCCGGGACCCGGTGACGGGGCGGCCGCGGACCCGCCTGGTGGACGTCTCGAGCGACTCCTACCGGGTGGCACGGGAGTACATGATCCGGCTCGAGCGGGAGGACCTGGAGGACCCCGCGAAGCTCGCCGCGATCGCGGCGGCCGCCGGCATGCGTCCCGAGGGGTTCCGCGAGCGCTACGGCTACCTGGTGGGGCTGGGGGCGCCGGCCCGCGGGTGAGGACGCCCGAGCCGGGGCGAGCGGGGGCGCCGCCTATACTGGCCGGGCCGTGCGTTACCGGGTCGATCTCCGCTCGGACACCGTCACCACGCCGTCCCCCGCGATGCGTCGGGCGATGGCCGAGGCCGAGGTGGGGGACGACTGGTTCGGGGACGACCCCACCGTGAACCGCCTCCAGGAGCGGGCGGCCGAGGTGACGGGCAAGGAGGCGGCGCTGTTCGTGCCCACCGGCACGATGGCCAACCAGATCGGCCTCCGGCTGCACGTCCGGGGCGCCGGCCACCTGGTCGTGGCCGAGGCCACGAGCCACGTGGCGAGCACCGAGGTGGCGAGCTCGGCCGTGCTCTCGGGGATCGCCTACCGGACGATCCCCGGGGACGAGCGGGGGCGGATCACCGCCCAGCAGGTGCGGGCGGCCCTCGAGCCCGACGAGCTGTACGACGTGGAGGTCGTGGACCTCGTGGCCGTGGAGAACACCCACGGGCACGCGGGGGGCACGGTCCTCGGGGTGGAGGACCTCCGGGCGATCCGCAAGGCGACGCTCGAGGCGGGGGTCCCCGTGCACCTGGACGGGGCGCGGATCTTCAACGCGGCCGCGGCGGCCGGGGTCGACGTCGTGGAGTGGACCCGGGAGGTCGACACCGTGATGTTCTGCGTCTCGAAGGGCCTCGGCGCGCCGGTCGGCTCGCTCCTGTGCGGGCCGGCGGAGCTGATCCGCGAGGCCCGGCGGCTCAAGATCCTCTTCGGCGGCGGCTGGCGCCAGGCCGGGGTGCTCGCCGCCGCCGGGCTGGTCGCGCTGGAGGAGGGTCCGGGGCGGCTGGCCGAGGACCACGCCCGGGCCCGCCGGCTGGCGGAGGGGGTCGCCGAGCTGCTCCCCGGGACGGTCGACCCGGCGCGGGTGGAGACCAACATGGTCCTGGTCGACACCGCCGCCGCGGGGATCCCGCCCCTGGAGGCGGTTCGGCGGCTCGCGGACCTCGGGGTGGGGACCACGCTCGTCGCGGGGAAGGTGCGGATGGTGACCCATCGGGACGTGGACGACGCGGGGATCGCCGCCGCCCTCGCCGCCTGGCGGGAGCTCGCGGCGGAGGCGGGGGGCTAGCGCGTGAGCCTGTTCGGGGGGCCGCGCTACCCCGAGGAGGTTGCCCGCCGCGTCCCGCCCGGGCAGCGCCTGGTGAAGACCTGGCCGGTGCTCCACCATGGGTCCGTCCCGGGCTTCGATCCCGCGACGTGGCGGCTGGAGCTCACCGGGCTCGTGGAGCGGCCGGTCTCGCTCACGTACGACGAGCTCCGGGCCCTGTCGACGGTCGAGGTCGTGGCCGACATGCACTGCGTGACCGGTTGGAGCACGCTCGACAACGCCTGGACCGGGGTCTCCTTCCGGACCCTGGCCGAGCTGGCCCGACCCCTGCCCGAGGCGGCCTGGGTGATCGCGCGGTGCGAGCACGGCTACACCTCGAACCTCTCGCTCCAGGCGATGCTCGACGACGACGTCCTCGTGGCCTGGGCCCACGGCGGGCGGGACCTCACCCCCGAGCACGGCTACCCGCTCCGGCTCGTGGTGCCCAAGCGCTACGCGTGGAAGAGTGCGAAGTGGGTGCGGGGGTTCGAGTTCGCGAAGCACAACGTCCGCGGGTTCTGGGAGGTTCGGGGCTACCACGTCCACGCCGACCCCTGGGCGGAGGAGCGCTACGCCCACCAGGAGGGGCCGGGAGCCGAGCTCGAGCCCTGACGCCGGGCGGCTCGATCCCCGGACGGGTCCACCTCGGATGACTCCGCCGCGAGCCGGCGGAGCGTCTCGATGTCCCGGCGGTGGGCGCGGGCGTCGCCCTCCGTCTCGACGATCACGGCGAGCCCGGCGAGCTCGGGCCGGGCGAGGATCGCGCGGAACCCCTCGCGGCCGATGAACCCCCGGCCCACGTGCTCGTGCCGGTCCCGGCGGCTGCCCCGCGGGTACCGGGCGTCGTTCGCATGCACGAGGATCAGGCGGTCGGCGAGCCCCGCGGCCCGGAGCTCCTCGAAGCAGGCCGCCACCCCCTCGGGCCGGTCCAGGGCGTACCCGGCGGCGAACAGGTGGCAGGTGTCCACGCAGAGGCGGAGGCGGTCGTCGCCGGCCGCGTCGAACAGGGAGGCCGCCTCGGCGAACGTGGAGGCGACCGCCCCGGCCGTCCCGGCCATCAGCTCGACCGCGACGGCGGTCGCCGCCCGCC
>DATMBJ010000053.1:0-13777 GCA_035559315.1 Actinomycetota bacterium
CTCCAGCGCCTCGCGGGCGTCGTGGAAGGCCCACAGGCCGAAGTCGAACAGCGAGGCCGAGACGACCTCGCCGACCGCCGGGTGGAGATCACCGGGCCGGTGGACCGGAAGATGATGATCAACGCCCTGAACTCAGGGGCCCGGGTGTTCATGGCGGACTTCGAGGACGCCAACGCGCCCACCTGGGCGAACTGCGTCCAGGGGCAGGTGAACCTCCTCGACGCGGTCCGCCGGACGATCTCCCTCGAGACCCCCGAGCGGCGCTACGCGCTCGCGGAGCGGACGGCCACGCTCCTCGTGCGTCCCCGCGGCTGGCACCTCCCGGAGAAGCACGTCCGGGTGGACGGCGAGGTCGTCTCGGCCTCGCTGTTCGACTTCGGGATCTGGTTCTTCCACAACGCCCGCGAGCTCCTCGAGCGGGGCACCGGCCCGTACCTCTACCTCCCCAAGCTCGAGTCCCACCTCGAGGCCGCGCTCTGGCACGACGTGTTCGCGCTCGCCGAGGACGCGCTGGCCATCCCCCGCGGGTCGATCCGGGCCACCGTGCTCGTCGAGACGATCCTCGCGGCCTTCGAGATGGACGAGATCCTCCACGCCCTCGGCCCCTACGCCACCGGGCTCAACGCCGGCCGGTGGGACTACATCTTCAGCGTGATCAAGAAGCTCGGGAGCCACGAGCGGTTCGTGCTGCCCGACCGGGCGCAGGTGACGATGACCGTGCCGTTCATGCGCGCCTACACGGAGCTCCTGGTCCGCACCTGCCACCGCCGGGGCGCCCACGCGATCGGCGGGATGGCCGCCTTCATCCCGTCCCGCCGGGACCCGGCGGTGAACGAGGTGGCGCTCGCCAAGGTCCGGGAGGACAAGGTGCGGGAGTCCGCCGACGGCTTCGACGGGACCTGGGTGGCCCACCCGGACCTCGTCCCGGTCGCCACCGAGGTCTTCGACGGCGTCCTCGGCGAGCGGCCGAACCAGCTCGACCGGCTCCGGGAGGACGTCCGCGTGACGGCCGACGACCTCCTCGACGTGCGGGTGCCGGACGGGCGGATCACCGAGGAGGGCCTGCGGACGAACGCGGACGTCGGGATCCGCTACCTCGCCTCCTGGCTCGGGGGGACCGGCGCGGCGGCGATCCACAACCTCATGGAGGACGCCGCGACGGCGGAGATCTGCCGGTCCCAGGTCTGGCAATGGCTCCACCACGGCGTCCGCCTGGCCGACGGCCGGGTGGTCGACCGCCGGCTCGTCGACGCGGTGGTCGAGGAGCAGGTCGGGAGGATCCGGGAGGAGGGGACCCCGGCGACGCTCGACGCCGCCCGGGAGCTGTTCCTCGAGGTGGCGACGGCGGAGCCCTTCGTCGAGTTCCTCACGCTCCCGGCCTACGAGCGGCTCGGCTGACCGGGAGCGTCCGACCAGCTGCCGGGCGAACCGCGCCTGGGCGTCGTCCGCATGGGAACGTCGGGTGCAGGCTGCTCACCCAGACGGTTCACGAGGAGCCGCCCGTACCCGAGGGCCCTTTACGTCCAGGGCGGTCGATGGATCGCGAAGACCCTGAACACGTCCAGCACGCCCTCAGGCCGGCCGAGTCGTCGCGTCATCGGTGATCTCGCGAACCAGTAGGGCGGCACCGCACGATTCGAACACGTCCCGTGTTCGGGCGAGGATGGGCGCTGGATCAGCCCGAGGGCTCGCCCGCGCGCCGCGAGATCCACGAGGCACCGGCCGTGATAGGGTGAGGTTCGTCGAGAGAAGGCTTCGCATGGCTGCAGAGAAGGGCCGTCTCCCGCCTCGGTGGTTCGTCGTGACCTTCTGGGGCGCGCACCGCTGGCTGGTTCGAGCGACCCGGGGCCGTAAGGGGCTCTGGCCTCCGCGTCCGGGCAAGTGGGGCACTCTGCGCCTCACCACGACCGGGCGGCGCAGCGGCGAGCCGCGCAGCGTGATCATCGGGTACTACGAGGACGGCGACAACCTGGTCTCCATGGCCATGAACGGCTGGGGCGCGCCGGAGCCTGCGTGGTGGTTGAACCTCCAGGCCCACCCGGAGGCGGTGGTCGAGCTCGCCGGTGGGATCCGGCGCGACGTGCTCGGCCGGGCCGCGGTGGGCGAGGAGCGTGAGCGGCTCTGGCGGCGATGGCGCGAGCTGGACCGGAACCTGGATGGCTTCGCTTCGCGGCGCCCGCGCCGAACGGCGGTCGTCGTCCTCGAGCCGCGCGGTAGCCAGGCGGGCGACACGCCCGACGCCGGGATCCGCGCTCGGTGAGCGCCCCGGGGTGACGAGCCCATCGCGCGAGCGGGACCTCCGATGCGCGAGGCCGGCTCGGACAGCGGTCCGGCTGGGACACCGCGCCGAGGCGCGGAGCCCGATCCCCAGGCGTTCTGCGACGGCCGGGTCCTGACCTGGCCGCGATCTTCCAGCGGGGCGAGCCGTTCATCCCTGCGCGGCATCCTGGACGTGGTGGACGCCGGGTCGCCGCTCCCTCGGCTGATCCTGCGGGTTGACAGCGTCCCCTCACCTCCGGCAGCATCCGTGATCACCATGGTCCGGACGACGCGCACGCCCCGCCCCGTCCTGGGGCCCCGCGTATCCGGCGTCGGAGCCTAGGCGCGGCGCCGGCCCCCGGCCGCGACCGCGCCGTCCACCGTCCCCGACGATCCCGCCCGAGGAGGACCATGGAGATGACCGACGCCACGCCCTCGCCCGACCGCGACCTCGCCGAGCGCATCGCCCGCGAAGCCTCCGCGCTCGAGCAGACCTGGCGGGAGGACCCGCGCTGGGCCGGCGTGGTCCGGCCCTACCCCGCGGAGGACGTGATCCGCCTCCGCGGCTCGTTCGGGGTCGAGCACACCCTCGCCCGACGGGGCGCCGACCGCCTCTGGCGCCTCCTCCGGGACGAGCCGTACGTCCCGGCCCTCGGCTGCCTGACCGGCGGGCAGGCGGTCCAGGCGGTCCGCGCCGGCCTCCGGGCCATCTACGTCTCGGGCTGGCAGGTCGCCGCCGATGCGAACCTCGCGCTCGAGACCTACCCCGACCAGAGCCTGTACCCCGCGAACAGCGTCCCGGCGCTCGTCCGCCGGATCAACAACGCGCTCCGGCGCGCCGACCAGATCGCCTGGGCGGAGGGGCGGGCCGACGTGGACTGGATGGCCCCCGTCGTGGCCGACGCCGAGGCCGGCTTCGGCGGGGCCCTCAACGCCTTCGAGCTGATGCGGGCGATGATCGAGGCCGGCGCGGCCGGGGTCCACTTCGAGGACCAGCTGGCCTCGGAGAAGAAGTGCGGGCACCTCGGCGGGAAGGTGCTGGTGCCCACCGCGCAGTTCATCCGGACCCTGGTCGCCGCCAGGCTGGCGGCGGACGTGGCGGGCGTGCCGACGGTCCTCGTCGCCCGGACCGACGCCCTCTCCGCCGCGCTCCTCACGACCGACGCGGACCCCGCCGACCACCCGTTCCTCACCGGCCAGCGGACCGCCGAGGGGTACTTCCGGGTGCGGGCCGGCATCGAGCAGGCCATCGCCCGGGCCCTGGCCTACGCCCCCTACGCCGACGTGCTCTGGTGCGAGACCCAGACCCCGGACCTGGACGAGGCCCGGGCCTTCGCCGAGGCCGTCCACGAGCGCTTCCCCGGCAAGCTCCTCGCTTACAACTGCTCCCCCTCGTTCAACTGGCGGCGCCACCTCGACCAGGCGGCGATCGCCCGCTTCCAGCGGGAGCTCGCCGCGATGGGCTACCGGTTCCAGTTCGTGACGCTGGCCGGGTTCCACGCGCTCAACGCCTCCTTCTTCGAGCTGGCCCACGGCTACGCCCGGGAGGGGATGGCCGCCTACGTGCGCCTGCAGGACCGGGAGTTCGAGCTCGAGGACCTCGGCTACACCGCCACCCGGCACCAACGGGAGGCCGGCGCGGGGTACTTCGACCTCGTGCAGGAGGTCGTGAGCGGGGGGAGCGCCTCCACCCTGGCCCTCGCGGGCTCCACCGAGGCCGAGCAGTTCGCCCCGGCCTGAGGGAGACGGGCGCGGGGTACGCTGCGGCCGTGGGAACCCCGCCCGCCCCGCGACGCCCGCCGGGGCCGAACGGCCCGCCCGGGAGGCTCCGCCGCGCGATCGCCGCCGCCCTCACGCCGCTCCGGGAAGGCGGGGAGGCCCTGGACGAGGCGGCCTTCCGCCCCTACGTCCGGTTCCTCGCGGCGGGCGGCCTGGACGGCGCCCTGGTCTGCGGGACGACCGGCGAGGGGATCCTGCTCCGGCCCGACGAACGCCGCGCCGCGCTCGAGCTGTTCCTCGAGGCCCGCCCGGACGGGTTCGCCGTCGCCGCGCACTGCGGCGCCCAGACCACCGCCGAGACCGAGGCCCTCGCCGGGCACGCCGCGGCGGCGGGGGCGGACGCCGTGGCCGTGATCGCGCCCCCCTACTTCCGGCTCGACGAGCGCGAGCTGTTCGCCCACTTCCGGGCCGCGGCCGAGGCGTGCGCCCCACTGCCGTTCTACGTCTACGAGTTCGCCGCTCGCTCCGGCTACGCGGTGCCGGTGGCGGTGGTGGCGCGCCTCCGGGAGGCCTGCCCGAACCTCGCCGGGCTCAAGGTCTCCGACACGCCCTTCGAGGCCGTGGCCCCGTACCTCCTCGAGGGCCTCGACGTCTTCGTGGGCTCCGAGCCGCTCGCGCTCGAGGGGATGCGGGCCGGCGCGGTGGGGACCGTCTCGGGGCTCGCGGCCGCCTGGCCCGAGCTGGTCCGGGAGCTGGTCCACGGCGGGAGCGAGGAGGCCGCGGCCCGGGTCCGCGAGCTCCGGGAGCGCCTCGCCCGGCTCCCGTTCCACGCAGCGCTCAAGGCCGTGGCACGGGCCCGCAGGGTGCCGATCCGCGAGGACGTCCGCCGCCCGCTCCGGGGGCTCGAGGAGGCGGAGCGCCCCGCCGTGGGAGCGCTCCTGGAGGCGGGGCGCCCGGCGGGCCGACCAGCGTAACGGCCCGCCGGGCGTCCCCCGCCGCGTCAGCGGACCTCGAGCGTCGTGGTGACCGGCACGGGGTTCGCGATGATGTCCAGGACGGGCGAGGTGTCCTGCACGTACCGGCAGAGCTCCTCGAGCTCCTCCCGGGAGGCGTTCCGCGCCTTGATCGCGCCCTTCACGCGGATCGCGGTGAAGCCGGGCCGCGGTCCGTCCCCGATCCCCACGAAGTTCCGGAGGTCGAGGTCGCCCTCGAGCTCGTACCGGACCTCCTCGAGCTCGTAGCCCCTCGCCGCCGCGTTGTAGACCACACCGACCGTGTAGCAGAACCCGAGCGCCGCGAGCACGAGCTCCACCGCGTTCGGCCCCCGGTCCCGGCCCAGCAGCACGTCGGGCTCGCACCCGACGAGCTGATGGGTCCGCGCGTGCGGGACCTCCTGCCCGGCGTGGACGAAGGAGGCGACCTCCGCCCTGCTCGTGCTCCCGCCGTCCCAGGTCGTCCCGGCCCGGAACGTGAACCGCGCGATGCCCGGGTCCTGGCCGATGGCCTCGATGGTCTGCACCAGGCGCTCGACGTCCACCCCGTTCCTCGCCGTCACCGTCGCCACGATCCATCCTCCCTTCCCCGTCGTCGGATCCCCTCCCCGCGGACCGCTCCCCGGCCCGCGGGGCCGCCGCGCGCCCCCCGCCTCACGGTGCCCGCGGGGCCGCCGCACGCCCCGGCCTCACCGTGCCCGCTGACCGGCGAGGATCCCCCGGAGCGCCAGGAGCGCGCCCACCACGAAGATCACCACCGCCAGGTAGATCAGGCCGAGGTGGCCGAGCGTGTCGAAGTCGTTCGGGTAGTGGGCGGGGAGCGCCACCGCCAGGCCGAGCACGGGCGAGGCCACGGCGCCCACCCAGGCCCACAGCGCGCCCCGCCGCACCCCGTAGGCGACGAGGAACAGCACGGCGAGCCCCGTCGCCGCGATGAACCCCGACACCGCGATGTGCAGGTGCGAGACGTATTCCAACAGGGAGGGGCTGAACGCCTTGATCTCGTCCCGGCCCACGCTCACCTCGTTGGGCCCGATCCCGAGCTCCAGGAACGCGTCGGTGAAGTTCCGGACGAAGAAGATCACCGCGTAGCCGACGAAGCCCACCGCCGCGAGGCCCATCAGCCAGCTCCCGGTCCGGAGCGCTTGGGTCGCCGCCCGGTCCTCCGCCCTCCCGCCGATCGCCGCGGTCGCCATGGCTCATCCCTCCTCCGCCGCCGTCACCGTCACCTCCGCCTCGAAGGCCCGCTCCGCCGGCGGCAGGCAGAGCGCCTCCGTGCAGCCCTGGTAGCGGACGCGGCCCCGGATCCGCCGCGGCCCGGGCGCCGCGTCGGAGAGCGCGGCGAACAGCACCTCGACGCGGACCGTCCCGCGGAAGACGCGCAGCTCCACCGGGCTCCACGCGAACGTCTCCACCTCCGCGGGCGGGTATCCCGGCGGGCAGAAGACGAGGTCCGCCGCCTCCTCGATCCGCACCTGGGTGGGGACGAGGAACGGCTCGGCCGGCTCGTCCGACTGGATGTGACCCCCGGGCGGGATCCGGAGGACGACCTCGAGCGTCGCGAGGGCGCCCGGGCGGATCGCCCGCGGCTCCACCAGGGCCTCGACGCCGAGCCACTCGCCCACCCGCACGGTCACGCCGCCGCCCCCTCCAGGAAGCGGTCGAGGAAGGCCCGCACGTGGACGGCCTTCGCGTCGAAGCGCTCCATGTTCAGGAAGTCGCGGTAGACGACGACCCCGTCCGCGTCGAGCACGAAGTGGGCGTTGATGATCGCGACCTCCGGCGGCAGGCCCTCCTTGATCGGCGCGAACCGCATCGAGACCCCGCCCGCGTCGTCCAGGAGCACGGGGAACGTCCAGGCGTACCGGTCCACGAACGGGGCCATCGCGTGCGCCCCTTCCTTCACGTCGATGCAGACCACCTGGAGCCCCCGGTCGCGGTAGCGCTGCCAGATCTCCCGCTCGAGGTACGGGGCCTCCGCTCCGCAGTACGGACACCAGGTCGCCGTGAAGAAGATCAGCACGGGGCCACCGCGGACCTCCGAGAGCCGCCAGGTGCCCCCCGAGAGCGTCGGGAGCTCGAAGTCCTCGACGGCCTCGCCGATCCGGTACGAGCCCACGAGCGTGACGCTCCCGGGTTCCGGCTCGCTCATCGCGCCCCTCCTTCGGTCTTCCCGGTTGACGGTCCTTCCCGTAGGGTCCGGACGAAGGCCGAGGAGCCGGTATTGCGCCTGGGCGCCGATGCAATAAGTTGGCCCCGTCGGACGTCCCGGGGGTCGGAGCGGATGGAGACGAGGGCGGCGAGGTCGAGGGAGGCGTTCGAGGCGATGGCGGCGGAGGCCATCCCCGGCCTGTACGCGCTGGCGCGCCGGCTGACGGACCGGGGGGCGGAGGACCTGGTCCAGGATTGCCTCCTGCGCGCCTACCGCGCCTACGCGACGCTCGAGGACGAGGCCGCGGGCCCGGCGTGGCTCCGTCGGATCCTCGTGAACGCCTTCCGCGACCGCCTCAGGAAGGAGGCCCGGAGCGTGGACGAGGTGGCCGTCGAGGACGTCGAGGACTTCTCCCTCTACCGGACCCTCGCGGAGGAGGACCCCTTCCCTTACTCGGACAGTCTCCACCTGGACTTCCTCCACGCGTTCGGCCGGGAGGACGTCCGCGCCGTGCTGCTGCGCCTGCCGGTCCGGTACCGCGCGCCCCTGGTCCTCCGCTACATGGAGGGCTTCTCCACGAAGGAGATCGCCCGACTGCTCGACGCGCCGATCGGGACCGTCCTCGCCCAGCTCCACCGAGGGCGCAAGCTCTTCGAGCGGGAGCTGTGGGACTACGCCAACGAGACCGGCCTCCTGGTGAAGGGAGGAACACGATGAGCGACGACACCGGGCTGATCCCGTGCTCCGAAGCGGTGCGCCGGCTCTGGGACTACCTCGACCGGGCGCTCTCGCCGGAGGACCAGGCCCGGGTCGAGCAGCACCTCGCGTTCTGCCGGAGGTGCTGCGGGGAGCTGGAGTTCGCCCGCGAGCTCCAGGCGTTCCTCGCGACCCACGCCGCGGAGGAGATCCCCTCCGACGTGCGGGATCGCCTGCACCGGTTCGTCCGAGAGCTGGAGGGGTGAGCGCGATGGGCCAGGACCTGCTGCACCAGGCGGAGGTGAAGGCCGCCGTCCGCGCGGCCTACGAGGCGATCGGGTCGGGCGGGGGCGAGCCGGTGGCCCGGCGCCTGTACACGGAGGAGCAGCTCGCCGGGCTCCCGGCGGGCGCGATCGCCTGGGCGCTCGGCGTCGGGAACCCCGTCCTGCACGCGGCGCTCCGCCCCGGCGAGACCGTCCTCGACCTCGGCTCCGGCGGCGGGATCGACACGATCCTCGCCGCGCGGGAGGTGGGGCCGACCGGGCGGGCCATCGGGATCGACCTGCTCGACGAGATGGTCGAGCGGGCCCGGGCCCATGCCGACGAGGCGGGGGTGGGCGGCTGGACCGAGTTCCGCCGGGGGGAGATGGAGGACGTTCCGCTCCCCGACGGGAGCGTGGACGTCGTGATCTCGAACGGCGTGATCAACCTCTCGCCGCGGAAGTCCCGCGTCCTGGCCGAGATCCACCGGGTGCTCCGGCCCGGCGGACGGCTGTGCGTGGCCGACCTCACCGTCGAGGAGGACCTGCCCCCCGAGATCCTCACGAGCGACGCCGCCTGGGCCGGGTGAGTGTCCGGCGCCATGGCGGAGCGTGTCTTCGCCCGGAAGATGGAGAAGGCGGGGTTCACCGACGTCTGGATCGGGGAGAAGGTGCCGTACGGGATCCGTGACGCCGCGCTCTACCCGCTGTTCACGCCGGAGCTCATCCGGCTCATGGAGCGGGTGATCCCACCCGAGCGCCGGGGTTCGGTGGCGATCGCGGTGATCGCCAAGGCCCGGAAGCCGTAGCCCGCCGAGGGCGGCACGCGACGATCCCGGGCCCCGCGCGATCCGGGGCCTGTGCAATCCGGGGGCCCTCTGGAGCGTCCTCCAAGGCGGGAAGGACATCCGATCGGATGAAGGGGGCGGGGATGGCCATCGCCGCGAACGAGACCGAACCGGTCGACCGCAAGGCCCTCGACGCGCTCAGGAGCCGGTTCAACGGCGCCCTCCTCCAGCCCGAGGATGAGGGCTTCGACGTCGCCCGGCGCGTGTGGAACGGGATGGTCGACAAGCGCCCCGCCCTGATCGCCCGGTGCACCGGGGTGGCCGACGTTCAGGCCGCCGTGCGGTTCGGGCGGGAGCAGGGTCTCCTCGTCTCGGTCAAGGGCGGAGGGCACCAGGTGGCCGGGCTCGCGGTGGCCGACGGCGGGCTGATGATCGACCTGTCCCTCATGCGCGGGGTGAAGGTCGATCCCGAGGCCCGGACGGCGAAGGCCCTCGGGGGGTGCATCCTCGCCGACGTCGACCGGGCCACCCAGGTCCACGGCCTGGCCACGACGCTCGGCGTCATCAGCCTGACCGGGATCGGGGGCCTCACCCTCGGCGGGGGGATCGGCCACCTCCAGGGGAGGCACGGGTTCACGGTGGACAACGTCCTCTCGATCGACCTGGTGACCGCGGAGGGCGACACGTTGACCGTGTCCGCGGACAACGAGCCCGACCTCTTCTGGGGCCTCCGCGGCGGGGGCGGGAACTTCGGGATCGCCACGGCGTTCGAGTACCGGCTCCACCCGGTCGGTCCGATCGTCCTCGCCGGCCCCGTGGCGTGGCCGATCGACCAGGCCCCCGAGGTGCTCCGCGCCGTCCACGACTTCATGGCGGACCCGCCGGACGAGGCGGCGGCGCTCGCGGCGCTCCGGCTCGCGCCCCCCGCGCCGTTCCTCCCCCCGGACGTGTTCGGGAAGCCGATCTGCCTGGTGGTCCTGGCGTACCTCGGGGACCCGGCGGCCGGAGCCGAGGCCCTCGCGCCCGTCCGGGCCGTCGGGACGCCGATCGTCGACGCCGTCCGACCCTGCCCGTACCTCTTCCTCCAGACCATGTTCGACGCGGGGGCCCCGCCGGGGTTCAACTACTACATCAAGTCGAACCTCCTCCGGGACCTCCCGGACGAGGTCATCGACCTGTTCGTGGGACACGCGCAGAAGATCACCTCGCCCCTGTCCGTGGTCCGGCTGCACTGGATCAGCGGGGAGGCGACGCGGGTCGACCCGGCGTCGACGGCCACCACGGGGCGCGACGCGCGGGTGGACGTGAACTTCAACAGCGGGTGGCCGCCGACGGCGCCCGACCCCGGCCCCCACGTGGCGTGGGCCCGGGAGGGCTGGGAGGCCCTGCAGCCGCACGCCGGGGCCCCGATGCCCCAGTTCCTGCTCGACGAGGATCCCGCGGCGGTCTACGGCGGGACGCGGCTCGAGCGGCTCCGGGCCCTCAAGGATCGCTGGGACCCGACCAACTTCTTCCGGCTGAACCAGAACGTCCCGCCGTCATCCGGTTGACGGTTCGAGCCGGTCGGATCCCCGAGCGGACCGGTCTTGACACCCACCCGCCCTCGCGGGTACGTTCGCACCTGCAAATCCGACCCCGTGGATAGGATCCAGGGAGCATGATCCGTACGCGCTGCGCCGGCCTGGTCGGGGCGATGATCCCGGCCCGCCTCTGCGGCTGTCCCGCCTCGCCCGCCCCGGGCGAGGGCAGGGCCTAGCGCGTCCGCCGCTCCGCCCCCCCTCGCCCGAGGCACGTCGGACGTCCGACGAACCCGCACGCGAGGAGGGAGCATGGCGACCATCCACCGACCGGCGACCGTCCGTCCCGAACCGGACTGGGACCTGGTCCTCAAGAGGAACTCGATCGAACGGCTCAAGCGGGAGCGGTTCCCGCTGGATGTCCGCGACGAGCTCCCCCGCCTGATCGAGCTGGGGTACGAGGCCGTGCCGGAGGAGGACATCGTCCGCCTGAACTGGTGGGGCCTCACCCACGACAAGCCCAAGGTGGGGACGTTCATGGTCCGGATCAAGGTGCCCGGCGGCCTGATCCGCCCGGCCCAGCTCCGCGCGGTGGGCGAGATCGCGCGCCGCTACGGCCGGGACGAGGCCGAGCTCACCACCCGCCAGGGCATCCAGCTCCACTGGGTCCGCCTGGACCAGCTCCCCGAGGTCCTGGCGGCGATCGAGGCGGCCCGGCTCACCACGGTGGGCGGGGAGGGGGACACGGTCCGGAACATCACGGGCTGCCCGGTGGCCGGCATCGACCCCGACGAGCTGTTCGACGTCCGCCCGGTGATCGAGGAGGCGGCGCGGTTCTTCTACGGGAACCGCGACTACTCGAACCTCCCCCGCAAGCACAAGTACACGATCTCGGCCTGCCCAGCGCAGTGCAACGCCCCCGAGATCCACGACGTCGCGCTCGTGGGCACCAGGAAAGACGGCCGGGAGGGGTTCGCGCTCCGCGTGGGGGGCGGGATGTCGAACACGCCCCGGATCTCCCGCGACCTCGGCGTGTTCGTCCCGGTCGAGGACGCGATCCAGGTCCTGCGCGCCGTCACCGATGCCTGGCAGCACGACCTCCGGTACCGGGTCTCCCGGGCCAAGGCACGGATCAAGTTCATGGTGGACGACCTCGGGCCCGAGGGGATGCGCCGGCGGGTCGAGGAGCGCCTCGGCCGCCGGCTCGAGGACGGCGCCGCCCCCGAGCCCGTCGGGGACGGGGACCACCTGGGGATCCACCCGCAGCGGCAGGAGGGGGTGGTCTACGTGGGGATCCCCGTCCCGGTGGGGCGGGTGAGCGGCGACCAGCTCGTCCGCCTGGCGGACCTGCTCGAGGGGCTCGGGGCCGACCTGCGGTTCACGCGCCAGCAGAACGCGATCGCGGGCAACGTCCCCGAGGAGCGGATCGACGAGCTCCGGGCGGGCCTCGCCGCGCTCGGCCTCCCCCTCGACCGAGGGGCGTTCGCCCGCGCCGTGGCCTGCACCAGCCACCGGTTCTGCAACTACTCGGTCGCGGAGACCAAGGAGAAGCTCGCCGAGCTCGTCCCCCGGCTCGAGCGGCGGTTCGGCGGGGACGCGGTGGCGGGGCTCACGATCCACATGGACGGCTGCCCGCACGCCTGCGCGCAGCACTGGATCGGGGAGATCGGGCTCCAGGGCACCACCGCCCCCTCGCCCGACGGGGCGGGGCGGATCGAGGCCTACGACCTGACGCTCGGCGGCGGCCTCGGGCGGGGGGCCCGGATCGGCCGACCGATCCTCCGCCGCGTCCCCGCGCCCGAGCTGGACGCCGTGCTCGAGCGGCTGGTGGGCGCCTGGCTCGACGCCCGGGCGGCGCGCCCCGGCCTCGGCTTCGGCGACTTCGTGGACGCCCGAACCGACGTCGAACTCGCGGCCCTGGCCCGGGGCGAGGCGGCCCCCGCGGCCGATCGGCCCACGACCGAGGGGGTGACGGTCCACGTCCCCGGGCCGCTCCTCCGCCTGGTCGACGGCGCCGACCAGATCGAGGTCGCGGCGACCACCGTCCGCGAGGCGCTCGCCGCCGTGGGCGAGGCCCACCCCGCGTTCGCCCGGGAGGTCCTCCCCCGCGGGGAGCTCTCCGAGGCCTACCTGGTCTTCGTGGGCGAGGAGGACGTCCGGGCCCTCGCCGGGCTCGACACCCCGGTGCGCCCGGGGGACCGGATCACGATCCTCGTCGCGATGTCGGGAGGGTGAGCCGTGGATCTCCTGGACGCGTCGGAGCGGGTCGTCTTCGACGACCTCGAGATCGGCGAGATCGCGGTGGAGCTCGACGACCGCGAGCCCCAGGAGGTGATCGCCTGGGGCCTGGAGACCTTCGGCGACCGGGTCGCGGTCGTCACGGCCCTCCAGGCCGAGGGGATGGCGGTCCTCGACATGGCCGCCCGGATCCGGCCCGACGTGCGGGCCATCACCGTCGACACCGGCCGCCTGCCCGTGGAGACCCTGGCGTTCCTCGACGAGGTCCGGGCGCGGTACCCCGAGGTCCGCTGGGAGGTGCCGCGGCCCGATCCGCGCGAGGTCGAGGCCATGGTCCGCCGCCACGGCCCCGACCTGTTCCGGACCAGCGTCCCCCTGCGGCTCCTCTGCTGCCACGTGCGGAAGGTCCGCCCGCTCGTGCGCGCCCTGGGCGGGCTCGACGCGTGGTTCACCGGCCTCCGCCGCGAGCAGTGGGCGTCGCGGGCGGCGATCAAGAAGGTCGAGCTGGACCACGACCACGGGGGGATCGTGAAGCTCAACCCGCTGGCCGACTGGACCAAGGAGGAGGTGTGGGACTACCTCCGCGCCGCCGACGTCCCCGTCCACCCGCTCTACGCCCGGGGCTACACGAGCATCGGCTGCGACCCCTGCACGCGGCCCGTGGCCCCCGGGGAGGACGACCGCGCCGGGCGGTGGTGGTGGGAGCGGGGTGCGCCGAAGGAGTGCGGGATCCACTGCCCCATCGAGACCGGTGGTTTCGAGCACGAGGCCGAGGCGATCCTCCGCGAGGCCGGCACCGCGGAGCACGGGGGAGGCCGGCCGTGACGCCGACCGGCGAGCATGAGGGAGGCCGGGCCGTGATGCCGCCCGCCGAGCATGAGGGAGGCCGGCCGTGATGCCGACCGTCGCGCCGGGCCCGCCTGAGACCCCGGAGCCCGTGGCGCTCGCACCGGAGGAGCGGGAGGTGGTGGCCGCGCTGGCCGCCGCCTACGCGGACGCGCTCCCGCCCGAGGTGGCCGGCCGGCCCCGGGCCCTGGCGGCCGCGGCCCTGGAGGGCACGATCCTCGCCGAGCTGGTCGGCGTCCTGGAGCGGGTCTGCGCGGTGGCGCTCGAGACCGGCCGCGCCCGGGAGCTGGGCCGGGCCGAGGCCGAGCGG
>DATMBJ010000054.1:0-2364 GCA_035559315.1 Actinomycetota bacterium
CCCGAGGGCCTGGGCGACCCCGATCAACGCGGCGGAGGAGGGGCGGCCCCGACCGGTCTCGATGTCCGAGAGGTAGGCGTAGGAGATGCCCGCCCGCCGCGCCAGCTCCTTCCTCGATAGGCCCTGCTCGGTCCGGGCGACTTGGATCGCCCGCCCAAGGGCGTCGTAGAAGCGAGGATCCTCCCCGGTCGAGGTCCGGTCCCTCCTGGCAGGCATGGAGCCACCCTAGCACGCCCTCGGGAACTCTTCACAAATCTCGGTAAATGTCCTAAAATCTCGGCCAGCAGCCGAAAGGAGGTGCGTCGATGGACGAGGAACGGATGAGCCGGGCCTACCGGTCGGGCGCGCGGATCTCCCGGGAGCGGATGGCGCGGGAGGCGCCCCTGGACGCGGCGGCCCTGGAGGCGGTCCAGGCCTCGGACGTGGTCGTGGTGCGGGGCGCCTACGACCGCGTGGAGCTCGTGCTCGAGGCGCTCGAGCTCCCGTACACGGCCGTCGAGCCGCACCAGCTCGGAGGGGCCCGGCTCCGGCCGGAGCAGCTCCTCGTGGTGAACTGCCCGGGGCACCTCGGGCCGGAGGGGCTGGCGCAGGTGCGCCGGTTCGTGGAGGGAGGCGGGAGCCTGTTCACCACGGACTGGGCGCTCCGCCACGTCCTCGAGCCGGCCTTCCCCGGGATCGTCGCCTACAACGGGCGGCCGACCGCGGACGACGTGGTCCGGATCGAGGTCCGGGACCACGACAACCCGTTCCTGCGGGGCGTCGCGGACCCCGGCGAGGATCCCCTCTGGTGGCTCGAGGGTTCCTCGTACCCCATCCGGGTGCTCGACCCCGGGGTCCGGGTGCTGATCGCGAGCACGGAGCTCGAACGGAGGTACGGGGAGGCGCCGGTCGCGGTCCTGTTCCGGGCCGGGGAAGGCGAGGTCTTCCACCTCATCAGCCACTACTACCTCCAGCGGACCGAGCTCCGGGAGGCGAGGCAGCGCGCGAGCGCCTCGGCCTACGCCGCCGAGAGGGGGGTCGAGGCCGACGAGGGGATGGCCGACCTGTTCGCCGGCGAGGTCGAGACGGCCGCGAGCTCCTCGCGGCTCCTGGCGAACGTGGTGGCCCGGAGGAAGCGTTCGGAAGGAGGTCGCGATGCGTGACGTGGAGATCGTGCGGGGGCTCCTGGGGGACCTGCGGACCGGGGAGCCCCGTGGGGCCGGGGCCCTCACGCTGGTGCCGCTGTTCGGCGGGCGGCCGGGCCCCCGCTACCTACTCGCCGAGGACGCCCTGGCGGCGGGGACCCTCGAGATCGGGGAGCTCGGGCAGGGGGTGGTCCCCCAGCTCGTGGCCCGGAACAAGGGCCCGGACCCCGTGCTGATCCTCGAGGGCGAGCACCTCGCCGGGGCCAGGCAGGACCGGGTGCTCAACGTGACGGTGCTGGTGCCGGCGGCCTCGGAGATCCCGATCCCGGTCTCGTGCGTGGAGCGCGGCCGGTGGAGCTACCGGGGCGCGGCTCGGTTCCGGGTGGAGCCGGCGTTCTCCCCGCCCCGGGTCCGGCGGACGAAGGTCTCCTCGGTGGCGACGAGGCGCCGGAGGGCGGGCGATGCCCTCTCCGACCAGGGGGCGGTGTGGGACGCGGTCGACCGGGCGCTGTTCGCGGCGCGGGCCGCCTCGCCCACCGGCAGGCTCGGGGACGTGGTCGCGGAACGCGGGCGCGACCTGGAACGCACTGTCGAGGCGGCGGGGGAGCCGCTCCCCGGCCAGACCGGGACGCTCGCCGTGGTGGGCGGGCGGCCGGCGGCCCTGGACATCTTCGACCGGCCGGAGACGCTCCGGAGGCTCTGGCCGCGGCTGGTCCGCGGCTACGCGCTCGACGCCCTCGGCGCCGCGGCGACCCAGGTCGAGGAGGGAGCGGCCCGGGGCTTCCTCGCCCGGCTCGCGGAGGGGGAGGCGACCGCCCACGACGGCGTGGGTCTCGGGACCGAGGTGGTCCTCACCGCGCCGGAGGCCGTGGGCGCGGCCCTGGTCTGGCGGGAGGCGGTGGTGCACCTCGCGGCCTTCGCGACCGGGCCCGAGGTCCGGCGGTCCGGCGACCGGCCCGTGCGCGCGGCCGGTCCCATCGAGCCGCCCTCCCGTCGCCGGCCGTCGCCCGGGTGGGGGCCCGGTTGCTGGTTCGGCGGTGGGCCCACGACCGGAGCGTGGAGCTAGCGGGCGGTGAGGTCGTGGATGAGCTCGAGGACCCGGGAGGGATCGTTCGTGACCCCGACCGAGCCGACCGGCGGCGGGGCGTCCGGGTCGACCCGCGCGACGAAGTGGATGAGCGGGAGCCGCTGCCCCGAGGCCCACATCCGGAGGCCGAGCTCGGTCCCCGGTTCCTCCCCG
>DATMBJ010000055.1:0-2490 GCA_035559315.1 Actinomycetota bacterium
CTCCCCGAACGGAGACTTCGAGGCCTTCTACCGGCGGTACCCCCGGCGCGTCGGTCGGCTCGCGGCGCTGCGGGCCTGGACCTCCGCGCTCAAGCGCGCCTCGGCCGCCGAGATCATGGCTGGCCTCGAGCGCCAGTTACCGGAGCTCGCCCGACGCGAGCCGAAATACATCCCCCACCCCGCGACCTGGCTCAACCAGGGGCGGTGGCAGGACGAGACGGACACCGAGACAGGAACGGAGACGCCGTGGTTCGGGCCGAACCTCGACCGGTAGATCACGCCAGCGTGATCCTCGACGAGGCTGCGATCCTGCCCGTCGAGCGGGCGCTGATCGGCGGCGTCCTGCTCTGGCCCGAGGCTGAAGTACCCCCGCTCGAGGCCGGCGAGTTCCTGTCCGATCGGCACGGCCTGATCTGGGCCGCGATCCGGCAGGTCGCGACCGAGGCCCATCCCGACCTCGTGAGCGTGTACTGGCAGCTCAGCCGCTCGGGCGATCTCGAGGCCGCCGGCGGTTGGGCGTATCTCGCCCTCTGCCTCGAGGAGGCCTCGATCCTGCCGCACGTGCCCCACTACGCCCGGCTGGTGCGGCGGGCCTGGCGCGAGCGGGCCAAGCGGAGCCTCGGCGAGGAGCTCGCGCGCCGGGGCCTCTCGGACGCCGAGATCCGGGACCGCCTCGAGAGCCTGCCGGGGCCGCTCACCGGAGCGCTGTTCGATCCGGCCGAGGTGTGGGGGCGGATCGTCGGCGCCTGGCAGCAGCAGCGGTGGCAGACCGGCTGGATCGAGTTCGACCGGCACGTGGGGGGCTTCGGCCCGGGCGAGTTCACCGTGGTCGGCGGCCGCACCTCGCACGGCAAGACGGCCTGGCTCGTGGCCTTGGCCCTCCGCCTGGCCGAGCAGGGGGTCGGCGTCGAATACGTGACGCTCGAGGACCCGCCGGAGGCCATCGTGCGGCGGGCGGTGGCACTTCAGACCGGGCTGAGCGTGCGGCGTCTGCGCGACGGCTCGATCGGCCCGGGCGAGTTCCGCCAGGCCGAGGCCGCGGTGGAGCGGCTGCAGGCGTTGCCCCTCACGGTGACCGGGGTGGATCACCTGGGCTCGCTGGACGAGGAGGCCGTGGTGCCCTACGTCGCGGCGGCCCGGGGGCCGGTCCTGATCGTGGATCACCTGCAGCAGATCACGACCCGCGATCCGAGCCGGGTGTACGGCCTCGAGCGCGTGCTCAAGCGGCTGCAGGCCGTGGCCCTGCGGGGGGGTCGGGCCCTCTTCCTGGCCGCGCAGCTCAACCGCGAGACGGAGGCCCGGCAGGGCCCGCCCCGCCTGAGCGATCTGCGCGACTGCGGGGCGATCGAGCAGGCCGCCCGGCGAATCCTGCTGCTCTACTGGCCGAGCAAGCACGACGCCCAGCGGCCCGCCGAGCAGTACGAGTGCTACATCGCGAAGGACGCCGAGGGCGGCACGGGCGTCGTGCGGTTCCGGTTCGAGGCCTGGTGCGGCCGGTTCGAGGACGCCCTGTCGTGATCTGGCCGGACGCCCTGCTCAGCGGGGCCCGCGTGGCCGAGCTCGTGGCCGAGGCCCAGGCACTCCAGGCCCGGGCGGAGGCTGGCGAGCCGGTGGAGGCCGAGCGGGCCGTTGAGATCGTGCTCACGCTCGGGGCCTACGTCGAGAGCCTGCCAGAGGCCCGGCGGGCCGAAGTCTCCCGGGCCCTGGTGGCCGAGACGACCCGGCGGCCCCGGTTCACGCCCGGCGTGATGCCACGGGGCGTCAGGAGGCGAGGGGCCGAAGCGGCCAATACCCATGTAGCGGCCCCCATCGAGATCGTGGCTCAGCGTGGCGTGGAACGCCCGTGAAACGGCCTTGGGGTGAAGTGGCGGAGGTCAGTGGATCGGTGGAGATCGGGGTGAGGTCATGGGGGCATGCGTTGAGCCCCGCTACGGCGGAGGATCTGGAGCGGGCGGATTCGGGCGCACCCCCGTTCCGTCGGGGTACGTCATCCGCTGGCTCTACCTGACGGGCGGCAGGGGGAAGGTGGCCAAGGCGGTGCGCGTGGTCTCCACGCCCCGCCCGCGAGTCGCCTGGGCGCGCCACCCGCCGCCCGATAGGCCATCCCGCGTGTAGAGGCCCTAGCGGCCTCTATGAGCCAAGATCTCGCGGGGGCCGCTATGGTGGTAGCGGCCCGACTGAGATCGCGGCTCCTAGCGCCTCCTAGGCGGCCTACGCGCGGGATCTCGGGGCGGGTGCCGGGCAGGTCCGCGGAGCTGGCGGTCACTCGGCCGGCCCGGCCGGGGCCGATGAACTCGACGGGCCTGGGGACGCGCAGACCGATGCGGCGGTGGTGGAGGTCCTAAGTGGGCGGATGGGAAGTAATTCCGCTCGATGAACTTGCGGCGTTGCAAGGTGCCAAGCCAGTGGAGTGCGCGGAAGAACTGGCCGCTGACATCTGGGAATCCACGGAAGAACTTGAAGCGTTTCTCTCTGACGTCTACGCGACGA
>DATMBJ010000056.1:0-2118 GCA_035559315.1 Actinomycetota bacterium
TCCAGGCCGGGCGCGGGGGCCGCCGCCGCCCGCTGGGCCCGCCGGGCCCGGAGGAACGAGAGGCCGAACAGGATCGCGAACAGGTCGAGGAGGGCGACCACCACGATCGCGGCCACGGTGCCCGAGGAGATCGCGAGCGCGTTCACCGACTCCTCCGGAGACGCTCTCCGCACAACGAAGTATACGACCCTGGGTAGTAACACGCCCGGCGGCTGGTCGGCCGCGCCCGAGCGAGCGAGGGCGGAGGCGGACGGTTCCTCGCGGATCGCTCGCCGGCGCGCTCAGGTCTTCGTGAGCACGATGGCGCCGACCACCCCGAGGAACCCGGCCATCGGGTACCCGACCACGAGATCGTCCCAGCCGGGGGAGATCAGGTTGAAGGAACCCATGTGCGAGATCAGGTGCTGCATGAACACGGCGGCGCCGAGGCCGACCAGGGTCCAGCCGAGGACGCGGCGTCTCCGGTAGGCGCCAGGGGTGAGCTTCCTCGACCCCGCCTCGCGCTGCGCGGCCTGCGTGGCCCGGGCGCGGGCCTCGGCTGCCTTGTCCCGACGCCGGGGCCTCGTCGTCCCCTTCTTCCTCGACTTCGATGCTGGCACCGGCCCCCTCCGTTCGGCCGCGAGACCGATACCCGCATACTATGACAGAGCGTCGTAGGTGGTCGGCCGGCGACCCGTCGAGGGGCCCGACGGCCCGTAGTATGCTCGCCCGAACCATCGCTTCCCGGAGGAGGTCCGGCGCTGGTCGGAGCATGGGTGCGCGACCGACGGCAAGCGGCCCTGGTCCTGGCGATGCTGGTGATCGGCCTGCCCGCGGGGATCTTCAGGTTGACGTGCGTGGCGAACACGTGCGCGGCGGTGCGGAGCGATGATCCCGGCGCCGTGCCCTTCTGCTCGCTGCCGGGGGAGCTCAGACGGCGGATCGCGGCGGGGTTCCGGGAGGGCCGGTCGCCGGACGTCCTCGCCGTCACGGACCGATCCGTGGTGGTGGGCGGGGCCGGGCCCTGGTCCTCCACGGGGATGCCGCTCTGGCCCGCGCTCTCCCCAGGGCCCGACACGCGCGTCCCGGTCGTCTTCGCGGGGACGGGGGTGCGGCCGGACGCGGAGGTGCCGGACGGGACGACGCTCGACCGGATCGCGCCCACCGTCTCGGAGGTGCTGCGGTTCCGTCGGCCGTTCCCCGACGTCCGCTCGGGGGTCCCGGTGCCGGGCCTCGCCGGAGGGGGGGTCCCCCGCCTGATCCTGGAGGTCGCGTGGAGGGGGATCGGCACCGCCGACCTCGAGGCCGCACCCGGTGACTGGCCGTTCCTCCGGTCCCTCCTCGACGACGGGGCCGGCACGCTCGGGGGCGAGGCGGGCTCGCTCCCCGTCGATCCCGCCGCCACCCTGACCACGATCGGCACGGGCGGGCTTCCCTCGGAACACGGGATCACCGGGACCCTGCTCCGCAACGACCGGGGCCACCTCGTCCGCGCGTGGGGCCCGGGCGCCCCCCTCTCCATCATCGCCACGCTCCCCGAGGATCTCGACGAGGCGCTCGGTCAGCGGCCCCTCGTGGGCCTGGTGGCGACGGATCCCGCCGACCGGGGCATCGTGGGCGGCAGGTGGTACGTCGAGCACGATCGCGACGTCTCCCGGATCGCGGCGGACACGGCGAGCCGCCTGGCGACGGTCGAACAGGTCCTCGCCCGTGGGTTCGGGCGCGACGGGGTCCCCGACATCCTGGCGGTCGTGTCGGAGGGGCCCGTGCGAGCGCTCGACGGCGAGCTGCGGCGGATCGTCGGAGCCGCCGAGCGGGCGAGCGGGGGCTCGCTCCTGGTCGTCGTCGCCGGGACCGGGACGATGCGCCTCCCCGATGGGGCGGCCGCGGTACCGGCCCCGCGGCTCGTGGAGCGGCTGAACGAGATCATCGGCCTGGGCGGGCGGGTCGTGAACGCCGCCACCCCGGGCGGCCTCTTCCTCGACCAGGACGTCCTCACCAGGGCCGGGGTGACCGGCGGGGTGGCGCAGGAGGCGCTCCTCGAGGTGGAGGGACCCGACGGCGCACCGCTCGTCGCGGATGCCTTCCAGGCCTTCGCGGTCTCCTTCGCGAGGTACTGCTGATGGCGACGGCCGCCCA
>DATMBJ010000057.1:0-3238 GCA_035559315.1 Actinomycetota bacterium
CGCCGTCCACGCCCTTCTGCCCGAAGTGGATGTGGGCGGCGCTCGCCGTCCCGGTGAGGCCGGAGTACGTGAGCTCGTACTCGAGCGTGGTCCCGTCGCTCCCCACCCGCATCCGGAACTCCCCGGTCCCGGTCGTCGAGACCGCCGGGACCTCCTGGAAGCCGCCGAGGGTCGCCTTGAACGACTGCTTCTCGCCGTGGCCCGAGGCCACCGAGGCGAACCCCGCCACCGCGACCGCCAGGATCGCCGCGATCAGCGCGATGTTCCGCCGCATCCTCCCTCCTCTCTCCGTGCCGCCCGCCCGCGGGAGGCGCTCCGTGCCGCCCGCCGAGCGAGAGGCCGGGACCGATCGTCGCCCCGGCCGGCCCGTCGTACCGGACCGGCCGCGGCCCCGGGGTTCCATCCCCGGGGCACCGGCGGCGGTCCGAGCCTACGCCGCGGAGCTCCCGCGCGCATCGGCCGTCCGGGGTAGGCCAGCCCGCCACGGGCCCTCGGTGCTGGCCGACCATCCGTTCCCTCGAAGCGAGGCTCGAGTCGCACGAGCGGAGCCGCTACGGCCATCCCTCGCGCTGACCCGGGCCGAGGCGTCACGCCGCGTGGCTGGGCGACCGGGTCGGGGAGGGGTTCGCGGCCGGCGTCGTGCTCCACACCGGCAGCAGGCCGTACGTCCTCGACCAGCGCATCGTGGCCGCGCCCACCTGCTCGCTCTGGGCGGCCTGAGCGGCGACGGGCTGGGCCGCGGGCGCCCCGCCGACGAGCTCCACCGCCCGCACGCCCCACACGCTCCAGTCCGGGAAGTCGCCGGCCGCGACGAACGCGATCGAGTTCTCGGCCCCGTCCCGGAGCACCTCGTCGGGGAGGGTCACGGAACGCGTTGCGCTCCAACGGTTCCGGCGGCCGGCGGTGAGGTCGGCGACCTTCCGCCAGTTCGCCCACACGGAGACCTCGCCGGCCTGGAGGTCGAAGAGCTGGAACCGGAGCGTCCAGCTCCCGGCGAGCGGGCCGGCCCGGAAGAACACCTCCTTGGGGTGGGTGCGGTCGCCGCGGGGGAGGTTCCCCATGGCCGGCGTCGCGCCCACAGGGACGGGGAGCGGCGGCGACTGGCGGGGGTTCACCGGGAAGCCGGCGAGCTCGGCCCAGTCCTCCGGGCCGCTCGTGTCGAAGTCGTAGAGGCTCGCGCCGAGCAGCCCGTGTTCCCGCGCCGCCCGGACGTACCCCTCGACCTCCCCGGCGTCGAGGTCGTTGGCGATCCCCCCGATGGCGTGGATCGGGACGTTCGCGATCCCGGTCTGCTCCCGGATCAGTTCCACGGCCCGCCGGACGTACGCGTACGCGCGGGCCCGCCCCTCGACGTCGTAGCCGAAGTAGGTCATCGGCAGGAACACGTCGTAGATCCGGGCCAGCTCCCGCCAGGGGAACCCCGGCCAGCGGTCGGGGTAGACGACCAGGCGCACCGGGTTCGGGGTGATGGCGCCGAGGGGGTAGGCGGGCCCGACGAGCTCCCGGATCCTCCGGGAGAGCCGGAGCAGGCGCCGGGTCCGCTCGGCGGGGTCGTCCACCACCGTGGCCTCGATGTCGAGGGCGAAGGAGTCGAACCGCTGCCCGGAGGGGCTCTCGAACGCGATCGCGGCCCGGGTCCGGCGGAGGTCGCGGCGGAGGTTCTCGAACCCCGGGAGGTACCAGGCCACGATCCGCATCCCGGCGGCGTGGGCGGCCTCGATGAACCGTCCGGCCGCATCCCGCCACACGATGACCTGCTCCCGGGAGTAGTTCGAGGTCTCGAAGTAGACCGTGCGGACCCCGTAGGCGGCCATCCGCTGGACCGTGCCCTCGGGGTCGGCCATCTGCGCCTCGTCGTAGATGTCCACCCAGGCTCCGAGGCCTCGGTAGGCGGCGAGGGGCGCGCCCCGGCCGGCCTGGGCCGGCAGCGGGGAGCCGGCCGGCAGGGCCGCGGCGAGCAGGAGCGCGAGCGCGAGGCGGAAGGGCGCCCTGGCCCTCGGCGCGCGGTGCTCGCGCCGGTGCCCGAGCGGGCCGGGGAGGGTCCCGCCCCTCACCACCTGAGCCTCGCCTCCCCCGGGTCGGGGCCGGGGAGCACGAGGAGGGCGTTGGTCACCGCCCGCTCGTTCCCGCCCGAGGGGCGGTTCACGACCTCGCCCTGCACCCAGACCGTGGTGGATCCGCCGCCGTCGAGGTTCACCGCCCACCGGGCGCCGAGGCGGAGCATGAACCGGGCCAGCTCCCCGAGGGACATCCCCACCGACCACTTCGGCTGCCTCCCGTCCACGGCGACCAGGAGCACTCTCCCGTCCGCGGTCACGCCGGCCGCGGTCCGAGGGTGGCGCCGGCAGAAGGAGGTCGTGCAGGGGCCGAGGACGATCCGCCCGTCGGCCACGAGCATCGGGACCCCGCCGATGGCGTCGAGGGCCCGGGGCGACCCCACCGACCAGGACACCGTGAGGCTCTCGCCGGGGGTGAGAGAGCGGAGGAACACGGCCTCCTCGGTGCCGGGCTGGGCCGAGAGCACGAGCCCCCCTGCCACCGCCATCCCGTCGCCGTCGCACTCCACCCGGTCCACGGTGTGCGCGAGGGAGACCGCCGAGTCCTCGACCCGCGGGACGCCGGCCGGGACGAGCCGCGCGTTGCAGGCGAAGGCGGGCGGGGACTCCTCGCTCCCGCCGACGTCGGTGAAGGCCGCGAGCTCCCCGATGGCGGGCGGCCCCTGGTTCCAGCGGGAGATCGCCCACCGCTCGCCGGTGTCGGCCTCGAGGACCTCCGCCGAGACCCGGGGCTGGACGATCCGGACGGTCTCGTCGTCGGCGATCGTGAGGAGCGTGCCGAGCACGCGGGAGGTCTGGACCAGCTCCCCGTCCTCGGCGTAGGGATGGGCCGGCCGGCCGCTGAACGACCCGAAGTCCCCGTTCACCGCGGCCAGGGCCCCGTGGCGGGCGGCGATCGAGGAGGTCCGCTCGATCGCGCCCAGCCGGTCCTGGGCCAGGGCGACGTCGAGGGTGAGGTCCTCCCGGGGATCGACGGTGAGCACGTAGATGCGGCGGGGGGCCTTGGGCTCGACGATCCGGGTGAGCGTGAGGCCGGGGGCGATCACCCGGACCCACTGCTTGGTGCGACCGCCGGCCACGGCGGGCGCCTGCGGGTGGGTCGCGATCAGGACCGACGCCGCGACCAGCGCGACCCCGGCGCCGCCGAGCCTTCCCCGGAGCCGGTGCAACACCCGCCGCAT
>DATMBJ010000059.1:0-4456 GCA_035559315.1 Actinomycetota bacterium
CGCCGTCGCTTGGGTCGCCGCCCCTGGGTCGTCGTCCGTGCCCCGTTCCCTACCGATGCTGGCCCGCTCTACACCGTGGACGCCGTGGCCACCATGTTCAACCTCCGCCGCTGGACCATCTACTGGCGCTTGTGCCGCCACCGTGCCGAGCTCGACCCTCCCCGCTACCAGCTCGGTGCCGACAAGCGCCTGCGCCGCCTGATCACCCAGCACGATGTCGAGGTACTCCGCCGTCGCTGCTTCCCCGTCCGCATGCGCGTCGGGCGGTTTGTGCGCGAGAAGGTTGATCCCTGATGGCGCGGCCTCAACCGACCCCCTCAACCTCCACCGCGCCGACCCCCTGCGTTGTCTGGACCCGCGATCTCTTGCTCCGTGCGGCTGGCTGGGACGCGGTCCGGGATGTCCGCGCGGCGCTCGGGGCCGGCCGCCGGGCTCTGCGGGCCAAGACAGCTGACGGACGACCTGATCATGGCGTGCGCCTGCGGGCCGCGGAACTGCTGCTCGAGGTGGCGGACGTGCGGCGCCGGCGGCCGGAGGACGGGGAAGGGGTGGCCCCGCTCGGCGGGGTGACGATCACGCTGCGGGTGGTCTCGGGGACGGAGGCGGCTGATCCGGTGCGGCCGGCGATCCAGACCCGCTCGGCGGCGGCGCTCCGGGAGCTCGTGGACCAGCACCTGCACGTGGCGGCCGCCCTCGGCAACAACGGGCACGGCGGATGACGGCTCCCGCACCGGTCCCGCCGATCCGGGAGCTCGCGCTGGAGTTCAGCGGCCCGGTGGCGGCGGCGATCCATGCCGTGGCCGTGGGGCGCGTGGATCAGTTGGCCATTTTCGGCCCGCGCGGCGAAGGCAAGACGACGGCCGCGCTGGCGGCCATGCTGATGCACGCCCAGGTCCACGCCAGTGGCTGCGCTCGCTGTCGCGGGCCGGCCTCTCCCGAACGCCCCCAAGGGCGCACACGGACGCGCGACCAGGCGCTCGTGGAGGCATGGCCGGAACTCTTCGCGCCGCATCCTGACGAGCCCGATGAGACATGTCCGCAAGGCTTTCAGCCGTTTGCCCTGCCCACGCGCTGGATCGGCGTGACGGACACGTTCGAGAGCCACCGGACCAAGACGCTGGAAAGCCTGCGCTCGCCGATCTGGCAGGGGGCGTGGCACGTCACGGAAGGGGGCCACGTCGCCACCTTCCGCGCTGGCGGTCGGGCGTGGGTGCGGTTGCGCCTGATCGGCGTGGATACCCCACGGGACGAGGACCGAATCCGGGCAGAGTGCCACGGTATCTGGTTCGAGGAGGCGGCCCCCGCCACCGACCAGTCAATGGGACTGAGTGAGCGGGCGTGGGAGATCGGCCTGACCTCGCGCCGGCTGCCCACGCACGCCCCCGTGGCCTTGCTCACCGAGAACGCGCCCGACGAGGCGCACTGGACCTGGCAGCGCTTCTATGTCCGGCCGCGCCCCGGTACCGGGTACATCCGCATCCCTAAGGGCACCCGCACGACACCCGAGCAGCGGGCGGCGTGGGCCGCGACCATCACCGATCCGGCCCTCCGCGCCCGGCTCTTGGAAGGCGAGCCCGGCACGGTGCTCTTGGGTGAGGCCGTGGCCGTCGGCTACAACTCCGAGGCCCACGTCAGCCGTCACCCGCTCCCGGTCGCCCCCCACGTGCCGCTCTGGTTCGGCTGGGACTCGGCGACCAACGCCCGGACCCACGCCACGGTGATCGCCCAGCTCGCCGGCCGGCAGATCCGCATCCTGGCGGGCCTCGTGAGCGAGGCCAGCGGGCTCAAGCAGCACCTGGAGACGGTCGTGCTGCCCTGGCTCGCGCGGCATGCTCCGTGGGCCCTCGAGGAGGGCGGCGACGATCGGCTGTTCCACCGCTACGACCCGGCCATGGCGGCGCTGTCCGGCGAGGACGTGGACCAGTCACCGCTCCTGCGCGTGCAGGAGACGCTGGGCGGTCACTTCGCGCCCGGCCCGGTGGCGTGGCCGGCCCGCATCGGCCCGCTGCTGGCCGTGTTCCAGGAGTCCGCCGACGGTGCTCCGGCGCTCGTGATCGCCCCCGGCGAGGACACCGCCCTGCTGCGCCGGGCCCTCGGCGGCCGGTGGGACTACCCGAAGTCGGCGGCCGGGCAGGTGACGCGCGACCTGCCGCGCAAGCCGAACCACCCCTGGGAGGACCTGGGCGACGCGCTCTGCTACCTCGTGGGGGCGCTGCGGCCGCAGCGCACGCTCACGCCGTCCCGCCCGCGCCCGCCGCGTCGGTACGGGCGGCTGCTCGGAGCCCTGCCGTGAGGCTCGGCGACCTCCGCGTGACCCAGTGCGTGAGCTGCGGGCGCAGCGAGCCACCGCTGTTCAAGCTCCCCGACGCGCTGAACCAGTCGGTGCGCGCCTGTCCGGCGTGCCTGGCGCGGTACGGGGCGGCCGCGCTCGCCCGGGAGGCCGACGAGGTGCTGGCGCGGGCCGAGCCGGGCCGCTCGGTCACGCTCGGGCGCTGCCTGCACTGCGGCGAGCGGGTCGTGGCGCGGGCCGACGGCGCCTATCCGGCGTGGTGCACGAGTTGTCACGGCGACCTGATCCGTCTGACACAAGGGTAGGAGGAGCGTGATGGACTTCACCGGGGTGTCGGTCCTGATCCAGCGGCTGCTGCGGGAGTACCAGATGTTGCAGGAGGCCCAGGGGGCCGTCGAGGTCCTGGCCCGGGCCGAGCAGGAGGCGGCCGAGCTCGAGACGCGTCGGGCGGCCCTGCGCGAGGCCCTCCGCGGGGCCTCCGACCAGCTCGATGCCCTGCGGGCGCAGCAGCGGGCGGAGGAGGCGGTCCTGACCCAGCAGCGGGCCGACCGCGCGGCGCTCGAGGAGGCGTGCCGGCGCCTGGCCGAGCAGCGCGATCGCCAGCAGGCCGAGCTCGCCGATCTCGGGCGGCAGCTCGCCGAGGCCCGGGCGAATCAGGAACGGCTCGGGATCGACATCCAGGCCCGACGGGCCGAGCTCCGGGAGCTCGACGAGGCCCTGCAGGCGCGCCGGGCGGAACTGGACCGCACGCAGCGCGATCTCGACGCGGTGATGCAGCGGATCGCCTCGCTCGCGGCCGGGCGATAGATGCCCGACAACGTCGTCGCCAACGCCGGCAGCGGCGGCGCGACCTTCGCCACCGACGACATCGGGGGCGTCCACTACCCGCGCAGCAAGGTCGTCTGGGGCTCGGACGGGGCGGCCACCGATACCGCCGACGCCCCCGGCGCCCGGCTCCCGGTCAGGGTCGGCGAGGACGGCGTCGGGCTCGCGAAGGATGCCACGCTCACCGGCGGGTCCGCCAAGGCGATCGTGCGCGGCGGGGCCAAAGGGGTCACGGCGGCTGGCGACATCACGGGCGAGAACGTCAGCGCCGATGTGCAGGCCCTGCACGTCAACCTCAAGGGGTCCCACAGCACGGTGCCGACGGACCCCTCCGACCGGGCGGCGCGCCAGCTCGGCCGGGTGTTCCTGCGGAACCCGGCGGACAGCGCGAACATGGGGGACGCGACGACGCCGGTGCGCGTGGATCCCACGGGCACCACCACGCAGCCCGTGAGCGGGACCGTCGCCGCCAACCTCAACGCGGGCTCGAACCTCGTCGGCAAGGTCCAGCTCCGCAACCCCGGCAACACCGCCGATCTTGGGGACGCCACGAACCCCGTGCGGGTGGACCCGACGGGCACCACCGCCCAGCCGGTCTCCCAGTCCGGCTCGTGGACGGTTACCGCGAACGCCGGGACTGGCCCGTTTCCGAACCAGCAGACCAACGTCACCGCCGACTACGACACCGGGGCGGGCGTGCAGACCGTCACGATGTTCGGTCTGGCGCTGCCCGCTTCGGGCGGTGCCGTGCCCGGCGGAACCGCCACGGCGCCAGTCCGGGTCGACCCGACCGGCACCACGACCCAGCCCGTCTCCGGCACGGTCACCGCAAACCAGGGCGGGACGTGGACTGTCGGGCTCAACGCCGGGGGGAACCTCGTCGGGCGGGTCCAGCTCCGGAACCCCGCGGACACCGCCAACCTCGGTGACGCGACCAACCCCGTCCGCGTCGATCCCACGGGCACGACCACGCAGCCGGTCTCGGGGACCGTCACCGCGAACCAGGGCGGAACCTGGTCCGTCAACGTCGCCAACTCGCCAACCGTCGTCGACGGCGGGGCGGGCAAGACGCTCAAGCGAGCCGTGGTGTCGCTGACGGCCACCGGGACGGTCGTGGCAGCGGTCTCGGGCAGGCGTATCAAGGTCTACCAGTACGCGATCCAGTCGCGGAACGACGGCATGACCGTCCGGTTCCGGGACGGCGGCGCGGGCGCGAATCTCGGTCTTGATTGGTCCTTGAACACCCGCGAAGGAGCGCAAAGTGGTCCGGTGAATCCGCCCGCGTTCATCTTTGGCACGAGCGCTGGCAATTCCCTCGACGCCGTCGTGTCCGGCACAGGT
>DATMBJ010000060.1:0-1596 GCA_035559315.1 Actinomycetota bacterium
TCTCGACGACCGGGACCGGGGAGTTCCGGATGCGGGTGGGGAGCGACGGGACCACGCTCGAGTACGAGCTCACGTACTCCGGCCTCACCGGGACGGCGAGCGCCGCCCACATCCACTTCGGGCAGAAGGGCGTGGACGGCGGCGTGGCGGCGTTCCTGTGCGGGGGCGGCGACAAGCCGGCCTGCCCGGCAGAGGGGACCGTGGCCGGGGTGATCGACGCGACCGACGTCGTGGGCCCCGCCGAGCAGGGGATCGCCGCCGGGGAGTTCGAGGAGCTCCTCCACGCCGTGCGGCACCGGCTCACCTACGTGAACGTCCACACGTCGACGTTCCCCGACGGGGAGATCCGAGGCCAGGTGAAGTAGCGCAGCACTCGGGCGCCGTTCACCCGGAAGGGTGAGCCTCACGTCAACTACACGATCGCGTCGATCTCTTCGCTGAGCCGCTCGGTCCCCTCCGGGTAGGGCTCGGGCACGAGGTCGCGAAGGCTCGCTCGTCCCACCGGGGCGGGCCGCGCCAGGTAGGCGCAGATGGCCTCGTTCACGAGGTCGCCGATCGTCCGTCCCGTCAAGGCCGCCCGGGCCTTCAGCTCACGGTACGCCCTCTCGTCGAGGTTGCGGATGGTCGTGTCCACTCCCGCGACCGTAACGCAACGGTGCATCGTGCGCATACGCACGCGCTCGTCCGCCTCGGCGCTCAGCACCGGAGCACGACGTCGGGGGGCCGGGAGAGCCCGGGCTCGTGGGGCATGCCGTCCGGCCGGGTCCAGACCTCCCGCCCTTCCACCCGGCGGAACCCCCAGTCCAGCTCGTGGGGGAGCTTGTGGTGGAAGGCGCAGAGCGGAGCGAGGTTCTCGAGCGTGGTGGGCCCCCCGCGCCCGAACGACTTGAGGTGGTGGATCTCGAGGTAGCGCCGCCGCCCGCAGCCCGGGAAGGCGCAGCACGGGCGCCGGCGGAGCAGCTCGCGGACCATCCAGGCCGGGGGACGGCGGCGGAGGGCGGCCCGGGCGAGGACCCGTTCCCCCTCCCCCTCGAACAGGACCTCGATCTTGGACGTGCACGCCAGGCGCCTCGCGACCTCCGGGTTGAGGGCCACGCCCTCGGCCAGGTGAGCGCCCTGCCGGCCCCAGGTGAGGGCGTCCCAGCGCGCGTGGACCACGACGGTCGAAGGCACCGGCCGCTCCCGCCCCCCGAGGTAGGCCCGGGCCAGCGTCACCAGGGCGTCCGCGCGGCGGGCCTCGATGGGGAGGGGGGCTTCCTCCCCCGGAAGCTGGGGCACCTCCAGGGTCGCCTCCTGCAGCGCCCGGACCAGGACGGCCCCGTCGGCGGGCGGGAGGGCGGCCGAGAGGCGGAACTCCCGCTCCTCATGCCACCACCGTACGGAGCGGGAGGCCTGCAGCTTCCGCTCCTCCTTCGCGCTCGCCGCCCGGAGCCGGTCGGCCCGGTACCGCACCTCCCCCACCGACGCCCCCCGCGCCCAGGCCACGAGCCCCTCCTCGTCCCCCGGCTTCGCGAACCGGCAGAGCTCGAGGACCTTGTCGAAGGAGAGCTCGCCGCGGGAGAGCGCGCCCCGGATCCGGGGGAGGTCGCGCAGGGC
>DATMBJ010000061.1:0-9969 GCA_035559315.1 Actinomycetota bacterium
GTAGGCGACCAGCCCGGCGCCCCCGGCCAGCGCCAGGACGATGAAGGCCAGCCGCACGACGACGGGGTCGAGGCCGAGCCGCTCACCCAGGCCCGCCGCGACCCCCGTCAGCACGCGGTCGGACTCGCTCCGTCGGAGCACGCCCCCGGATGGTGGCACAGCCGCCCCCGGGTGCGCATCGGGGAAGTCCCCGATGGCGGCGGCCGGCCCGTCGGGGCATGATCGCGGGCATGGGAAGCCCCGGGACGCCCGACCCCGCCCGCCGGGGGCCGGGCCGGGCGCCGCTCCGGCGCCGCGCCTCCCGCCGCCTCATCGCCGGCGTCGCGGGCGGACTGGCCGACTTCGCGGGGGTGCGCGCGGGCTGGTTCCGCCTCGGGTTCGCGGTCGCCGCCCTCGCCGGCGGCGTGGGGGTGCTCCTCTACGCCCTCCTGTGGTGGCTCATCCCGCGGGAGGACCTCCTCGACTCGGCGGCCCAGCGGTTCGCCCGCCGGTTCCCGGACGCCCCATCCTGGGTCGGGATCGGGCTGCTCCTCGCGGGCGGCGTGTTCCTCGCCGACGAGTTCGGGCTCTGGCGCGCCAACGTGGTCCTGGGGTTCGCCCTCATCGGCCTGGGCGTCGCCCTGTTCCGGCGCGACCTCGAGGCCGCGCGGCCCGCGACCCCGGGGGCGGGGGCGGACGCTCGGTCGGCCGCGCCGCCAACGCGGGCCGCGCCGGAGCCCGGAGCCGGGTCGACTCCCCCGACGGTGGGCGGGCCCGCGGACGACGCGTCGATCCGACCGATCGGCTCGGCGGACGCCGCCCGGCGGTCGCGTCGCGAGCCCTCCCCGCTCGGGTGGCTCACCGTGGGCACGGCCCTGCTCGCGCTCTCCACCGCCGGGATGCTCGCGAACCTCGGCCTGGTGCGCCTCCCCCTCGTCGCCTACCCGGCCGCCGCTCTCCTCGTGGTGGGGGCGGGGCTCACGGTCGGGGCCTTCGTGGGGAGGGCACGGTGGCTCGCCCTCCCCGGCCTCCTGCTCGTCCCGGTGGTCCTCGCCGCGAGCCTGGTCCGGGTACCGCTCGAGGGGGGCATGGCGGACCTGGTGGCGGTGGCGAGGACGCCCGAGGAGGCGGGTGGGACCTACCGCCGGGCGGTGGGCTCGATCGCGCTCGACCTGTGCCGGATCCGGGAGCGAGCGACCGTCCCCATCGTTGCCTCCACCGCGCTCGGCGACCTGACCGTGGTCGTGCCGCGGGAGGCCGAGGTCCGGGTCGTGGCCGAGGTCGGTTACGGGCGGATCTCGATCGGCCCGCGGAGCCGGGAGGGTTTCTCGCTCCACGCGGCCCACGTCCTGCCCGCGCAGGGCTCGGCGGCGGGCCCCACGTTCCTCCTGGACCTCCGCACGGGGTTCGGCTCGGTCTGGGTGCGGCGGCCCCCGCCGACCGCCCGGCACCTCCGCGAGGAGGGGGCCCCGCGGGGGTGCGGATGAGACGCCACCCCTTCGACCCCCTGTCGTTCGTGCTCGGGGCCCTCTTCGTCGTGATCGCCGGGTCGTTCCTCCCGGGGACCCGGTCGGCGGCCGACCTCTCCCCGGCCTGGTTCTGGGTCCTCCCGCTCCTCGGCGTGAGCCTGCTCGTGGTCCTCACGGGCCTCCGACGGGCCTTCGGCCGGCCCGGCGAGCTCCCCCGGCCCGAGGAGGGGGAGGAGCCTACGAGCGGCGCGCGGCCGCCATCGGGAGGACCCAGGACATGAGGGGTCCGAGGAGGTCCGGCCCCTACGTCACGCCGGCACCTTCCGGCGCTCCCGGGCGAGGCGGCGCCGCTCGGTGGGGGTGAGCCCTCCCCACACGCCCTCGGGCTCCCGCCGCCGGAGCGCGTACTCCAGGCACTCCACCCGGACCGCGCACTCCATGCACACCCGCTTCGCGGACCGCGCCCCTCGCCCCTTCTCGGGGAAGAACATCTCGACGTCGAGGTCGCGGCAGCGGGCGTGCTCCTGCCACGCCAGGTTCGGGATCATCGGCCCCCCTCCGTCCGGCTCGCCGTCGGCGCGCCACCCTACGGGCGACGGGGCCCGCGGGGAAGTTGAGAACGGCTGTGGAATCCGAACGCACAGGTCGACCCGGGAGGTTCCTTGTCACTCCCGCCGCGACCTGCGCAGACGCCCCTGGAGGGCCTGTGGAAACCCTGTGGATACCCGGCGCCGAGGGCGCTCAGTTCATCGTGGGGTCCGGGGGCATCGTGGAGAGCAGCACGTACCGACCGCCCTTCCGCCGGAGCACCGCGCTCCAGAGCGCCTCGGCCCGGTCGGCGAAGACGTCCTCCGGCCGGGCCCGCTCCACGATCCACGAGGAGCCCTCGAGCTCGGCCTCGAGCTGGCCGGGACCCCAGCCCGCGTAGCCGGCGAAGATCCGCGCCCTGCGCACCGAGCGCGCCACGTCGGGGTCCACCTCCCCCGTGAGGAACCCGATGCCCTCGAGGACCGGGACGTCGGGCCGGGCCGGCTCCTCGAGCTCGGCGAGCAGGACCAGCTCGGTCGGCCGCACCGGCCCGCCGACGTACACCCGCGCCCCCTCGCCGGCGAGCGCGGCCAGGGGCGGGGCCACGTCCGCCACCGGGAGGTCCGTGGGGCGGTTGAGCACGACCCCGAGCGCCCCCTCCTCGTCGTGGGCGCCCACCAGGACCACGGTGCGCCGGAAGTTGGGGTCCTCGAGGCCCGGGCCCGCGACCAGCAGCTTCCCGCGCAGGCTCTCCACGCCCCCATCATCGCCCATGGGGCTCCCACCGACCGCCCCGCCGGGCCTCTACGCTCACCCGCGAGCGCGCGCCGGCGCGGGTCCGGTGCGTCGGCGCCGGCCGGAGGATCCTGCCCGACGAGGAGGCGAGGATGGACGAACGGTACGAGCGCGGCCTGGAGCGGATCGCGGAGGTGCACGGGCGGGCCCAGCGGCGGGTCGTCGAGTCCTGGGGCGACCTCGGGAGGTACGCGATCTCCTTCGCCTACGGGGAGGTGTACGGGCGGCCGGGGCTCTCGCTCCGCGACCGCGAGCTCGCGGCGGTCGCGATGCTCGCGGTCCTGGGGCGGGAGGCCCAGCTCCGCGCGCACCTGGCGGCGGCCCTCCGGGCCGGGATCTCCCCGGACGAGCTGGAGGAGCTCGTGATCCACACCGTGCCGTTCGCGGGCTTCCCCGCGGCGATCGCCGCCCACCAGGCCCTCCGGGAGGTGCTCGCGCGCGAGGGCCGGGCCGGGGGCCGCGGGACGGGGGGCGGCTGATGGGCGGCGATCTCCGCCGCGAACGGGTCTACCCCCACCCGCCGGGAGCGGTCTGGGCGGCCCTCACCGACCGCCGGGCCCTCGCCGAGTGGCTCCTCCCGAACGACTTCGCGCCGGTCCCCGGGCGCCGGTTCCGCTTCCTCGCGGACCCCTCGCCCGGCTTCCCGGGCGAGGTGCGGTGCCGGGTCCTGGAGCTCGAGCCGCCCCGGCGGATGCGGTGGTCGTGGGAGATCGCCGCGCCCCCCGGCGGCCCCACGGGCCGCGCCACCACCGTGACCTGGACCCTCGTGCCCGAGGGCGGCGGCACCCGGCTCGTGCTGGAGCACGAGGGGCTCCGGGCGCTCCCGCCCTGGCAGCGGTGGGCCACCCGCCGGGCCTGGGGTCGGATGCTCGGCCGCCTCCTCCCCAGGGTGCTGGGGAACATGTCGCCGGAGGGCCTGTTCACCCCGGGAGCCGTCCCGCCCGGCGAGCGCGCGTACACCGCCCGGACCGTCCCTCCCGAGTACCTGCTGGGCCCATGACGCCCGCCCCCGGTACGCTGCCGGAGGCCGTGGAGGACCTGGAGGCGGCGCGGGCGCGGCGCTGGTGGCGGACCGGGCGGCGGGTCGGGAGCCTGGCCAGGGCCGCCGCGTTCATCGACGACGTGGGGTTCGCGCTGCTGTTCCCCAAGCCCGGGGTGGAGCTCCCGTCGCTCTGGGACGCGGCCAGCGACCGCTCGATCCGCTCGCTGGGCGAGGAGTGGGGGCCCGACGCGGAACGGGTCTGGGGCTGGAAGGACGAGCTGCCCCGCCGCGGCCTGGCCTGGTACGGGCGGTTCCTCCGAGGACGGCCCTCGTTCCTCGCCCCCGACCTCCTGGCCGACCTCTACCCGCGGAGCGGACGGCGGGACGACTTCGACGAGGAGCCGCTCTCGCCCGAGGCGCGGCGGATCGCCCGCATCCTCCTCCGGAGCGGCCCGCAGCCGACCTCGGCCCTCCGGGAGGCCCTGGACGTGGAGGGGAGGCGGGGCGGCGAGCGGTTCGAGGCCGCCCTCACCGAGCTCGGGCGGAGGCTCGTCGTCACCCACTTCGGCGTGGAGGACGAGGGCGCCGGGTGGCCCTCCGCCGTCCTGGAGCTCACGGCCCGTGCCTTCCGGATCCCGAGGCGGCGGGACCCCGAGCGGGCGCGCCTCCGGGCCGCCCTCCGGTTCCTCGACACGATGGTCCTGGCCCGGCCGGCCGACCTCGCCCACGCCTTCGGCTGGACGGCGCGCGACGCCCGCGCCGCCCTCGACGACCTCGTCCGCAAGGGCCGGGCCGCACGGGCGGGCACAGCCTACGTGTCCGCCCGGGCCGGGAAGGGGGGCCGGCGCTGAGGCCGGTTGTCGACCCCGTCCTCCGTGCGGCACCGTATGCGGCCGTGGACGTCCCCGACCTCTCCCCCGTGCGCGAGCGGTTCCCGGCCCTGGCGCGGACCGGGCCCGACGGCCGGCCGTTCGCGTTCCTCGACGCGCCGGGAGGGACCCAGGTCCCGGAGCAGGTGGTCGAGGCGATCGCCTCCTACCTCCGGACGTCCAACGCGAACCTCCACGGGGCGTTCGAGACCAGCCGGGAGACCGACCGGGTGGTCGAGGAGGCCAGGCGGGCGGGGGCGGACTTGCTCGGGGCCGACCCCGGCGAGGTGGTGTTCGGCCCCAACGCCACCACGCTCCTCCTCCACCTGTCCCGGTCGATCGCGAGGGAGCTCCGGCCGGGCGACGAGGTGGTCGTGACGCGGCTCGACCACGACGCGAACGTGGCCCCCTGGCTCCTCGCCGCCGAGGAGGCCGGCGCCCGGGTGCGCTGGGCCGACCTCCGGGAGGAGGACGTGACGCTGGACGAGGGCTCCTTCGAGTCGGCGCTCGGGGAGCGCACCCGCCTCGTGGCCTTCACCCTCGCCTCCAACGCCGTGGGGACGATCCCGCCGGCGGCCGCGCTCGCCCGCCGGGCCCGGGAGGCCGGAGCCGTCGTGGTCTGCGACGGCGTCCACCTCGCCCAGCACCGGCTCCTCGACGTGGGAGCGCTCGGCGCCGACGTCGTCGTCTGCTCGCCCTACAAGGTCTTCGGGCCCCACCTCGGGATGCTGTGGGCCCGCCGCGAGCTGTTGGAGCGGTGGCGCCCGGCCAAGGTCCGACCCGCGCCCGACGAGCCCCCGGCCCGGTGGGAGACCGGCACCCAGAACCACGAGGCGCTGGCCGGCTGGGCCGCCGCGGTCGAGTACCTCGCCGACCTCGGTCGCACGTACGGGAGGCCCGCGGCGCCCGGGCGGCGGGCGGCGGTCGTCGCGGCCTTCGACGCGATCGCCCGCTACGAGGCGGCCCTGGCCGACCGGTTCCTCGCGGGGCTCGAGGCCCTCCCCCACGTGCGGCTGTTCGGGATCGGCGACCGCCGGCGGCTGGCCGAGCGGACCCCGACCTTCGCGCTCCGGGTGGGCTCCCAGCACCCCGCGGAGACCGCCCGGGCCCTCGCCGCGCGGGGGATCTTCGTCTGGGACGGGAACTACTACGCGCTCGAGGTGATGGAGCGGCTCGGCCTGGAGGCCAGCGGGGGCGCCGTGCGGATCGGGTTCTGCCACTACTCGACGCCCGAGGAGGTGGACCGGGTCCTCGAGGAGCTGGGCGCGCTGCGCTGAGCGCGGTCCGTTTCCGCAGGTGCCGGGGTTGGTAGGATTCCCGGCGTCTCCCCCGTGACCCGAGAGGACGGACCATGCGCATCCTGATCCTGGGCGGCGACGGGTACCTGGGGTGGCCGACCGCGATGCGGTTCTCCCGGCTCGGCCACGAGGTCCACGTCGTCGACAACTACCTCCGCCGCCGGGCCCACGCGGAGGCCGGGACCGACTCCCTCACCCCGATCCTCCCCGACCTCCCCTCGCGCGTGGCCGCCTGGCGCGACGTCACGGGCCTCGAGATCGGCTGGACCGAGGGCGACCTCACGGACTGGGCCGTCGTGGAGCGGGTGTTCCGGGAGTTCCGGCCCGAGGCCATCGTCCACTACGGCGAGATGCCCTCCGCGCCGTACTCGATGATCGACCGCGACCACGCGGTCTTCACCCAGACCAACAACGTCGTGAACACGCTGAACGTGCTGTTCGCCATGCGGGACCTCGCGCCCGACGCCCACCTCGTGAAGCTCGGCACGATGGGCGAGTACGGGACCCCGAACATCGACATCGAGGAGGGCTTCATCGAGATCACCCACAAGGGGCGGTCCGACGTCCTGCCGTTCCCCAAGATGCCGGGCTCCTTCTACCACCTCTCCAAGGTCCACGACTCGCACAACATCCACTTCGCCTGCCGCGTGTGGGGGCTCCGGGCCACCGACCTCAACCAGGGCGTGGTGTACGGGATCGAGACCGAGGAGACCGCGCTCGACGAGCGGCTCGTCACCCGGTTCGACTACGACGAGGTGTTCGGGACCGCCCTCAACCGGTTCTGCCTCCAGGCCGTGATCGGCCACCCGCTCACCGTGTACGGACGGGGCGGGCAGACCCGGGGCTACCTGAACATCGTGGATACGCTGCAATGCGTCGAGCTCGCGGTCGCGAACCCGGCCGCCCCCGGCGAGTACCGCGTGTTCAACCAGTTCACCGAGCAGTTCTCCATCGTCGAGCTGGCCGAGCTCGTGCAGCGGGCGGGGAAGGAGTACGGCCTCGAGGTCGAGGTCCGACACCTCGACAACCCCCGGGTGGAGGCCGAGGAGCACTACTACCGCGCCGCCCACACGAAGCTCCTGGACCTCGGGCTCCGGCCGCACCTGCTCTCGGAGACGCTGATCGAGTCGATGTTCGCGGCCATCGAGCGGTACCGCGACCGGGTGATCCCCGACCGCATCGACCCGGCGATCCGGTGGCGGCCCCGGCCCCCGGCGGGGTAGCGTGGTCGCCCTCCGGGTCCTGGGCGGGCTCCTGGCGGTGGCCTTCGTCGCCTGGAGCGCGGCCCGCTACCGGCGCCGGCAGATCTCCCGGCTCTCGCTGATCATCTCGGGCGCGATCGGCCTGGGGGTCGTGCTCCTCGCGATCGCCCCCGACCTGTTCAACCCGCTGTTCGAGCTGTTCAACTTCCAGCCCCGGAGCGGGCGGCGGCTCACCGCGGTCCTCCTGTTCGCCGTGGTGGTCCTGGCGCTGCTCCTGTTCCGGCTCCAGGCCTACGTGGACCAGAACGAGCGGAGCATCCGGCTCCTGGTCGAGGCGCTCGGCGCGAAGGAGTTCGACTGGGACCGGGCCCGGGCCCTCCCGCCGGGGCGGCGGATCGTGGTGGTCTCCCCCGCCTTCAACGAGGCCGACAACGTGGGGGAGGTGATCCGCGCCCTCCCCCAGGAGGTCGAGGGGCACCGGGTCGTGCCGATCGTGGTCGATGACGGGTCCACCGACGGGACGGCCGAGGCGGCCCGGCGGGCAGGGGCGCTCGTGGCCCGCCTCCCGATCCGCCGGGGGGGCGGCCTCGCGCTCCGGGTGGGCTACGACCTGGCCCTCGCGCTCGGCGCCGACATCGTGGTGTCGATCGACGCCGACGGCCAGCACCTGCCCGAGGAGCTCCCGACGCTCGTGAAGCCCATCGTGGCCGGCGAGGCCGACCACGTGAACGGCTCCCGGATGCTCGGCTACTACGAGGGCGGGCCGCTGATCCGGAACCTCGGGGTCCACTTCTTCTCCTGGCTCGTCACGATCCTCACCGGCCAGCGGATCACCGACATCTCGAGCGGGTACCGGGCCACCCGCGCCGACGTCCTCCGCAAGCTCGTGCTGGAGCAGGACCAGTTCTGGACCAGCGAGGTCACGATCGAGGCCCTCCGCCACCGGGCCCGGATCGTGGAGGTGCCGGTCACGTTCCTCACGCGCCGGGGCGGCGTCTCGAAGAAGCCGAAGTCGCTCCGCTACGGCTGGAGCTTCCTCAAGGCGATCGCGAAGACCTGGCTGCGGTAGCGCCCTCCGCTCAGCCCAGGATCGCCAGGGCCGCCGCCACGCGGGACGCGAGCTCCGCGTCGGCCTCCAGGAGGGCGAGGTTCGCCTCGAGGCTCCGGCCGTCGGTCCGCTCGGCGAGGCAGGCCAGGAGGAACGGGGTGCGGGCCTTCCCCGAGACGCCCAGCCGGTCGGCCTCGGCCTCGCAGGCGCGGAGGGCGGCGGCCACCTCCCCGGCGTCCATCGCCCGCGCCTCGTCGATCGGGCTGCAGAGCAGCACGGCCGCCCCCACCCCGAGCTCCCGGCGGGCGGCGGCCACCCGGGCCGCCTCCTCGGGCGTCTCGACCCGGTGCTCCAGATCCACCGGGGCCTCTCGGACCAGGAAGAACGGGAGGCGCCGGCAGCGGTAGCCGACCACCAGGATCCCGAGCTCCTCGAGCCGCTCCGCCGTGGCCACGGGGTCCACGATCGACTTGGGGCCGGCGCAGACCACGAGGCCCGGCGTGCGGGCCAGCTCGAACAGGTCCGCCGAGACGTCGGCGTCCCCGGGGTGCACGCCGCCGATCCCGCCGGTGGCCACGACCTCGATCCCCACCCGGTGGGCGGCCCAGAGCGTGGCGGAGACCGTCGTCGCCCCGAGCCCACCCGAGGCCACGGCCGCCGGCAGGTCCCGGCGGGCCACCTTCGCCGCGGCGTCCGGCGCGGCCAGGCGTTCGAGCTCCTCCTCCCCCAGGCCCACCACCAGGGCGCCATCCTCGACCGCGACCCAGGCCGGGACGGCGCCGCCCCGCCGGACCGCGAGCCCCATCGCCGCCGCCGCCTCGAGGTTCCTCGGCGCCGGGAGCCCCTGGGCCAGGACGCTCGTCTCGAGCGCCACGACCGCCCGTCGTTCCTCGAGGGCCGACCGCACCTCCTCCGAGAGCCGGAACGGCCCGTTCACGGCCACTGCTCCCCCGACGCGGCGACCCGCCTCCCCGCCGCGCAGGCCCGGCGGAGCGCCTCGGCCGGGGCCTCCCCCAGCGCGAGGGCCGCGAGCAGCACGCCGTCGAACGCGTCGCCGGCCCCCGTGGCGTCGGCGGCCGGGACGGGTTCCACCTCCTGCCGCAGCGGCGCCCCGTCGATCCAGCCGACCGCCCCCCGGGGCCCGAGCTTCACGAACGCCCCCCGACGGCCACGGGCCAGGCGGGCCGCGGCCGCCTCGGGACCCTCGCCGGCGAGCACCTCGGCCTCGCGCTCGTTCGCGAGCAGGAGGTCGGCGCCCGCGACCGCCCCGAGGAACCGGCCCGGGCCCAAGGCCTCGAGGAGCGGCCAGGAGGCGGCGTCCACCGCCGACAGGGCTCCCCCGGCCCGGGCGAGCGCCGTGAGGGCCGCCTCCCGCGAGCCCTCGCCGAGCACGAGGTATCCCGAGACCAGCACCGCCCGGGCGTCCAGCCGCCCGGGGAGATCCTCCGGCGCCAGCCGGTCGTTGGCCCCCCGGTCGGCCACCATCGAGCGCTCCCCGGCCGAGCGGACCACGAGCATCGTGCCCGTGGGGGCCGCCGGATCGACCGCGAGCGCGGCCTCCACCCCCCGCGCCGCCAGCGCCTCCCGGAGGAGCCTCCCGGCGAGGTCGTCGCCCACCCGGCCGTGGAGCCGCACCCGGGCCCCGGCATACGCGGCCCAGGCCGCGGCGTTGGCCCCCGACCCGCCGGGGCGGAGCCGGACCGACCCGTGCACGTCCCCGCCCGCCGCGAGGGCGGGCGCCGCCACGCTCACGTCCACCATCACGTCCCCCACCACCGCGACGTCCACGCCCGGACGCG
>DATMBJ010000062.1:0-4377 GCA_035559315.1 Actinomycetota bacterium
CCCCCCGATCGTCCCCGACGTCGTCGACCCCGAGGTGATCTGGAGCTGCACGACCTGCGGCGCGTGCATGCAGGAGTGCCCGGTCGACATCGAGCACGTGGACCACATCGTGGACCTCCGTCGCTACCAGGTGATGGGCGAGTCGGCGTTCCCGCAGGAGCTGGGGGCCATGCTCCGGGGGCTCGAGGGGCAGGGGAACCCGTGGGGGATGCCGCAGGATCAGCGGGCGGACTGGGCGAGGGGGCTCGACGTGCGGGTGCTGGGGGAGGGCGACCCGGCGCCCGAGGTCCTGTACTGGGTGGGGTGCGCCGGGGCCTTCGACGACCGGGCGAAGGGAATCTCCCGGGCCATGGCCCGCCTCCTCACTCGGGCCGGCGTGGACTTCGCGATCCTGGGGCCGCGGGAGCTCTGCACGGGGGACCCGGCCCGGCGGATGGGCAACGAGTACCTGTTCCAGACCCTGGCCGAGCAGAACGTGGCCACCCTCGACGCCGCCGGGGTTCGGACGATCCTCACGAACTGCCCGCACTGCTTCAACACCCTGCGGAACGAGTACCCCGACCTCGGCGGCCGCTACGAGGTCGTCCACCATTCGACGTTCCTCGCGCGCCTGGTCGCGGAGGGCCGGCTCCGGCCCACGGAGGAGGTGCGGGCCCTCGTCGCCTACCACGACCCCTGCTACCTCGGCCGGCACAACGGCGTCTACGACGAGCCCCGCCGCGTGCTCGACGCGATCCCCGGGCTCGACCGGGTGGAGCTCCCCCGGCACCGGGAGCGGGGGTTCTGCTGCGGGGCCGGGGGCGCCCGGATGTGGATGGAGGAGCCCATCGGGCGCCGGGTCAACCGAGAGCGGATGGACGAGGCCGCCTCCACGGGGGCGGGGGTGGTGGGCGTGGCCTGCCCGTACTGCCTCGTGATGCTCGACGACGGCGCGAAGGACCGGGGTGACGCGGTGGAGGTGGCGGACCTCGCCCAGCTCCTCGAGCGGGCCCTCGAGCCCCGCGAGCCAGCGCCGCCCACGGCGGCGGAGCGAACCCGGACGCCGGCCGGCGGCTAGGTCCCGCGTCCGACCTCCGACCGAGGGGTTAAGGCCGAGCCCCGACCGGTCGAAAGAAGCACTAGACCGAAGGTCGGAGGAGCGAGATCCCATGACCGGCCCATCGCTGGGCGCCCCGCCCGCCGCGCCGTGGGCCTCGGGCGTCGAGGCCTGCCGCCGGGTCGCAGAGCGGCTCGGCCTGGACGTGGTGGGCGTCGCCGTGAACGGTGCGGCTCGGCGCACGACGTGGTGGACGGCGCCCGATGCGAGACCGCTCCCCGCCCGGATCGACGAGGTGCTCGAGGGACGGGTGGCCGGCTTCATCGTCTGCCCCCTCGCGGAGGGGACGGCCTTCGCCCGGCCCCGGGAGGGGGCCGGGCCCGGCGCCGCCGGTGGGTTCCGTTCGGCCGCCCCGTCGCTGGTCCGCGCCGTCCTCCGGGGCGAGCCCCTCCCGGCGGAGGCCGGGGCCGAGCGACCGGCGGAGGGTCGGGATCCCCTGGGGGCGGTGGCCGCGGCCGTCCGCCGCCACGTGGCCTCGGCCGAGGGCGTCCCCGCCCTCCTCGAGGCGGTGCGGGAGGCGCTCGGCGCCGAGCAGCTCTTCCACCTGCGGGAGCGCGGGCCCGACCTCGAGGTCGCGGCGGTGCCCGTCCGTGGGTGGCCCCGGGCGGTCCCCGAGGGGATCCGGAACGGGCTCGCGCGGCTGGAACGCGGGACGGCGGCCATGGACGAGGCCCAGGCCCGGCAGCTCGCGGTGGTGCTGGGCGCGGGCGGGGCCGCGGCCCGGGCGGCCTCCTGCGCCGGCGCCGACGGGCTCGAGATCCTCCTGGCGACCTGGGAGCGCGATCCCGGGCTCGAGCCGGGAACGGTGGAGGCCGTCGCCGCGCTGGTCGGCGTGGGCCGGGCCGCCGTGGAGGCGCACGTGCGCGCGGCCGAGGCCCGCCTGCACCGCGAACGCACCCGCTGGGCCTTCGAGGTCCACGACGGGATCATCCAGGCCGTGACCGGCGCCCTCCTCGAGCTGCGGGCCCTCCGCGAGCGGATCGTCACCGACCCGGGGGCCGCGATCGAGCGGCTCCGGGAGGTGGAGGTGGAGATCCGGCGGGCGCTCGGCGAGCTGCGGTCGATCCTCTTCGACCTCTCCGGGGACCGCGGGCCCGGCCCCGACGCCTCCCTCGAGGCGACCGTCCGGGAGCTGGCCCGTCGCTGGCGGCTCTCCCCCAAGGTGACCGTCCGCGGCGACCTCGGCCCGGTGCCGCGGCGGGTGCTCGACGCGGCCGTCGTCGTCCTCCGGGAGGCGATCGCGAACGCCGCGAAGCACGCCGGGGCCCGGGAGGTGGAGGTCGTCGTGGCGGTGGAGGGCGACGAGCTCGTCGTGGAGGTCCGGGACCGCGGGCGCGGGTTCGCGCCCGATGCGACCCTCGACGGCCCGCACTTCGGGCTCGACCTGATGCACCGCACCGTGGAGGAGGTGGGCGGGAGGCTCGAGGTGGGGTCCTCCCCGGGGTCCGGCACACGGGTCGCCGCGAGGCTGCCCGTCCGAGAGCGAGGAGTGGAGCCGTGAGGATCATGATCGTAGACGACCACGCCCTGGTGCGCCGGGGCATGTCCTACGTGGTCCGCGAGTGCTTCCCGGACGCCGAGGTGGTGGAGGCCGACGGCGCCCAGCAGGCGCTCCGGATCATGGAGGAGGAGCCGGCGGACGTCGCGCTGGTCGACGTCAGGATGCCGGAGCTCGACGGGCTCGAGCTCCTCCGGGCGATCCGCGCCAACTGGCCGGCGACGCCGGTGATCATGCTCTCGAGCTACGAGAACTCGCTGTACGTGCGGCGTGCGCTGGCCGAGGGGGCCGCGGGGTACATGCTCAAGGACGCCACCCCCGAGGACCTGGGACAGGCGATCCGCGTCGCGCTCTCCGGCAGCGGCAACGTGCTCTCGCCCCGGGTGATCCAGAACCTCTTCGACGAGAACCAGGCGGCCGCGACGAACGGGGAGGCCGCCCGCCGGCCCGAGCTCTCGCTCACCCACCGGGAGCAGGACATCCTCGCCCTCCTCGCCGAGGGCCGCAGCAACCGCGAGATCGCCCAGAGCCTGTACCTCTCGGAGAAGACCGTGAAGGCGCACCTCGCGGCGATCTTCCGCAAGCTGGGGGTGACCAACCGAACCCAGGCCGCGATGGCCGCGGTGCAGCTCGGGATCGGCCCCCGGAACCCGTCCGGCCTCGACCTCGGCGCCTCCCGCGCCCGGCCGTAGCGGGGAGGGGCGGTGGCGGAGCGGGAGCCCGACGCGGGCGGGCTGCGGAGCCTGGTGGAAGGCGGCGGGAACGGCCACGCTCCCCCTGGGACCTCGCCCGAGGTCGAGGCGTACGAGCAGGACTGGTACCGGAGCCTCAAGGCGCTCGCCGAGCGGGCCCGCCAGCTGGACGAGGCCGAGCCGGGGGAGGCAGAGCCGGCCGGCGAGCGCATCGACGAGGTCGAGCGCGCCTCCGGGCCGGCATCGGAGCCGGCCGCGGACGTCACGCCCCTCGGGCCGGACCCCGGGGTCGCCGTGGAGCCGGCCGCCCCGGCTGCCCTCGCGGAGCCGCCGCCCTCCCCGGTCCCGGGGCCCCGGTCTCCCTCCCTCGCGTCGTCGGACGCGGCCGAACGCAGGGCTGCCCTCGAGGCGCTCGCGGTCCGAGGGGTCTCCGAGGCGGATCTCGGCCGGGTCGCAGCCCTCGTGGTGGACCCCGACCGCGACGTCCGCCGCCTGGCCCTCGAGATCCTCACCCCCCGGGCCGCCGACGTGAGCCTCGAGGTGATCCGGCAGGGCCTGCAGGACCCGGCCGACGAGGTTCGGGCCGCCGCCGTGCGCCTGGCCGCGGCGCGCCCCGTCCCCTCCACGGAGATTGCACCCCTGATCGCCGCCCGCCGTTCCCCGGTCGCCCAGGCGGCCGCCCTCGCGGCCCTGCCCTCGCTGATCCGGGCGGCGGGACCGGTCGACGACGAGGCGCTCGACGCCCTGCTCTGGGCCGCGGCCGAACTCCCTTCCCCCCTCACCGAGGACGAGCGCGCCGCGCTCGGGGAGCTCGGCCGGCTCCTCGGTCCGCCCCGCTTGGCCGAAGCCCTGGCCCACGACGACGCGCGGCGGCTCGGCGCCCTCCGCCTGCTCACCGCGGAGGGGAGCCCGGAGGCGCTCGCAGCGGCCGCCGAGCTCCACGAGGACCCCGACCCGGCCGTGCGGGAGCTCGCGGCCGCCGTCCGGGAGCGCCTGGCGGAACCCGAGGCGCCACGCTCCCCCGAGCCCGAGCCCGGCGGCCCGGCGACCGCGTCCCCACCGGGGGGAGGGGCCGCGCTCGGGCCGGTCCC
>DATMBJ010000063.1:0-11189 GCA_035559315.1 Actinomycetota bacterium
CTCCCCAGGAGCTCCTCGTACCCGCGATCGTCGTCCGCACCGCCCCGCCGGCCGCGGTCGCCTCGCCGGTCCGCGTCGAGGTGCCGGGCGCCCGCGTGACCACTGGGGTGTTCTCGGCGGCGCTCGCGCTCGACCCGAACCTCTTCTCGGAGAGTGTCTCGGTCCGGGTGGTGGCGCGGTCGGGGGGGAAGGAGGTGGCCCGCGCGGTCGCCGGCCAGGGCTTCGACGAGACCACCGGGACCCTTGAGCTCCGCATGGACCGTCCCCCCGGGGAGCCCCAGATCGTCACGTTCCAGGTCGTGGAGCGCCTGAAGAAGGGAGAACGCGTCAGCGTCGAGGTCTACGATTCGAGGACGGACCGGCTCCTCGGGAAGTCGAAGCCCGCCGAGGTGGCGGCGGATGTGAGGGTGGGTGATGAGCTCGACTGACCCCGCGGCGCTGGACGCCCTGGACCGGAAGGCGAACGACGCCTTCCCCGGCAAGGTGGTCCGCAAGGACCTGGTCCGGCGGGTGAAGGTGGGGGCGAACGTCCCCGTCTACGTCCTCGAGTACCTGCTAGGGAAGTACTGCGCCTCCGACGACCCCCAGGCCGTGGAGGTCGGCCTGCGGGTGGTGAACGAGACGATCGCCGAGAACTTCGTCCGGGCCGACGAGGCCCAACGCGCGCAGGCCAAGCTCAAGCGGGCGGGCGAGCACCGGTTCATCGACAAGGTGAAGGTCCGGTTCCTGGAGAGCGAGGGGAAGTTCTGGGCCGAGCTCGCCGGCCTGGGGAGCCGGTACGTGCACGTCCCGGAGGATCTCGTCTACAAGTACGGGCGCCTCCTCGAGGGCGGCGTCTGGGCCCAGGTCGACCTCCGCTACGACGAGGCCGAGGAGGTGGGCGGCCTCAAGCGGCCGTTCTTCATCACGGCGCTCAAGCCGATCCAGGTCGCGAGCCTCGAGTTCGGCGAGTACGCCGAGGCCCGGGAGCGGTTCTCCACCGACGAGTGGATCGACCTGCTCGTGCGGTCGATGGGGCTCGAGCCCTCCCACTTCGAGAGGCGGGTGAAGCTGCTGTTCCTCGTCCGCCTGGTCCCGATGGTGGAGCGGAACTACAACCTGATCGAGCTCGGCCCACGGGGGACCGGGAAGTCGTTCGTGTACCGGGAGCTCTCGCCCAACAGCATCCTGATCTCGGGCGGCAAGACCACGGTCGCCCAGATGTTCTGGAACCTCTCCACGAACAAGGTGGGCCTCGTCGGGCTCTGGGACGTCGTGGCCTTCGACGAGGTGGCCGGGGTCCACTTCACCGACCCCACGGGCGTGCAGATCCTGAAGGACTACATGGAGTCGGGCTCGTTCTCCCGGGGGCGCGAGGAGGTCCCGGCGGAGGCCTCCATCGTCTTCGTGGGGAACCTCGACCAGCCGGTGGACGTCCTCGTCCGAACCCACCACCTCCTCCAGCCTCTCCCGGACCAGCTCCAGGACATGGCGTTCATCGACCGGCTCCACTTCTACCTGCCCGGCTGGGAGACCCCCAAGATGGAGACCCGGTTCTTCACCTCCCACTACGGGTTCGTGGTCGACTACATGGCCGAGGTCTTCAGGGAGCTCCGCAAGCGGAGCTACGCGGATCTCGTCGACCGGCACTGGGAGTTCGGCGACCACCTGAACGCCCGCGACGTGAAGGCGGTCCGGAAGACGGTCTCGGGCCTCGTGAAGCTGCTCCATCCCGCGGGCGACCCGACCGTGGAGGAACTCCGGGAGTACCTGGAGCTCGCCCTCGAGGGGCGGCGTCGGGTGAAGGAGCAGCTCAGGAAGATGGGCGGCTTCGAGTACTCCCGGACCTCCTTCTCCTACCTCGACCGGGAGACCCGGGAGCAACGCTTCGTCGGGGTCCCGGAGGAGGGGGGACGCGACCTCATCTCGCCCGACCCGCTGCCGCCCGGGACGGTCTACACCGCCGCCCTGACCGACGGCGACAAGGTGGCGATCCACCGGATCGAGGTGAGCCGGTTCTCGGGGTCCGGGAAGCTGAGGATCACGGGGAGCCTGGGACGGGCGATGCGGGAGTCGATCCAGACCGCGTTCGACTACGTGAAGGCCCGCTCCCGGGAGCTCGGGATCGAGAGCGATCTCCGCTCCTACGACTTCCACGTGCAGGTCGTGGATCTCACGGCATCGAAGGAGGGGGCCGAGGCGGGGGTGGCGTTCTTCGTGGCTCTGTACTCGCTCCTTCGGAACCAGCCGGTCCAGGCGGGGCTGGTGGTCCTCGGGCAGATGACGATCCACGGGAACATCCTGCCCCTGCCGAGCGTCTACGAGCCGCTCCAGGCCGTGATGGACAACGGCGCGAAGAAGGTGGTGATCCCGGTGGAGAACAAGCGCCACCTGCTGGAGGTCCCCGGCGACATCCTCGACGCCGTCGACCCCGTCTTCTATCAGGATCCCCTCACGGCGGCCTTGAAGGCCTGCGGATTGCATTGAGGTTCCAGATGGAAACACCTGGCCGCGTTGACGAGTGGCGAGGGCTGGTGAGGGACCGCGCGGATCCCGACGACGCTGTTCGGATAGTCATGGCATTCGGGCAGAGTCCCTGCAGCGGCGGGAGCAAGCCTCTGTTGGCGCGCGACGTGGACGGACGGCGCTGGTGGCTGAAGATGTCCAACAACCCTCAGGGCCCGAAGGTCCTCGTGAACGACTACGTCGTGGGCTCGGTTGCTCGTCTAATCGATGCCCCTGCATGCGAGGTGGCGGTCGCGAGAATCCCGGAGGAGCTCGATGGCTACGAGTACGCCCCCGGCCTAACGCTCCGCGCGGGGTGGCTGGTGCATGCCTCACGTCATGTTGAGGATGCTTTCGAGGCGCGAGGCGAGCTAACCCGCCTGGATCGCGACGACAACTCCAGCCGCGCTGCCAGGATCGTGGCTCTGTATGACTGGTGCTGGGGCGCCGATGACCAATGGCTGTACTGCCAGACCGACGACCAGAAGGTCTACAGTCACGACCACGGTCATTACCTGCCGAAGGGTCCTTCGTGGACCATCGAGGATCTTCAAGCTGTGGTTGATCAGCCCCATCTCCCGAATCTGACCACTCGCCTCGACCCGGAGGCATTGCGCGATGCCGCGGCCAAGATCGGGGCTGTGACACGCAGCGCCATCCGTTCGATCCTTTGCTCGGTGCCTGCCTCCTGGGCGGTCTCGGATCAGGAACTGGAGGCGCTGGGATGGTTCCTGGAACGGCGTGCTGGTGAAGTGGGTAGACGGCTACGGTCCGCCGCCGGAGGTGGCTCATGAGATTCGTCTATTCGGTGGTTCGCTTCGTCCCAGATCCCGCCCGAGAGGAATTCGTCAACGTCGGGGTGATTGTCGGTAGCGAGGAGCTCGGGCGGTGGGAGGTGCGGCAGGTTGAAAACCCGAGGCGAGCGCGTGCGCTGGATGACCGGGGTGTTCTTCGGGCGGCTTGGGATTTCTTGGATGCCGTCGGTCGTGTCGTAGACGACTTCCACAGGTCCCAGGAGACGCTCTGGGAGCCGGAGGTGGAGCCCAGTACCCAGTGGTTGGAGCAACTGCGCCGGGAATACCGCAACATCGTCCAGCTATCGCCGCCCCGGCCACTCGCAGCGGCGGATCTCGACAGCGCGGTAGAGACGGTCTTCTCGGAACTCGTGGTCGATCCGGAATCGAGGCGATTGAGGTTCGAGAAGAAGCACAGGGCGCTCAGGGAAGTGCGTCGACTTTATATGCAACATGGGCTCGTGAAGAACAAGACATTCTTCGAACGGACCGTTCTCCGTTCTGCCTATCACGAGGAGCGCCTTGATTTCGTTGCTGTGAATTCCGTGCCCAGACAGCTTGTCCAAACGTGGTCGTTTGACGTTCCCGATCAGGAAAGCTTGGCGGAACAGGTGAAAGCATGGGGTTGGACGCTTGGTCGGCTGCGTGAGGCGGGCGGCGAGCTGGAGATTCCGGATCGGATTCTTCCCGTCGAGAGGGATATAGACGTCGGTATAGTATACGTACCGTCGTTTCATGGGCACGCGCGGACCTTGGAGGAAGCGCGCTACATAGCAGACCATGTCAATGCCTGGATGGTTGACGTTTCGGATGAGAAGGAGCTGGAGGCTCGGATAACTCACGGAGGTGAGTTTTCGCTCGCATGAGGACCTGATTCGCCATTCCCGTCTGGTCGAAGCAGTGAGTTGCCTCGGTAGCCGGCACCGTGTTCCTGGAGGGTCGTGGGGGCGGTCGCGTGCTCGTTGGGCACGCTTGTCCACTGGGATTTATGTCAAGTCAAGGGCGGCCAGTCAGGGCTACGGCTCGAGGGAGTCACCGACGAGCTCCTTGAGCGGTTGCCCGAGGGGGGCGGTCGATAGGGGGCTCCCGATATCGTCATCGCCTTCGCCTCCTTCCCCGCCGAGCTCTGGCGCCAGATCTGGTCCAACGACCCGCAGGAGCGCCTGAACCGGGAGGTGCGCCGGCGCACCGACGTCGTGGGCATCTTCCCCAACCGGGCCGCGATCGTCCGGCTGGTGGGCGCGGTCCTTGCCGAGTGCCACGACGAGTGGGCCGTCGCTCGCCGCTACATGGGCGTGGAGGCGCTCGCCAAGGCGCGGGTGAGGATCGTTCGAGGAGAGCCCGACGAGCCCGCGAAGGAGGTGACCGGGGAGCTGGTGGCGGCCAGCTGAACGTTCACAGGAGCCATGGAGTGGTCGTCTCATACACAACGTTGGCGGGCACGGCCTCGCGCGGCCCTTCCGCGCGTGACCCACGAATCTCCACGGAGTGACCGGCCGTCTCGTCGTGACTAAGGCGCCGTGATCCGTCGGGCGCACGCCAGCGAGGTCTTGCTGCGGACCCTGGCCGACCTCACCGGTGCAATCTCGAGCGGGATTCACTAGATTCTGGACAGAGCGGCGCTGAAAGGCGTTCTGCGGCGCGTTCCGAGCGCGGGTAGGTCATGGCTCGGAACGGCTACGGCGAGGCTCCACGGCGCTCTCCGCCAGGCTAGGACGGAAGCCTCAGCCAACCTAACTCGGCGTCTCCCGCTCGCCGCCCGCTCCAGGTCGGCGCACGTCAGCACACCGCTCGGCCTCGGGATGCTCCAGAGTCAGGCGGGCTACCGTTACCCCACACCCCAGTGCGGCCGATGCCAGTGTACCGGAGGCTCCTCGTCCGCCGATCCGGGGGAGGCTTCAGGGAGCCCCGACGGGGATCGCGCCCACCGCCGGCGGGACGTCGGTCCGGAACGACGAGAGGACCGTGAGGAAGTCCTGCCGTTCCGCCTCCCACCCGCCCGCGGGGAAGGCCGCGGCGATCCAGTACCCGACGTCGCCCGCCAGCAGGAACCCCGAGGCGACCGAGAACCGGACGCCGCCCTGGGTCTCGCTCTCCGCCACGACGAGGAGGCCGGTATCGTCCCCGATCCGGACGGGCTCCTGGACCTTCACGTCGACCCCCGGCTGACTCGTGTAGATCCGGGCCAGGTCCTCCTCGTCCTGGAGCAGGTCCGCGGTGAACGCGAACACGTAGTAGGCGGTGCGGTCCTGCGTCCCGAGCGGCTCGACCCCGATCCCGCCGAGGCCCTGCGCCGGCGAGGGCTGGACCGGCACGGACTGCACCCCCGAGAGGAGCTGCGGGCCCGTCTGGTCGCCGCCCGCCTCGGGGGGGAGCACCCGGACCTGGTTGTCGCGGGGGAGGACGGCGCTGAAGTGCCCGGACGGGTCGTAGTACCGAGCGAACTCCCGGTGGACCCCACCGCCGCAGGCCGTCTGGGCCAGGGCGACCACGACGACGAGGACCGGGAGCTTCCGCACGGCTCCATGGTCGCACCGGGCGGGCGGCATGACCAGGCCGACCGTTGCCCTCCCCCCGGACGGGCCGGTACGGTGGCCCTCGCCGGTCGATGCGGCCGGGGCCGCCAGGCGAGCCGCCGGAGCACGCGGGCGGGCCGGGGCTCCAGGGGAGGAGGCGGGTGAACAAGGGCGAGCTGGTGTCGGAGGTGGCGCGGCGGACGGGCGCGAGCCGGGCCGAGGTGGCGGCCGTCGTGGACGCCGTCCTGGACGTGATCAGGGGTGCGGTGGCCTCGGGGGAGCGGGTCTCCCTCTCCGGCTTCGGGAGTTTCCAGCGCCAGCGGCGGAACCCCCGGCTGGCCCGGAACCCACGACGTCCGGAGGTCGAGATCGTGGTGCCGGCGCGGGACGTGCCCGCGTTCCAGCCCGGCAAGGCGTTCCGCGAGCAGGTCGCCGCGACCCGGCGCCGGCGCCGCTCGACCCGGGCCGGGGGCTAGTCGAACGTCACGATCCGCAGGGTGCGGGCGACCTTCCGCCCGCCCTCCTCGGCGAGGTCGAACTTCACGCGCTGCCCGATCCGGAGGTACCGGATCCCGGCGCCCTCCACCGAGGCGGGGTCGATGTGCACCTCGGTCCGGTCGTCCATCAGCAGGGTGCCCCTCCGCTGGTCGGGGTCGTAATCCTTGATCGTGCCCTGCGGCATGGTTCCCCTCTTCCCGCTCAGGTCCGGACCGCGAGCCTGGCCCGGAGGTCCATCTCGAGGCAGACGGCCCGCGTCCTCCCCCGCGCGCCCCCCTCGAGCAGCCTGAGGATATCGCCCGGCGCGTCGAGGTCGAAGGCGAGCTCGGGGCGCTCGACGACGGCGACGGGGAGCCCTCGGCGCGCGGCCTCCTCCCGGTGGCGGCGGAACGACGACCGGCCGAACCGGGCCGGGATCGCCCGGGGCGGGCGGCGGAGGAGCAGGTTCGTCCCCCGGCGGTCCGCGGAGGGGGCGAGGACGACGGCGCCGAGGGTCCGGAGCGCCGCCCCGAGGGCCTCGGCGGTGACGAGCGGCGTGTCCGCCAGGAGCACGGCCAGGGCCTCGGCGCCCCGCGCCTCCGCCTCCTCCTCGACCTGGCGGACCGCGCCGCCCAGGGAGGGTTCCTCCTCGGCGACCGCCCGCACGCGGCGGCGGACGGCGATCTCGAGGACGGCCTCGTCGGGGGAGACGACCCACGTCTCCCACCCGGGGACGGCGGTGGCGGCATCCAGGACGTCCTCCAGCATCGCGAGCGTGAGGGCGGCCCGCTCGAGCGGCTCCAGGACCGGGGCGAGGCGGCCCTTGGCCTCGGAGAGCGACTTCACCGGCACCGCGAGGACCCGCATCGGGCACAGCGTAGCCCCCGGGGGTCGGGGTAACCTGCGGCGGTCGCCCCGGGTCCGATGGACGTGGCGATGGGCGCATCGCCCGCGCGCCGTGCCGGAGGCTGCCCGGGGGCGCGCCCGAGGGGTCGATGAGGAGAAGAGGAAGGAGGGGCCGTTGAGCACGCTCGCATCCGCCCTGGTCCCGGCGAGCCGCGCGTCCGCCCGCGCGTCGCGCGTCGCCCTGGTGGTGGCCGGCAGCCTGCTGGTCGCCGCGCTCGCCCGGCTGGAGATCCACCTCCCGTTCACGCCGGTCCCGATCACCGGACAGACCCTCGGGGTGCTCCTCGTGGGCGCCGCCCTGGGGCCGGGGCTCGGGGCGGCGTCGATGGGTCTCTACCTCCTCGAGGGCGCGGTGGGCCTCCCGTTCTTCGCGGGCGGCGCCAGCGGGTGGTCGCTGCTCCAGGCGACCTCGGCCACCGGGGGGTACCTGTGGGGGTTCGTGGCGGCGGCGGCGGTCGTGGGATGGCTCGCGCGCCGGGGCTGGGACCGGAGCTTCCGGGGGGCCGTGGCGGCCATGCTGGTGGGCGAGGTGGTGCTGTACGCGGTCGGGGTCCCGTGGCTCGCCGGAGCCCTCGGCGTGCCCGCCGGCCGCGCGCTCGAGCTCGGGCTCTACCCGTTCGTCGTGGGCGACGTGCTCAAGCTGTTCGCGGCCGCCGTCCTCCTTCCCACGGCCTGGCGGCTCGTCCGCGGGGGGGAGCGCGGCCCGGGATCGCGCTAGGATCGACGGGCGCGAGAGGAGCCGGGCCCCGTGGAGCCACTGTTCGAGGTCGCGAAGTCCGTCGTCCTTCCCCCGCTCAAGCTGTGGTTCAACTGGCGCTTCGAGGGCCTCGAGCACATCCCCCGCGAGGGGCCGGTGCTCGTGGCCGGGAACCACGTCTCGTACATCGACCAGTTCGCGCACGGCTACTTCCTGGTGAAGGCGGGGCGGCGCCCCCGGTTCCTGGCCAAGGCCGAGCTCTTCGAGGTGCCGGTCCTCGGCGCCGTGCTGCGCGGGATGCGCCAGATCCCGGTCCGCCGTGGGACCGGCGACCCGGCGCCGGTGGAACGGGCCGTGGAGCTCCTCCGCGCGGGGGAGGTGGTGGTGGTCTACCCGGAGGCGACCGTGACCAAGAACCCGGACTTCACGCCGATGCGGGGGAAGACGGGGGTGGTGCGGATCGCGCTCGCCGCCGGGGTCCCCGTCACGCCGGTCGCGACCTGGGGCGGGCAGGCCGTGTGGCAGAAGTCGGGGCCGGGCAGCCTGGCCTTCGGCCGTCCGATCTGGGTGAAGGCTGGCGCGCCCATCGACCTCTCCGAGCACGAGGGCCGCCGGGACGACCAGGACCTCCTCCGCGAGCTCACCGACCGGGTGATGGACGAGCTGGCGGTGCTCGTCGAGGACCTTCGGTCACGGTACCCGAAGCGGTGGGCCTGGCCGCCGGCGGACGGGTAGCCTGGGGGCCGTGAGCGAGGAGCGCCCGCTCGGGTTCGCGACGCGCGCGGTCCACGGCCAGCGCACGCCCCCCATCCGGCAGGACACCCCGAGCGTCCCCATCTTCCAGACCGCGACGTTCCGGTTCGGGTCCTCGGAGGAGTACGCGGAGACCATCGCGTTCCGCCGGCCCGGCTACACCTACACCCGGGGCTACGGGAACCCCACGGTCCTCGCGTTCGAGCGCCTGATGGCGGACCTCGAGGGGACGGAGGCGGCGTTCGGCTTCGCCTCGGGGATGGCGGCGATCCACACCGTCGTGACCGCCCTCGCCGAGCGGGGCGACCGGATCGTCTCGAGCCGCGAGCTGTACGGCGGGACGTACGCGCTGTTCACGAGGGTCCTGCCGCGCTACGGGGTGGAGGTGGAGTTCGTCGACGCCCACGACCTGGGCGCGGTGGCCCGGGCCCTCCCGGGGGCGAGGCTCTTCTACGTGGAGACCATCGCGAACCCCACGATGCGCGTGGCGGACCTCGAGGCGCTCGGCGCGGCCTGCCGCGAGGCGGGCGTGCCGGCCGTCGTCGACAACACGTTCGCCTCGCCCTACCTGTGCCGCCCGGCGGCGTTCGGCTTCGATCACGTGGTCCACTCCGCGACCAAGTACGTGGGCGGCCACCTGGACCTGATCGCCGGCGTGGTCTGCACGAGCGAAGAGGGGATGCGCCGGCTCCGCGACACGGTGATCGACACCGGGGGGACGATGGCCCCCTTCGAGGCCTGGCTCTGCCTGCGGGGGCTCGCCACGCTCGCCCTCCGGATGGAGCGGCACTCCGCGAGCGCGCTCGCGCTGGCGCGGTTCCTCCAGGCCCACCCGAAGGTGGAGCGGGTGCACTACGCGGGCCTGCCCTCCCACTCGGACCACGAGGTGGCCCGGAGGATCCTGCCGCGGGGCTGCGGGGGGATGCTCGCGTTCGAGGTCGAGGGCGGGGTGGAGGCGGGGAAGCGGTTCTGCGACGCGCTCGAGCTCGCCTGGATCGCGGGGAGCCTCGGCGGGACCCATACGCTCGTCGGCCACGCCGCCTCCACGACCCACCGCCAGTACACGCCGGAGGCCCGCCGCGCCGCGGGGATCGCCGACGGGCTCGTCCGGGTCTCGGTGGGGCTGGAGGACGTCGAGGACCTGATCGAGGACTTCGGGCGGGCCCTGGAGAAGGTGTGAGCGCGGGGAGCGGGACCGGGGGGCGCCGGCGGATCGCCGTGCTGTTCGGGGGGCGCTCGGCCGAGCACGAGATCTCCTGCCTCTCGGCCCGGTCGGTGATCGAGGCCCTGGACCCGGCCCGCTACGAGGTGATCCCCATCGGGATCACGAAGGGGGGCGCCTGGCGGATGCTGCCGGGCGGGCCGCCCGCCCTCCCCGCGGCGGGGGGCGCGCTCCCGTCGGTGGAGGAGGACGCCGGGCCGGGGATCGAGCTGGCCCGGGACCCCGACGCGCCGGCGCTGGTGCGGGAGGACGGGACCCGGGCCCCGGTCGACGTGGTGTTCCCCGTGCTCCACGGCCCCTACGGCGAGGACGGGACCGTGCAGGGGCTCCTGGAGCTCGCCGGGATCCCGTACGTCGGGGCGGGGGTGCTGGCCTCGGCGGTGGGGATGGACAAGGCGGTGCAGAAGGCGCTGTTCGAGCGGGCCGGGCTCCCGGTCGCGCCCCACGCCGTGGTCCACGAGCGGGAGTGGGAGGAGGACCCGGAGGCCGTCGAGGCGCGCGCCGCCGACCTCGGCTACCCGCTGTTCACGAAGCCCGCGACGCTCGGCTCGTCGGTGGGGGTGGTGAAGGTGCACCGCCCGGAGGAGCTCCGCGCGGGGCTCGAGGAGGCGTTCCGCTACGCGCGGAAGGCGGTCGTGGAGCGGAGCGCGGAGGGGGCGCGCGAGCTCGAGGTCGCGGTCCTCGGGAACGACGATCCCGTGGCGTCGGTGGTGGGCGAGATCCGGCCCCGGGGCCACGAGTTCTACGACTACGCCGCGAAGTACCTCGACGAGCAGGGTGCCGAGCTCCTGATCCCCGCCGACGTGCCGACGGAGGTCGCCAGGGAGGCCCAGCGGATGGCGGTCGAGGCGTTCCGGGCGATCGACTGCGCCGGGATGGCGCGGGTGGACCTGTTCCTCCTCGAGGAGGGGCGCCTGCTCGTGAACGAGATCAACACGATCCCGGGGTTCACGAAGATCTCGATGTACCCCAAGCTCTGGGAGGCGTCGGGCGTCCCCTACCCGGAGCTCGTCGACCGCCTCGTGGAGCTCGCGGTGGAGCGCTTCGAGCGCGAGCGGAAGAAGGGGACCGCCCTCGAGGGGCCGCCGGGGACCGCCTGAGGGGCCGGGGCGGCGCCCCGCGCCTACAGGTGGACCACCGGGCAGGTGAGGGTCCGGGTGATGCCCTCCACGGCCTGGATCTTCGCGACGACGAGCTTCCCGAGCTCGTCCACGTTCCTCGCCTCGGCGCGGACGATCACGTCGTAGGGGCCGGTGACGTCCTCGGCCTCGGTGACCCCCTTGATCTCGCGGACCTCCTTCGCGACCTGCGCGGCCTTGCCCACCTCGGTCTGGATGAGG
>DATMBJ010000064.1:0-5748 GCA_035559315.1 Actinomycetota bacterium
CGGGGAACCCTCTCCGGGCGTGGAGCCTACCCGACGGCGCCCGGGCCGGCATCGGCCCGGGGCCGGTCAGTCGCCCCGGAGCCTCCCGGCGAGGGCCCCGAGCATCGCCCACGCGATCCTGGGCTCCTCCGCCAGGACCCCCACGAAGAGCGTCTCCCCGTGCTCACCCTCGCGGACCAGCTCCTCCCCCGGCCCGAACCGGTAGTCCAGGGTCCCTTTGAGGATCCGCCGCCGCTGCCGCTGAGAGAGCCCGCGGAACAGCGGAACCCTGCCGAGCGCCTCCAGTCGATCCATCCCCGCTCCCCTCGTGCCGAGGGGAGCATCATCGCACGGGACGAGGAGGCCGGTCCGCCGCCCGCCGGACGAGCGCCTTGACCCGGACGACGTCGGGGTCGCGGGGATCCAGCGGCAGGACGGCATCGCGTCCTTCCCGCGGCCTCACGACCGGCCTCCGCTCCACCCCGATCCGCCGCATATCCGCCACCCCCTCGGCACCCACTGGACCACGCGCGCGGGCGGGAGCCTGTATCCGCCGTCACGGAGCGGATGTGTCGTTCCGCGGCCCGAGGTCGGCGGGGAGGTCCACGTCGCGGAGCGTCTCCCCCGACGGGTCGAGCGCCCGCCAGGCCTCCTCGGGGACCACCGCGAGCCGGAGGGCGGCCAGGAACCCCCGGACGCTCCGCTCGCCGGCCCCGAACCGCGTCCGGGCCGCCGCGAGCGCCTCGCGGCGGAGCGCGCAGGGGAGCGGCCGGAACCCCCCGGCCTCCCCGAGCGCGGCCGCGTCCACCGGGCCCGCCAGGACCGCCCGGACCAGCTCCCGGAGGACCGACGGGACGAGCGTCGGCATGTCGCCGGCGGCCACCAGGGCGAGGGGGGTGCGAACCGCCCGGAGGCCGGCCAGGATCCCCGCGAGCGGTCCCTCCCCCTCCCGCGCGTCCCGCGCCACGCGGACCCGCAGGTCCCCGGGGAGCGAGGGGTCCGGCGCCTCCGGCGCCACCACCACCACGACCTCGGCGCAGACCTCCGCCAGGGCCCGGGCCGCGCGGTGGAGCAGGGGCTCCCCGAGGTAGGGCGCGGCCAGCTTGTCGCGTCCGAACCTCGTCGAGCGGCCGCCCGCGAGGAGCACCCCGGTCGCGACCGCCCCGGCCTCGCGCGCGGCGGGTTCGTCCCGCTCCCCGGGTCCCCGGGCCACCGCGGCTACGCCGGCCGGGTGCCCGGCCCCGCGCCCTTGCGCTCGGCGTCCTCCGGCATCCCGCCGTGGACGAACGACCACCCGAACCGCCCCTTGATGCAGAGGTGCCCGCGCGTCACGTCGTGGTCGAGGGGCGAGGTGGCCTTCACGATCCGCCCGTCCTGGACGTGGAGCTCGAGGTTGCAGCCGACCCCGCAGTAGGGGCAGACGGTCCGGGTGACGCTCTGCCGTCCCTCGTCCCACTCCCCCGCCCGCCGCAGGTCGAACTCGGTCTTGAACATGAGGGCCCCGGTCGGGCACACCCCGATGCAGTTCCCGCAGTACACGCAGGCGGAGCCGGTGAGCGGGACGGCGAACTCCGTCGAGATCCGCGCGTCGAACCCCCGCCCGGCCACCGCGATGGCGAACGTGTTCTGCGCGTCGGGCCCGCAGGCCTCGACGCACTTGTAGCAGAGGATGCACCGGGCGTAGTCCCGGACGTAGAGGTCGTTGTCGACCTTGACCGGCTGGGCGACGGTCGCGCGTGCCTCCCCGGTCGGCGGCTCGTGGTGGCCCGGGCGCCGGGCGTCGCGCTCCCCCTCGGCGGCCGGCGGGGCGGGCGGGCCGTACCGCTCGGGGTCGGCCCCGTACTCGGCGACCCAGCGCCGGACGTCCTCCGAGGCCAGCGAGAGGTCGACGGAGGACGCGAGGAACTCGAGCACCATCCGCCGGCTGTGGCGGACCCGCTCGGTGTCGGTGCGGACCACCATCCCCGGCTCGACCTTCCGCGCGCAGGCCGGGGCGAGCACCCGGGAGCCCTCGACCTCGACCACGCACACCCGGCAGACGTTGACCGGCGTGAGGGTCTCGAGGAAGCAGAGCGTGGGGGTCTCGATCCCCAGGCTCCGGCAGGCCTCGAGGATCGTGGAGCCCTCGGGCACCCGGACGGGCCGGCCGTCCACCTCGACGTCCACGAGCCGCCGCGGCGGCGCCACGAGCACCTGCGCCATCAGCCCCCCTCCCCGTCGAAGACCCTGAGCTTGGCGATCGCCGACTCCACCGCGAGCGGCGCGAGCTGCCCCAGGCCGCAGATGGAGGCGTCCTTCATGACCGCCCAGACGTCCGCGAGGAGCGCGAGCTCCCGCTCCCGCGAGCCCAGCGGCCGGCCCCGCGCCAGCCGGGCCAGGGCCTCCTCCTGGCGCACGGTGCCCACGCGGCACGGGACGCACTGCCCGCAGGACTCGTCCCGGAAGAACGCGGCGATCCGGAGCACCACGTCGCGGAGGTCCACGGTGTCGTCGAAGGCCATCACGACCCCCGACCCGAGCGAGGCGCCCGCCGCCCGCGCGTCCTCGAACGACAGCCGCAGGTCGAGCTCGTCGGGCGTGAGGAACGTGCCGGCGGCGCCCCCGAGGAGCACCGCCCGGAGCGGGCGGCCGCCCCGGACCCCCCCGGCCAGGTCGAGGAGCTCGCGGAGCGTGATCCCCATCTCGACCTCGTAGAGCCCCGGCCGCTCGACGCACCCCGAGAGGCAGAACAGGCGGGTCCCGGTCGAGTCCGGGGTGCCGGTCGCGGCGTAGGCCTCGGCGCCGACGCGGAGGATCTCGAGGACGTTCACGAGGGTCTCGACGTTGTTGATCGCGGTGGGCCGCCCGAACAGGCCGTGGGTCACGGGGAACGGCGGCTTGTTCCGGGGCTCGCCCCGCCGGCCCTCGATCGAGTTGAACAGCGCCGTCTCCTCCCCGCAGATGTAGGCCCCGGCCCCCCGCCGCAGCTCGATGTCGAACGCGAAGCCCCGGCCCAGGACGTCGTCGCCCAGGAACCCGCGGGCCCGGGCCTCCTCGACGGCGCGCCGGAGCCGGCGGAACGCGAGCGGGTACTCCCCCCGCACATAGACGTAGCCGCGCTCGGCCCCGGTGGCGTACCCCGCGATCGTGAGGGCCTCGACGACCGCGAACGGGTCCTCCTCCATGAGCACCCGGTCCTTGAACGTGCCGGGCTCGGATTCGTCGGCGTTGCAGACCACGTACTTCGGCCGCGCCGGCTGGCGCGCCACGGCCTCCCACTTCACCCCCATCGGGAACGCCGCCCCGCCCCGGCCCAGGACCTTGGCGTCCTTCACCTCCCGGATCACGGCCTCCGGCCCGATCTCGAACGCGACGCGGAGGGCCTCGTAGCCGCCGTGGGCCCGGTAGTCGTCGAGGGAGGCGGGGTCGACCACGCCGACCCTGCGGAGCAGCCGGAACGCCGCCCGCCCGCCCGGCGCCTCGGCCTGGGGCAGCGGCGCCTGGGGCGGCGCGAGGCGGTCCCACGGCTCGCCGGAGAGGACCGCGGCGACCTGCTCGGCGGTGGTGGGCGCCAGGCTCCAGGCGTGGGCTTCGACCCCTGCCTGCTGGAAGAAGACGGCCGGGGCTCGGTCGCAGCGGCCCAGGCACGGCGAGCGGAACCAGGTCGCGCCGCCGCCCGCCGCCGGGGCCCCCGGCGGGCCGAGGCGCCGCTCGAGGTCCCGGCAGAGCGCCTCCGCCCCCGCCGTCCGGCACGCGATGTCGTCGCAGACGTGGGCGACGCGGGGCGGCCGCGGCTCGGTCGCGAGCAGCGCGTAGAAGCTCGCGACCCCGTAGGCGTCGGCCGGGGCCACGCCGAGGCGCTCGCACACGTGGTTGAGGGCCCCCTCCGAGATCCACCCCACCCGGTCCTGCACCGCCTGGAGCGCGGGCAGGAGGAGCGTCCGCCGCTCCTCGACCCGGCGGAGCCCGCCGCGCGCCACGTGCCCCTCGAGGTCGATCCGGGAGCGGTCCGCCCCCTCCCAGGCGCTCTCGGGCGGCCCGAGGACCGACGCGACGGCCTCCCGCTCCTCGGGGGTCGGTCGCGCGTCCGAGAGGTGGAGGTCCACGCCGCCCCCTCAGGATCCCCCGGCCGCCGCGGCCCGCTCGCGGACCTTCTCCACCCGGATCGCGGTGGCCTTGAACTCGGAGGTCCCGGACTTGGGATCCCAGGCCTCGATCGTGAGCAGGTTCGTGTTCACCTGGTCGGGGAAGTGGAGAGTCATGAACGCGAGCCCCGGCCGGAGCGAGGGGTCGACCCGGACCGGCGCCAGCACCTCGCCCCGGCGCGAGACGACCCGGACCGTCTCGCCCTCGGCGAGCCCGAGGCGGAGGGCGTCCTCCGGGGAGAGGTCGATGGTCTCGCCCCACCGGAGCGGCGAGCGGTACAGGTTCGACTGGACCCCGGAGTTGAACGAGTCCAGCCGCCGCCCGGTCGTGAGCCGGATCGGGAACTCCTCCGTGAGCGCGTCCACCGGCGGCTCCCACTCCACCGGCGAGAACGGGGCCGGGCGACCGCGCTCCGCGGGGTCCTCGGCCCAGAGCCTCGCGTGGAGGAACTTCGAGCCGGGGTGCTCCTCGTCCCAGCAGGGCCACTGGATGCCGCCCATCTCCTCGAGCCGTCGGTAGCTCATCCCCCGGTGCATCGGCGAGAGCGAGCGGAGCTCGTCCCAGGCCTCCTCGGCGGTGGGGTGCCCCCAGTCCCGGCCGAGGCGGCGGGCCAGCTCGGCGATGATCCAGAGGTCGTCCCGGGCCTGCCCCGGCGGGTCCAGGGCCTTGCGCACCCGCTGCACCCGCCGTTCGCTCGAGGTGACCGTCCCCTCGGCCTCGCACCAGGCGAGGGCGGCGGGGAGCACGACGTGGGCGAGCTCCGCGGTCTGGGTCAGGAACACGTCCTGGACGACCAGGTGCTCGAGCCCGCGGAGCAGGCGAACGGCCCGGCCCGCGTCGGCCTCGGTCGTGGCCGGGTTCTCCCCGATCACGTACAGGGCCCGGAGCTCACCGTGCTCCATCGCCTCGAACATCTGGGTGAGGTGCAGCCCGCGCCGGGGGATGATCTCGCAGCCCCAGGCCTCCTCGAACCGCCGGCGGGCCTCGGCGTCCTCCTCGATGTCCTGGAAGCCGGGGAGCTTGTTGGGGATGGCGCCCATGTCGCCGCCGCCCTGGACGTTGTTCTGGCCCCGGAGGGGGTTCAGCCCGCTCCCGTAGCGCCCGACGTGGCCGGTGAGGAGGGCCAGGTTGATCAGCGCGAGGACGTTGTCGACGGCGTTGTGGTGCTCGGTGATCCCGAGGGTCCAGCAGATCTGCGCGCGGTCCGCCTTCGCGTAGGCGTGGGCGAGCTCCCGGATCACGTCCCTCGGCACGCCCGTGATCTCCTCGGCCCGCTCGAGCGTGTAGGGCTCGACGCACGCCCGGTACTCCTCGAAGCCGGTCGTCGCCCGCGCGATGAACGTCCGGTTCTCGAGGCCGGCGGCGATGATCTCCCGGCCGATCGCGTTCGCGAGCGCGATGTCCGACCCCACGTCGATCCCGAGCCAGACGTCGGCCCACCGCGCGGAGCTCGTGCGCCGGGGGTCCACCGCGTAGAGGCGCGCGCCCCTGCGCACGCCCTTCAGGACGTGGTGGAAGAAGATCGGGTGGGTCTCCCTCGCGTTGGAGCCCCACAGCACGATCAGGTCCGTGTTCTCGATCTCCTCGTACGAGCTGGTGCCGCCCCCCGCACCGAACACCGTGGCCAGACCGACCACGCTCGGC
>DATMBJ010000065.1:0-14911 GCA_035559315.1 Actinomycetota bacterium
GGCGGCGGAGCACGTCGAGCTGGTCGAGCGGTACAGCGCGCGGAACTACCACCCGCTGCCGGTGGTGATCGCCGAGGGCGAGGGGGCCTGGGTCACCGACGTCGAGGGCCGCCGGTACCTCGACTTCCTCTCCGCCTACTCCGCGCTGAACCTCGGCCACCGCCACCCCGCGGTGGTGGAGGCCGCGAAGCGGCAGCTCGACCGGCTCACGCTCACGAGCCGGGCCTTCCACAACGACCAGATCGGGCCGTTCCTCCGGGATCTCTGCGAGCTGGCCGGGATGGACATGGCGCTCCCGATGAACAGCGGCGCGGAGGCCGTGGAGACCGCGATCAAGGTCGCCCGGGCCTGGGGCTACCGCGTGAAGGGCGTCCCCGAGGGACGGGCCAGGATCGTGACCTGCGCCGGGAACTTCCACGGGCGCACGGTCACCATCGTGAGCTTCTCCACCGACCCCGCCGCCCGCCGCGACTTCGGTCCGTTCACGCCGGGGTTCGTCACGGTCCCCTACGGGGACGCGGCCGCGCTCGAGGAGGCCCTGGCCGACCCCGACGTCGTCGCGTTCCTCGTCGAGCCGATCCAGGGCGAGGCCGGCGTGATCGTCCCGCCCGAGGGCTACCTCCGGCGGGCCCGCGAGCTCTGCAGCGAGCACGGCGTGCTGCTCCTGGCCGACGAGATCCAGTCGGGCCTCGGGCGGGCCGGGGCCACCTTCGCCTGCGAGCACGAGGGCGTGGTCCCCGACGCCTACCTCCTGGGGAAGACGCTCGGGGGCGGGATCGTCCCGCTCTCCGCGGTGGTCGCCAGGGAGGAAGTCCTGGGCGTGCTCCGCCCGGGCGAGCACGGGAGCACGTTCGGCGGGAACCCGTTCGCCTGCGCCATCGGCCGCGAGGTGATCCGGATCCTCCGGACCGGCGAGCTCCAGGAGCGCTCCCGGGTGCTCGGGGAGCGGATGCTCCGCACGCTCCGGGAGGCCGGTCTCCCCGCGGTGAAGGAGGTCCGCGGCCGGGGCCTCTGGGCCGGGGTCGAGCTCGCGCCCGACGCCACGCCGGCGCGGGCCCGCTGCGAGGAGCTCCTGGCGCGCGGGGTGCTCGCCAAGGACACCCACGAGACCACGATCCGCCTGGCCCCGCCCCTCGTGATCTCCGAGGAGGACCTGTCCTGGGGCCTGGAACGGATCCTCGGGGTCCTCGAGGCCGCGGTGCGCTGAGGGGGCGCGCAGGCTGAGGGCGGTCGAGGCCGCGCCGGTCAGCCTTCCTCGACGGCCTCCGCGAAGACGCGCTCCATCGCCCGGCGCGCCCGGCGCGTGATCCGCCCGTAGTCCTCGAGGAAGCTCTGGCGGGGGTACTCCTCGTAGCCCAGGCGGCGGGCCAGCACGGTCTGCGCCTCGGGGTCGGGCGGGAGGGCCTCGGCCCGGACCCGCCGGTCGACCTCGAGGGCGTCCTTCACGTCGGAGAGGAACACGAAGGCCTCGCCGAGCGCCCGCGCCACCCCGTCCTCGAGGAGCCGGGCCGCGGCCAGGCGCTCGATCGCCTCGAGGGTCCCCCGCGAGCGGACCTCCGGGTGGGCGCCGCCGTGCCGGAGGAGCGAGAGCTCCACCGCGAACTGGACGTCGGCGAGCGACCCGTAGCCGAGCTTGAAGTGGAACCGCGCGGCGTCCGGGGGCCGGACCCGCTCCCGCTCGATCCGTCGCCGCATCCGGAGCATCTCGGCCGCCCGGTCCACCGTGAGCTGCTCGGGATAGGCGACCTCCTCGGCCCAGACGCAGAACCTCGAGCCGAGCCCGCGGTCGCCGGCCACGGGCCGGGCCCGGAGCAGCGCCTGGAACTCCCAGGGCTCCGCCCACCGCTCCCAGTACTCGAGGAACGCCTGGAGGGAGCGGGCGAGCGGCCCCGACCGCCCCTCGGGCCGGAGGTCGGGGTCGGGGTCGAACCCCCACCCGCGGAGGACCTCCAGCACGCGGCCCGCCGCCTCGCTCGCCCGCCGGAGGTCCCCGGCGCCCTCCCCCTCGTAGACGAAGACCACGTCGAGGTCGGAGGCGAAGTTCAGCTCCTCCGCGCCGAGCTTCCCCAGCCCGATCACGGCGAACGGGAGGCCCACCCCTGCCTCGGCGACCGCCCGCGCCACGGCCCGGTCGGCCAGGGCCGCGAGCTCCCGCCCGGTCTCCCTCGGGTCCAGCTCCCGGGCCGCGTACCGCCCCGCGACCCGGACCAGCGCCGCGCCCAGATCGTCCCCGGGGTCCGCGGACCCGAGCGCCGCGACCCGCCCCGGCTCGCGGACCAGGAGGTCGGTGGCGAACGTGCTGGCGGCGAGGACGTGGGCCAGGCGCCGGGCGACCTGGGGGTCGCCGGCCAGGAGGTCGGCGAGGTCGGGCCGGTCGCGGGCCGCCTCGGCGAACCGGGACAGCCGGACAAGCGCCCCGTCGGGGTCCGCGCCCAGCGCGAGCGGCGGTGCCACCACCGGGAACAGGTGGGCCAGGACCCTCCCCAGACGGGTCGAGCGGTCCACCACCCGCCCCAGCACCTCGTAGGCGGCGGCCGGGCGGCGGAACCCGAGCCCGGCGAGGAGCTCCTCGGTGGCCGCGCGGTCCACCCCCGGGCGGGGCGCCCGGGGGCCGGCGAAGGCCTCGAGGAGCGGGCGGTAGAACAGCCGCTCGTGGAGGCCGCGGACGAGCGCGGTGCGCCGCTCGTACTCCCGCGCCAGGTCCTCGCCCCGCGCGAGCCCCAGGGACCGGGCCAGGCGCTCCAGCGCCCGGGGATCGGCGGGCAGCTCGTGGGTCTGGAGGTCCCGGACGATCTGGAGCCGGTGTTCGACCCTCCGCAGGAAGCGGTAGGCGTCGGCGAGCGCGGCGGCGTCCTCCTCCGCGATGTAGCCCTCCTCGGCGAGGACCGCGAGGGCCCGGAGCGTCCCCGGCTCGCGGAGCCGCTCGTCCCGCCTTCCGTGGACCAGCTGGAGCAGCTGGACCGCGAACTCCACGTCGCGGATCCCGCCGCGGCCCCGCTTCACCTCCACCGCCTCCTTGCCCCGCGCGCGCACGTACTCCTCCAAGCGGACCTTCACCCTCCGGACCTCGTCGATCGCGGCGGGCGCGAGGTCGGCCGGGTACACGACGTCGGCGAGCCGCTCCACGAGCTCCCGGCCGAGCGCGGGGTCGCCCGCCACCGGGCGGGCCTTGATCAGGGCCTGGCGCTCCCAGGTGGCCGCCTCCCGCTCGTAGTACGCGAGGGTGGCGTCGAGCGAGCGGGAGAGCGCGCCCCGCCTCCCCCCCGGCCGCAGCGTGGGGTCGACCCGGAGCGCGACCCCCTCGTGGGTCGGCTCGGAGAGCAGGCGGATCAGCCTGGCCGCCTCCCGCTCCACCGCCTCCTGCCGCCCCGACCCGCCCCCCGCGTGGACGAACAGCACGTCCACGTCCGACGCGTAGTTCAGCTCCGCGCCCCCGAGCTTCCCCAGGCCGATCACCGCGAACCCCTCGGAGAGCCCCCGCAGACGGCACGCGGCCCCCAGGCATGCCTCGGCCACCGCGGTGATCTCCTCCACGACCTCCTCGAGCGACGCCCCCCCGAGGTCCCGCGCGGCGACCCGCAGGAGCGCCCGCCGCCGGAAGCGCCGCAGGCCGTCCGCCGGCCCGAGCGCGGCGAGGTCCCCCTCGAGCTCCGCGGCGAGCTCCGCGGGCGAGCGGGGCCGGGGCTCAGCCAGGGCGGCGAGTTCCTCCGGGTGGGCCGCGAGGAAGTCGGCGGCCGCCGTGGAGAACCCGAGGAGGCGGACCGCGTGCCGCAGGACGTCGCCCCGGGCGAGGAGCGCGCGCGCCGCCGGGTCCTCCCCCACCCGGGAGAGCGCGACCAGCGCGAGCTCGGGGTCGGGCGCCTCGCCGAGGACGGACGTGAGCGCCTCGGGGCTCAGCATCGCGGGCCGCCCGCGATGCGGGGGCGGCCGGCCCGACGCCCCCGCCACCACCGCTCGCCCCACGTGAGGACGGAGAACGACGGGAGCGCGAAGGCGAGGAGCAGCGCCCCGCCCCGCGCCGCGTCGGCGAGCGCGTCCGCTTCCCCGGCCAGCCACCCGTGGAAGACCGCGACGATCGCGCAGAACGCGACGTACCCTCCCCCGACCGTCTCGAGGACGTAGCGGGGCGAGGGGAGGGTCCCGGTGGGATGGGGCCTGGGGGGCGGCCGCCGACGCCACCGGACGGCCATCGCCACGAACAGCGCGTAGGCCGAGAGCAGCGGGGGAAGGACCGCCCGGAGCACCGTCACCCCGCCCGGAGGAAGAACGCCCAGCCCCGCACGAACAGGTGCCACCCGAGCCAGAGCCACAGGCCGAACAGCACGGCGCGGCCGAGCGGCGGGCCCATCAGGGCCCGGAAGAAGTCGGAGAGCGTGGGCCACTCCGGCCCCCGGACCAGGCCGATGCCCTGCCACACGAGGAGGGCCCCGACGATCACGAGCCAGCCGCCGAGGGCGACCACGCGCATCGCACACCTCCCGCCGGTGGATGCCAGGAGCGTACCGCGGCCGGGGCGGGACCAATCGGGCGCAGCCGCCGGCGGCCCACGCGCGGGGGCGATTTAACCGCCCCGTAACAGGGGACCGGACGCCAGCCGCTACCCTCCGGACCATGACCCTCAGCGCCGAAGCCGAGTACGTGTTGCGCACGGTCGAGGAACGGGGCATACGTTTCGTCCGGCTGTGGTTCACCGACGTCCTCGGGTTCCTCAAGAGCTTCACGATCACCTCGCAGGAGCTGGAGGGGGCCCTGGTCGAGGGGATGGGGTTCGACGGCTCCTCGATCGAGGGGTTCGCCCGGATCCAGGAGTCGGACATGATCGCCCGGCCCGACCCCTCGACGTTCCAGGTGATCCCGTGGCCCGCCGAGGCGCAGGTGGCCCGGATGTTCTGCGACATCTACGACGTGGACGGGCGGCCGTTCGACGGGGACCCCCGGTACGTCCTCCGGCGCCAGCTCGAGCGGGCGGCGGAGATGGGTTTCACGTTCTACGTGGGCCCGGAGCTCGAGTACTTCTACTTCCGGGGGCCGGCCGAGCCCGGCTTCCTGGACCAGGGCGGCTACTTCGACGAGACCCCCCTCGACGTGGCCACCGACTGGCGGAAGCGGACCGTCGCCTACCTCGAGGCGATGGGGATCCCCGTGGAGTACGTGCACCACGAGGTGGCGCCGTCCCAGCACGAGATCGACCTCCGGTACGCCGACGCGCTCACGATGGCCGACAGCGTGATGACCTACCGGCTCACGGTGAAGGAGGTCGCCCAGGAGTTCGGGATCTACGCGACGTTCATGCCGAAGCCGGTGGCCGGGGTGAACGGGAGCGGGATGCACACCCACCAATCGCTGTTCGCGGGCGACCGGAACGCGTTCTTCGATCCGCACGACGAGTACCACCTCTCGAAGGTGGCCAAGCACTACATCGCGGGCCTCCTCGCCCACGCCCCGGAGATCACGCTGGTCACGAACCAGTGGGTGAACTCCTACAAGCGGCTCGTGCCGGGCTTCGAGGCGCCGGTCTACGTCTGCTGGGCGCGGCGGAACCGCTCGGCGCTGGTGCGGGTACCGATGTACAAGCCGGGGAAGGAGCAGGCGACCCGGGTCGAGTACCGCTCCCCCGACCCCGCCTGCAACCCCTACCTGGCGTTCGCGGCGATGCTCGCCGCCGGCCTCGCGGGGATCGAGGGGGAGTACGAGCTCCCGCCGGAGGCCTCGAACAACATCTACGAGATGACCGAGGAGGAGCGCCGGGCGGCCGGGATCCGCTCGCTCCCCGAGGACCTCCACGACGCGATCCTGCTGGCCGCGGAGTCCAAGGTGCTCCGGGAGGCCCTCGGCGAGCACGTGCACGAGTACCTGATCCGCAACAAGCGCGAGGAGTGGGACGCCTTCAAGGCCTACGTCACGCCGTACGAGGTCGAGCGCTACCTGCCGATCCTCTGAGCGCGAAGCTCGTCCATCCACCGTATTGACCATGCTCCGTCGTTGCGTCAGCCTGGGTCGTCGACGCGGAGGAGGGGCATCCTGGTGGCAGGCGCAGGGCCCGCCGGGGCGGGGGCGTGAGGTCGCCGTCCGGCGCTGGGCGGGCGGCGGCGCTCGTCGTCGCGCTGTCCGCGGCCGTCGCGGCCCCCCCTGCGATGGCGGCCGGGACCAAGCTCTTCGCAGCGGTGGTCGAGCCGCGCTGCGTCGAGGCCGGCGGCACCGGGATCGCGTTCTCGATCACGCTCACGAACCTCTCCAAGAACCAACAGCTGGGCTCGGCCAACGTCCGCCTGCCCGACGGCTTCGCCGTCACGGGCGGGGTCGCGCTCGTGGGAGCCTCTTCCAGCGCCACGGCCTCGGTCTCGGGCTCCGGTGCGCTGATCGAGCTCCGGGATCTCCGGATCCTGCCCGCCCGATCGGTGGTCGCCTCCTGGGTCGGCGCCGCGGGGCCGGTCGGCTCGGACGGCCGGTTCGGGGTCGCGGCCAAGCCCTCGAACGACTTCACCGGCTCCACCGCCTTCACGCTCGATGCCTCCGCGAGCCAGCTCGTGAGCTCCGTGGACTGCCGGCTCGCGTTCGTCGTGCAGCCCAGCCACGCGCTCGTGGGCGAGACGATCACGGGCGACCCGTTCGCCCCGTCGAGCTCCCGGCAGGTGTCCGTGGCGGCCCTCGACGGGAGCGGCGCGCCGATCTCGAGCTTCGCGGATGCGGTGACGCTGTCCATCGACCCCTCCCACGACCCGGGTGGAACCACCCTCCAGGGCACGACGGCGAGGGCCGCCTCCGCCGGGGTCGCGGCCTTCGACGACGTCCACATCGACGTGCACGGGTTCGGCTACGCGCTGCGCGCCGACGCCGACGGTTTCCTCCCGGCCACCTCGACGACGTTCGCCGTGGCGGACGCCGGGACGGTCTGCGGGCCGCGCGCGCCGGCGAGCACGTGCTCCGCGCAGACGGTCGTGGCCGATGAGCTGAACGGGGCGGTCGGAGCCGTCGCGAGCACCGTGACCTCCACGGGTGGGCCGGCGGGGGGCGTCGTCATCGTCGGGGCCAACACCCACGAGGTCGACTGCGCGGGCTACGTCGAGCACACCGACGTCACGATCACGTTCGACGTCACGACCGGCGAGGCCAAGACCGTGACCGTGGTCATCGACAAGGCGCTCGTCCAGGCCGACCCGAACAACGGCGCCGCCCACTACCAGGTGTGCTACAGCTCGCCGACCGTGCTCGCGGAGGACGCCTTCGGCAACCCCGTCGCGTTCTTCGCCCGCGACGGGAGCCCGGTCTACCCCGAGGGGAACCCCGCCGGGCTCGTGCCGACCTCGGGCCTCCTGCCCGACTGCGGTGCGGCGCTCCCCGGGATGCCCTGCCGCGTCTCCTCCAACAAGGACAGGGCGGGGAACGAGGTCCTCGTGTACCGCACGCCCGCCGGCGACCCGAAGGGGAGGGTGTGAGCCGGGAGAGGGCTCCGACCGACGGAACCCGGCCTCCCCCGAGGCCCCTGAGGATCCTCGTCGCCGCGACGGCCGCGCTCGTCGCGTCCGTCGCGCCCACGGTCCCGGCCGGGGCCTCCCCCGGGCTCTCGGTGACCGACCTCACCGACGAGGCCCTTTCGGCCACCGACCTCGCGGAGGCCCTGGCCGGGGAGGGCGTCACGGTGTCCGGGGTCTCGTTCACCGGAGCGGAGACCGCGGCCGGGGTGTTCTCCGGGGGCGGCACCGGCGAGGGGGCGATCGTCGGTTTCGAGGAGGGCATCCTGCTCTCGACCGGCGCCGCGGTGAACGTGGTGGGACCGAACGAGGCCGACGCGATCACGACCGATCACGGAACGGCCGGCGACGCCGACCTCGACGCGCTCCTCCCCGAGGGAGCCGCCACGCGCGACGCCGCGGTCCTGGGGTTCGACTTCGTGCCGTCCGGGACGGTCGTGACGTTCCGCTACGTCTTCTCCTCCGACGAGTACAACGAGTTCGTCGGCGTGGGCTTCAACGACGTCTTCGGGTTCTTCGTGAACGGCGAGAACTGCGCCACCGTGAACGGCGATCCCGTGTCGATCGACTCGATCAACCTCGAGAGCCACTCCGACCTCTACCGGAACAACGAACGGGACGAGATCGGGAGCGCGCCGATCGACACGGAGATGGACGGTCTCACGGTGGTGCTCGCCTGCCAGGCGACGGTGAAGGCCGGCGAGACCAACACGATGAAGCTCGCGATCGCCGACGTGGGCGATGGGCTCGTCGATTCCAACGTCTTCATCGAAGCCGGGAGCCTCACCACCGAACCCCTCGAGGACGTGCCCGGCCCGCCGCAGAACGTCGCGGCGTTCCCCGCGGACGCAGCGGCGCTCCTCGACTGGGACCCGCCGACGAGCGGTGGCGAGCCCGACATCTACGAGGCGACCTGCACGGCCACCGACGACCCGGAGGATCGGGCATCCGCCTCGGTCGACGTGCCGACCACCGAGGTGGTGGTCGAGGGTCTCACCAACGGGACCACGTACACCTGCACGGTGCGGGCGGGCAACGAGGCCGGCTTCGGACCGGACTCGGATGCCTCCAACCCGGTCACGCCATCGGCGGACGCGAACGCCGCGGCGATCGACGCCGCAGATGGCGGGACCATCGAGTGGCCGGGATCCCTGGGGACCTCGGTCGCGATCGAGGTCGGGGGCGGTGGGTCAGGCACGGTGATCGTGTCGGGGTTCCTCTTCGGCGCGCCCGGGGAGGTGGATCCCACCTGCGGCGGCCGCCGCTGCGTTGGCCAGGGGATCGAGTGGGCCCTGAGCGACCCCGGCGCCGTGACCTCGATGGAGATCGTGTTCACCGAGTCCCCGGTCCTCGTGGAGGGCCTCGACCTCGAGAAGGCCCGGGTCTACAAGGACGGCCAGCGCCTCAAGCGGTGCAAGGGCGGCCTGCCCCGGAAGCCCCCCGGCGCCTGCGTCCTCCTCCGCGAGCTCCTGCCCGACGGTGCGTGGCGCGTGACGGTGCTGGCGAACCCGGAGCTCGATCCCAAGGGCAGGATCTAGGGGCACCGGGGCCTGGTGCCCGTCCCGGCAGCCCGCCTAGACTCGGCCCGTGCAGATCTGCCCCACTTGCGGGGAGGAGAACCCGGATCGGTTCCGACTGTGCGGGATGTGCGGGGCGGAGCTCGCGCCCACCCCGCCGCCCGAGGAGGTCCGCAAGACCGTCACGATCGTGTTCTCGGACCTCGCCGGCTCCACCGCCCTCGGCGAGCGCCTGGACAGCGAGTCGGTCCGCGAGGTCCTGGGGGCGTACTTCGCGGAGATGCGGGCCGTGCTGGAACGCCACGGCGGGACCGTGGAGAAGTACATCGGCGACGCGATCATGGCGGTCTTCGGCCTCCCCACGATCCACGAGGACGACGCCCTGCGGGGGGTGCGCGCGGCGGCCGAGATGCAGGAGGCGCTGGCCGAGCTGAACCAGCGGCTGGCCCGCACCCACGGGGTGCGGCTCGAGAACCGGACCGGGGTGAACACCGGCGAGGTGGTGGCCGGCGACATCCGCTCCGGGCAGCGCCTCGTCACCGGGGACGCGGTGAACGTCGCCGCCCGCCTCGAGCAGGCCGCGCCGGCCCTCGGGGTCTTGATCGGGGAGCCCACCTACCGCCTGGTCCGTGGCGCGGTGGAGGTGGAGCCGGTGGAGCCCCTCGCGCTCAAGGGGAAGTCCCAGCCGATGCGCGCCTACCTGCTCCGGGCGGTACACCGCGCCGAGGGCGTGGTCCGCCGCCTCGATGCGCCGCTCGTGGGGCGGGGGCGGGAGCTCGCCCAGCTGTCCGAGGCGTTCCGCGCGGCCTGCGAGGACCGCGCCTGCCGGCTGGTGACGGTCGTGGGTCCGGCCGGGGTCGGGAAGTCCCGCCTGCTGCTCGAGTTCCTCGACCGGACCGCGGACGAGGCCCGGGCCCTCCGGGGGAGGTGCCTCTCCTACGGGGACGGGATCACGTTCTGGCCCCTGGCCGAGGTCACGCGGGCGGCCGCCGAGATCGGAGACGACGACCCCCCGGACGTCGCCCGGGCGAGGCTCGGGGCCCTGCTGGGCCCGGGGGCGGAGGACGTCGCGCTGCGACTCACCGCGGCCATCGGGCTCTCGGACGCGACGTTCCCGGTGGAGGAGACGTTCTGGGCCGTCCGGCGGCTGTTCGAGGAGCTCGGCCGGCGGCGGCCGACGATCGTCGTGATCGACGACATCCACTGGGCGGAGGAGACCTTCCTCGACCTCCTCCGCTACGTGCGGGAGACCACGACCGACGCGCCCGTCCTCGTGCTGTGCTCGGCCCGTCCCGAGCTCTTCGAGGAGCATGCTTCCTGGGGGGAGGATCCCCGGTCGCGGACGGTCCGGCTCGAACCGCTGACCGAGGCGGAGAGCGCGGAGGTCGTCGAACACCTGCTGGGCGAGGATGGGCTCGACGAGCGGCTCCTGCGGCGGGTGATCGAGGCCGCCGAGGGCAACCCGCTGTTCGTGGAGCAGATGATCTCGATGCTCATCGACGACGGGGTCCTGGTCCGCGACCCCAGGGGCGGGTGGACGCTCGCAGGGGACGCGGCGGCGCTCGAGATCCCGCCGACGATCGGGGCCCTCCTCTCGGCCCGGCTCGATCGGCTGGGATCGGCGGAGCGGACCGCCATCGAGCGGGGGGCGGTGGTGGGGCAGGTCTTCTTCCGGGGGGCGGTGGAGGAACTCGTCCCCGAGGAGGTCAGGGACCGCGTGCCGGAGAGCCTGCGGGCCCTCGTCCGCAAGCAGCTCATCGGCCCGCACGCCTCGACGTTCGCCGGGCAGGAGGCCTACCGGTTCGCGCACATCCTGATCCGCGATGCCGCGTACCACGGCCTCCTGAAGCGAACCCGGGCCGAGCTCCACGAGCGCTTCGTGGACTGGCTCGAACGCGTCGCGCCGGAACGGGCCATGGAGTACGAGGAGATCCGCGGCTACCACCTCGAGCAGGCCTTCCTGATCCGCGCGCAGCTCGGACCGCTGGACGACCGGACCGTGGCCCTCGGGCGGCGGGCCGCGGGGTACCTGGAGGCCGCGGGGCGACGGGCCCTCGCGCGGGGCGACATGCCCGCGGCCGCGACGCTCCTCCAGCGCGCGGCGGCGCTCCTCCCAGCGGATGGAGGGGCCAGCATCCGGACCCAGCTCCTGGCCGGGGAGGCCCTCGTGGAGGTGGGCGAGCTGGCCGCGGCGGAGGCGATCCTGGGGGCGGCGGCCGCCGAGGCCTCCTCCCTCGGCGACCGTGGCCTGGCGGCAGCGGCCGCCATCGGTCGGCTCGTCCTCGCCTACACGACCCACCCCGAGGCGAGCGGCGCGGCGGCGGTGGAAGAGGCCCGGCGGCTGGTGCCCGTCCTGGAGGAGGTGGGCGACCACGCTGGCCTGGCCCGGGCCTGGCGGCTCCTCACGCTGATCCACTTCTACGAGGCCCGGTACCAGGAGGCGGAGCACGCGGCGAGACGGATGATCGAGCACGCGAGGCGGGCCGGCGACGAGGTGATGGCCCGCCGCGTCCTCCCCACGCTCTCCCAGTGCGCCGTGTATGGGCCCACGCCGGTCCAGGCGGCCATCGCCCGCTGCGAGCGGATCCTCTCCGAGGTCGAGGGGGACCGGAAGGCCGTAGCCGTCACGCTCGCCGGCCTGGCCCGCCTGGAGGCGATGCGGGGGAACGCCGAGCGCGCCCGGGCGCACTACCGCCGGAGCCGGGCGCTCCTCGAGGAGATGGGGTGGAGGCTCCACGCCGCCCTCACCTCGATCGACTCCGGCTACGTCGAGCTGCTCGCCGGCGACCCCGGGGCGGCGGAGCGCGAGCTCCGCGGCGACCACGAGGCCCTGGAAGCGATGGGCGAGCGGAACTACATCTCGACCACGGAGGCGTTCCTGGCGGAGGCGCTCTACCAGCAGGGCCGCCTGGACGAGGCGGACCGCTTCACGAGGATGTCGGAGGAGGTGGCGGCCCCCGACGACGTCTCGTCCCAGTTCCTGTGGCGGTGTGTCCGGGGGAAAGTGCTCGCGCGCCGGGGGTTGTTCGCCGAGGCCGAACGGCTGGTCCGCGAGGGTCTCGGGATCGTGCGGACCTCGGACGAGCCGGACTCCCAGGCCATGGCGCTGATGGACCTCTGGGAGGTGCTGCTCCTCGCAGGGCGGCCGGGGGAGGCCGCCGCGGCCGCGGCCGAGGCCCTCGCTCTGTTCGAGCGGAAGGGGAACACGGTCTCCGCGGCCAGGGCCCGGGAGGCGATCGCCCGCGCGACCGTCCCGACCGCAGAGCGGGCCGGGACCGGCGGGGGCCTTGCGGGCGGGGCCACGGGGCCCTTCCCGGGTGGACCGGCCAGCGCCTAGACTGACGACGATGGAACCCGAACGCGAGCCGGAGCTCACCCCGGCCCTCGAGGAGGCCCGGAAGCGGCGCCACAACCTCCACGAGGCCCTGGTCGGCGTGGAGCACGCCATCTCGCGCGCGGCCGCCGGCCGGGTCCACGAGTGGCAGCTCGAGGTCCGCAAGGCGATGGAACTCCTCCGGGCGGCGTGGGAGGACCACGTCCTCGTGACCGAGCGCCCGGGGGGCCTCTACGAGGAGGTCATCGAGCGCGCGCCCCACCTCTCCGGGAAGATCCGCCACCTCCGGGAGCACCACCCCCAGATCGGAGCCCACATCGAGGAGCTCCTGGGGCGGCTCGAGCGGGAGGAGGTCGACGGCGACTGGCCGGTGGACCAGGCGCGCGACGACATCCAGCACCTCCTGGGCCGGATGATCAAGCACCGCCAGCACGGGGCCGACCTGGTCTGGGAGGCCTACAACCTCGACATCGGCGGGATCGAGTAGCCCCTCGCGTCTGCCCGCGTCCCGGCCCCGGCCGCGCTCGGCCCCCGCCGCGGGCGCGCTAGGCTTCCCCGCGTGATCCGCGTCGCGCTGGGCCAGGTCAACACCACCGTCGGCGACCTCGATGGCAACGTCGCCAAGCTCGCCGAGTGGACCTTCACCGCCACCGAGCTCGGGGCCGACCTCGTCTGCTTCCCGGAGCTCGCGATCACCGGCTACCCGCCGGAGGACCTGGTCCTGCGGCCCCGGTTCGTGGACGACAACCTGGCGGCCCTCGAGGAGCTCGCCCGGCGGACCGCGGCGGGCTGCGCGGTCCTCGCGGGGTTCGTCGACCGGAGCCCTCGGGGCCTGCACAACGCGGCCGGGCTCCTCAAGGGCGGGCGGGTCGTCGCCCGCTACCACAAGGTGAAGCTCCCGAACTACGGGGTCTTCGACGAGCAGCGGTACTTCGTCCCCGGCACCGCGGAGGGCTGCCCGGTGCGGGTCGCCTCCGCGGCCCTGGGGATCTCGGTCTGCGAGGACGCCTGGGCGCCGGGTCCCCCGTGGGAGGCCTACGCGGGCGCCGGAGCCCGGGTGATCCCCAACATCAACGGCTCGCCCTACCACCGGCGGAAGATCGCCGAACGCCTCGAGGTGTGCCGGGAGCGGGCCCGGGAGACCGGCGCCTGGATCGTCTACGTGAACGCCGTGGGCGGGCAGGACGAGCTGGTGTTCGACGGCGGCTCCATGGTGATCTCCCCCCAGGGGGAGCTGGCCTGGCGGGCGGCCATGTTCGAGGAGGACCTCCTCGTGGTGGACCTCGACGTCCCCGCGGCCCCGGAGGGCTACCCCGGTCCGGAGGTGGGCGGGACCCTGAAGCCCGCGGCGCCCGACCCCTCGCGCCCGCCCTGGCCCGAGGGGCCGGCCGAGGTCTACCACGCGGTCGTCCTCGGGACCCGGGACTACGTGCGCAAGAACGGGTTCCGGGAGGTGGTGCTGGGGCTCTCCGGGGGGATCGACTCCTCGCTCGTGGCGACGATCGCGGTCGACGCCCTCGGCCCCGACGCGGTCCGGGCCCTCGCCATGCCCTCGCCCTACTCCTCCGCCGAGAGCGTGGAGGACGCCCACGAGGTGGCCCGCCGCCTCGGGATCCGGATCGACGACATCCGGATCGACGACGTGTTCAAGGCCTACCTGGCGGCCCTCGAGGACCTCTTCCGCGACACCGAGGAGGGGGTCGCCGAGGAGAACCTCCAGGCGCGGATCCGCGGGAACCTCCTGATGGCGCTCTCGAACAAGTTCGGCTCGATGGTCCTCGCCACCGGGAACAAGAGCGAGTACGCGGTGGGGTACGCGACGCTCTACGGGGACATGGCCGGCGGGTTCGCCCCGATCAAGGACGTCCCCAAGACCCTCGTCTACGAGCTCGCGCGGTGGCGGAACGGGATGAGCGACCCCCCGCCGATCCCCGACCGCGTCCTCTCGAAGCCGCCCTCGGCGGAGCTCCGCCCGGGCCAGCTCGACACCGACTCGCTCCCTCCCTACGAGGTCCTGGACCCGATCGTCGAGGACTACGTGGAGGAGGACCGCTCCCCGGAGGAGATCGTGGCCGCCGGCGCCGACCCCGCGCTCGTGGAGCGGGTGGTGCGGATGATCGACCGGGCCGAGTACAAGCGGCGGCAGGCCCCGCCCGGGGTCAAGATCACCCCGAAGGCCTTCGGCAAGGACCGCCGGATGCCGATCACGAACCGCTACCGCCCCCGATAGGGGCCGCGGGCCGGGCCTAGAATCGCGGTGGGCCGGTAGCTCAGCCTGGGAGAGCAGGGGGCTTTTAACCCTCGTGTCGCGGGTTCGAATCCTGCCCGGCCCACGGGACCGAGCGCCGATGAGGGCGCGACGCGCCGTCCTCCTCGCGAGCGAGCAGCGGGGTCCGCGAGGGTGAGCCGCATCGGCCATGCCGCGAGCCGGCGCCCGGCCCGTCGGGCCCGGGCCGCCGCTCGGGGCCGAGCGGCTACCGCTCGTGCCAGACGTAGGTGGTCCAGTCGAGCCCCTCGGTCCCGGCCTCCCGGTTGAAGTCGTCCCCGAGCTTCTCCGACGCCGCGTGCATGGCGTCGTGGGACTCCCA
>DATMBJ010000066.1:0-11952 GCA_035559315.1 Actinomycetota bacterium
CGGGACCCTGGACGCCGACGACGGCTACCCGACCCCCTACACCTGGCGGGTCTACGTCACGAACGACGACCCCACCAGGGACCCGTACCGGGTGACGGTCATCGTCACCTGGTCCAGCCGGCGGATCACCGGCGCCGCCAACGAGGTCCGGATCCAGAGCCTGTTCTACTCGCCCGCCGGGTGCCAGAGCACGACGACCCACCCCTTCGCCGCTCCCTGCCAGCCGTTCTTCTTCGGGATCGGCCACTCCTCGCAGCAGGCCGTCTCGATCACCGGGACCATCCCGGGGATCGCGGGGTTCGAGGAGGCCGAGCTCCTCGGCCCGGTCGTGAACGCCGACCTCCAGGTGGAGCAGGTGGCCCAGGCCCAGACCAGCGCCTTCACCTCCGGGGTCTCGCTCACGGTCTCGGGGACCACCCAGACCGGGGGACAGCAGGCGGCCACGGCCCTGGCCGACGGCGACCCGGCGAGCGCCACGCCCGAGTACGCCACGGGCTCGGTGACCGGGGAGGCGGGCTCCCTCACGGCCCAGAACGGCGACGGGACGAACGTCCTCACGGTGTCGAACGCCTCGGGCGACCCGGGGTCCGTGGTCAGCACGGTGAAGGCGGGCGGGGCCAACACCTGCCCGCTGACCGGCACCGCCCAGACCGACCTCGAGCCCTGCGCGTGGGGGAGCGTCCGCCGGGCGGGGGCTTCCGAGGCCAGGATCCGGCTGGACGGGCTCCCCACCGGGCTGGGGACCGCGACCCTCGCCCGGATCGAGGCCCCGGACGCGTCCTCGCCGACCACCGCCTTCGGGGACCGGACCCTGGTGGCGGACGCGCCGGGCTACATCACCGAGACCGTCACCCGCAGGTTCGGGACGGTCACGGTCGGCGGGCTCCCGAACGGCGTCGACGGCCCGGCGGGCTGGAGCGGGTACCTGTTCCGCCTCACGTCCTACGTGGACACCGTGTCGGCCTCGGCCGGCGACGCCGGGACCGGGACGCCCCCGGCGCCCTCGGCGGTCGTGTCGTCGGGGACCCTCCAGTACTGGAACGGCACCGGCTACACGACCCTCACCGCCGCCCAGCTCCAGACCGCCGGCGCGATCCCCTTCGCCCCGCTCGACGTCCTCGACACCGTGGCCGGGCGCCAGGTGCGGGTGCTGATCGAGGGGACCGCGTCGCGGGGCGGCGTGGCCACCGCCTCGACCGGGTCGGGCACGAGCATCGAGACCGCGGAGGCGACGTCGGGGCCGCCCCTGGACGCGGTCCTCACCTACACCGTGCTCGTCGCCGACGGCGCGGACGACGACGGCGACGGCGACGCCGAGGAGCCGGAGGCGGACGACCTCGCCGTGCAGCTCACGATCGTCGTGGACCTTGGGGCGGCCGAGGTCCGCGCGACCTACGAGCCGGCCCCCACCGGGAGCTAGCGATGGCGCGCGCGATGGCCAGGCTCCGGTACGGGGAACGGGGGATGACCCTCGTGGAGCTGCTCGTGGCCATGGCCATCATGGGGCTCGTCGGGGTGGTGTTCACCTCGGTCCTGGCCTCGGTGCAGCGGCGGGTGGTGGACCAGGAGTACCTGGACCGGAACAACGAGCAGGCCCGCCTCGCCATCCAGCAGCTCGACCGCGAGATCCGCTCGGGGAACGTCCTCTACGACCCGGCCCTCGAGACCCCGGCCAACTACCGGCTGCGGATCTACACGCAGACCAACGCCGACACCCGGGACCCCGCGCCCGGGTACCTCTGCGTGCTGTGGGAGCTCACCGAGGACGGCGTGCTCCGCACCCGCTGGTGGCCGCCGGGCGAGCCCGGTCAGGCGTCCGACTGGCGCGTGGTGGCCGAGGGCATCGTGAACCGCGACCTCGGCCAACCTGCGTTCTCCCTCGACCCCGACCCCAACAAGGGGGGGCGGACCATCCACGTGGAGCTCCACGTGAACGCCGACCTGGACGGGAGGGGCTTCGCCACGACGACCGTGGAGTCGTCCCTCACCGGCCGGAACACGTCCTACGGGTTCCCCCAGGACGTCTGCGCCACCCTGCCCAGCTGAAGGAGGACGAGATGCTCACGAGGTTCCGGGACGAGCGCGGGATGGCGATGGTCCTCGCGCTCTTGGTCGCCTTCGTGGTGCTGATCCTCTCGTCGGTGGTGGTCGCCCAGTCCATCCGCACCTCGAACCAGAGCGGGTACAACCGGAAGCGGTCGCAGGCGGTCGCCGCGGCGGAGGCCGGCACGAACGACTTCTACGCGCTCCTGCGGAGCGTCCCCATCGACGACCTCGAGTGCACGCCGCGGACGGGCGCCGTCGCGAGCGCGCCGGGGAGCGCCGCCTACACGGTGACCCCGATCTTCTACGAGGCCGACGGAGACGCCGTCCCCTGCTCGAGCGACCCCACGCCGTTCACCGACGAGTACTACCCGGCCGCGGTCCTCCTCGAGTCGACGGGGACCGTGGGCGGCGGCGCGCCCCGGACCATCCAGACCTACGTGGAGCTCGCGCCGATCTTCGATGGGTTCGACGCCGCGGTGATCACCCAGAACGGGCTGACCCTGAACAACAACCTCACGCTGAACGGGGACGGCTCGACCAACGCCGACATCTTCGTGAACTCGGGCAACCTCACGGTGAGCAACCAGCCCAACATCTACGGCAGCATCTACGTGGCCCAGGGGACGGCCACGGTCCAGAACAACTCCTCGATCCGGGGGGACCTGTGGGCGTACGGGTCGGTCACCATGACCACGGGGTCCGCCGTCTACGGCGACGTGATGTCGACGACCGGGTCCATCTCGGTCTCGAACCCGGCCCGGGTGTACGGGGACGCTACGGCGGCCGGGACCATCGCCGACAGCGCCCGGATCGACGGGGTGGAGAGCCCGAACCAGTCAGGCCTGCCCTCGCCGCCGACCCAGCCGCTGCCGAAGGTGTACTGGGATCCCGATGACTGGATCGACGCCGGCTACCAGATCTACACGTTCAGCGACTGCACGGCCGCGAAGAACTGGATCCTGAACCCGACGAACACCAACACGACCACGAAGAAGGTGGTCCGGATCTCCGCGGTGTGCTCGCTCTCGTTCACGAACAACACCACGGTCAACTTCGGCGGCGACCTGGCGATCGTGACCGACGGCTCGATCTCGATGTCGCAGTCCGTGGCCTGGAACGGGAGCGCGGGGAGCGACCACCACCTGTTCTTCATCTCGGCCTACCGGGACGGGCTCGACTGCTCCACCGGCGCGTACGACGTCTCCGACTCCAACAACGTGAGCTACTCGAACGTGACCGGCGTCTCCTTCTACTCGCCCTGCAGGGTCACGATCAAGAACCGAAGCTCGATGAACGGGCAGGTGATCGGGGGCACCGTGGAGTTCCAGAACCAGTTCACGATGAACTTCGTGCCGGTGCTGATCCCCGGGGTGGGGGACGTGGTCGGGTTCGAGCAGGACATCGCGTACATCCGCGAGGTCCGGAGCTGAGACCGGGCCCAGGGCGGTAGGCTCCGGGTCCGTGTCGGCGCCCTGGGTGGTCGCGTTCGCCCTGGTCGGCCTGGCGATCGGGAGCTTCCTCTCGGTCGTGGTCCACCGGGTGCCCAGGCAGGAGTCGGTGGTCCGGCCCCGGTCGCGGTGCCCCTCCTGCGGGACCCAGCTCCGGGCCCGGGACAACCTCCCGGTCGTCTCCTACGTGCTGCTCCGGGGACGCTGTCGGTCGTGCGGCGCCCGGATCCCGGCCGTCTACCCCCTGCTCGAGCTCGCCACCGCCGCCCTCTTCGCGGGCGCCGCGGCCGCCTTCGACCGCCCGTACGTCGCGGCAGTGATGGCGGCGTTCCTCGCCGTCCTCCTCGCGCTCGCGCTGATCGACGCGCGCCACCGGATCCTCCCGAACCGGATCGTGTACCCCGCGATCGCGGGGTTCGCGCTCCTGGTCGCCGCGGGGGCCCTGGCGGGGGAGGGGTTCGACCTGGCGGGCGCCGCGGTGGGGTTCCTCGGCTACGGCGGGGGGCTGCTCCTGGTCGCGATCGTCTCGCCCCGCGGGATGGGGATGGGCGACGTGAAGCTGGCGGCCCTCATCGGGCTGGTCGTCGGCTCCCTCGGGGCCGGGCGGGTCCTCGTGGCGGCCGGGGTCGGGATCCTCCTGGGCGGCGTGGTGGCCGTCGGCGCCCTCCTGGCCGGCCGGGGGAGGAAGCAGGCGATCCCCTTCGGCCCGTTCCTGGCGGCGGGGGCGGCGGCCGCCGTCCTCGCCGGGGACCGGCTGGCCCGGCTGTACCTCGACCTCGTGCTCCGGTAGGCGCCGGGGCCGGGGAGCCGCCCCCGCGGCCGACGGGGACGTGTTGTCCCTGTGGTTCCCGTGACTGGTGTTAATTACATCTATGTAACTTAGCTTTCCGTGCCGAAAGTAGGGGAAAGAGGGGATTGACAACATCTGTGACCAGAGTTACGGTTCGCGCCCCTGGAACTTCCTGGGGAAGCCGGGGCGTATGGTGAAGATGTGACAGATGTGGCACTTGTTGCCAGAGTGGCAGGTGTTGAGGATGGGGAACATGGGGCAGGGCCCGGACGGGAAGGTGTAGGCGATGGGCAAGCGGCGGCCGTTCGTGGGTGATCGGCTCCTCACCGTGGGCGAGGTGGCCGCCACCATGCGGGTCTCGAACATGACCGTGTACCGGCTGATCAAGAGCGGGCAGCTCGCGGCGATCAGGGTCGGGAAGAACTACCGGATCCGGGAATCCGACGTGAACCGGTACCTCTCGGAGCGCTCGGTCCGGGTGGAGGGGGAGGAGTAGTGGCCCGGAGCCGGCTGGGGCTCGACGTGGGCTCGACCGCCGTCCGCGCGGCGGAGGTCGAGATGGGGGAGCCCATGACGGTGGTCCGGGCGGCCCAGGTCCCGCTCCAGCGGGGCGCGGTGGAGCTGGGCGAGGTGCGGCAGCCCGAGGTCGTGGGGCAGGCGATCCGCGAGCTGTGGCAGCGAGGCGGGTTCAAGGCCCGGCAGGTCGTGATGGGCGTGGGGAACCAGCGGTGCGTCGTGCGGGAGGTGGCGATCCCCTGGCTGCCGGAGAAGGAGCTCCGTGCGTCGCTCGGCTTCCAGGTGCAGGAGTACATCCCGATGTCCGTCGACGAGGCGGTCCTGGACTACGACCTGCTGGGCGAGTTCGAGCAGGAGGGGCGGAAGATGCTCCGACTCCTGCTCGTGGCGGCCCAGCGCCTGATGGTGAACAACCTGGTCGCCGCGGCCCAGGCCGGGAAGGTGGAGCCCGTGGCCATCGACCTGCTCCCGTTCGCCCTGGTGCGGTCGGTGGGGAGCGACGAGCTCGGGATGGACCTCGAGGGGGGCGAGGAGGCCGTGATCGACGTGGGCGCGCACGTGACGAACATCTGCGTCCACGACCACCAGGCCACCCGGTTCGTGCGGATCCTGCCCTCCGGCGGGCGCGACATCACGCTCGCGATCGCGCGGAGCCTGGGCCTGGAGGAGGACGTGGCCGAGCGCCTCAAGCGCGGGGAGCCGGTGGAGGGGGCGCCCTCGGTGGAGGAGGCGCGGCGGGTGGCGATGGCCCGGGCGGGCAGCTTCGTCGACGAGATCCGTTCCTCGCTCGAGTTCTACACCGCCCAGGTCCAGGGGGCCCGGATCGGGCGGGTGCTCGTGACCGGGGGCGGCTCGAAGCTCCAGGGGTTCCTCGAGCTGCTCCGCGACCGGATCCCGGTCCCGGTGGACCGGGGCCGGCCGTTCGCGAAGGTGCGGTCGCGCCTCGACCTCTCCGAGGAGGCGAGCGCCGAGGCCGAGCCGGTGCTGGCCGCCGCGATCGGCCTCGCGATGCCGGGCCGGAGCTCGTGAGGAGGCTGGCATGAGTCAGGTCAACCTGCTCCCGCCGGAGATCCGCGAGCGGCAGCGGATCCGGCGGCTCACGTCGCTCGTGGCGCTGGCCGGGGTGGTCGTCCTGGCCGGCATCGGGTTCCTCTACGGCGTGCAGGCCCTCACGCTGTCCCAGGTGCGGGAGGACCTGCGGGCCCAGGAGGCGGTGAACTCGCAGCTCCAGGCGGAGATCGCGAGCCTCCAGCGGTTCGCCGACCTCCAGGCCGAGCTGCGCGAGAAGCAGGCCCTGGTGGGCGAGGTGTTCGCGAACGAGGTCTCCTGGTCGGGCGCGCTCCTCGACCTGTCGCGGGTGATCCCCGCGGACGCCTACCTCACCGGGATGACCGCCCAGCTCTCGGTCCAGACCGGGCAGCCGGCCGAGCCCACCCCCGAGGGGGCCCAGCTGATCGGGAGCATCACGTTCGACGGGGTCGTGGCCGACATCGACACGCTGGCCGACTGGCTGACCCGGCTCGAGGGGGTCCGGGGCTGGGTGAACGCCTGGGCCTCGAACGCCACCGAGACCGAGCCCTTCAGCGGGCACTACACGTTCTCCTCGGGCGTCGACCTCTCCGTCGACGCGGTCACCCGGCGCGGGGCGGGGGGTCGGTCGTGAACCGGCGGGGCCCGATCGTCGCCGGGGCCGCGGTGGCGGTGCTCGCCCTCCTGGCCGTCCTCCTCCTCCTGCTGCCGAAGATGCGGGAGGTGGGGGAGGCGAGGGAGCAGCTGGCCGCGGCCCAGGACCAGGAGCAGAGCCTGCAGAACCAGCTCCGGGCGCTCCAGGAGGCCCGGGAGGAGGCCCCCCGGGTCCGCGACGCGATCCGGCGGCTCGACACCCAGGTGCCCCCCACGGCCGACCTGCCCGGGATGATCCGCCTGCTCGCGGGGGCCGCCGACCGCGCGGCGGTGGACTTCTTCTCGGTGGCCCCGGGGACCCCCACCGCCGCCGAGGCCGGCTTCTCGGTCGTGCCCGCCCAGATCCAGGTCACCGGGGGGTACTTCTCGCTCGACGAGTTCCTCTACCGGCTCGAGACCCTGCCCCGGGCGGTGAAGGTCACGAGCCTGCAGATCTCGCCCGGCGGCGGGGAGGGCCAGGCCGCCCCGGCCGGGCTCTCGATGCAGCTGTCCGTGGAGTTCTACACCACCGACGTGAGCGCCGGCCCCGGGTCGGTCCCCGGCCCGACGGAGGGCGCCGCGGCGGCCGCGACGGTCCCCGCAGGAGGCTGAGCCGAGATGCCCCTCTCCCCCCGCGACCGACGCGCGCTCACGATCCTCGGCGCCGTCGCCGGCGCCGCCCTGGTGTTCTTCCTCGTGACGAGGCTCCTGGGAGGGGGCGGCGAGGAGGTGGCGCTGCCCGAGGCCCCGGCCGGCAGCCCGGCGCCTCCCGCGAGCCCCACGCCGACGCCCCGCGAGACCCCGCCGCCCGTGCTCAACTTCACCGGCCGCGACCCCTTCTCGCCGCCTCCGGTGCTGGTGAGCCCGAGCCCGGGCGGTGGGGTCAGCCCCTCCCCGGGGGTCAGCCCGTCGCCGGGCGCCACGGCGTCGCCGACCGCGACCCCGACGGCGCCGGCCGGGTCGAGCGGGACCGTCGGCGGCCACACCGTGGTCCTCATCGACACGTTCACCCGGGGCGGGGAGCGGATGGCCCAGGTGGAGGTGGACGGCACGGTCTACACGGTGGCCGAGGGCGAGCGGTTCGCCCAGGGCTTCGAGCTCGTCGCGGTCTCCGGCGACTGCGTCGACCTCCTGTTCGGCGACGAGTCCCGCACGCTCTGCGTGGCGGAGCTGAAGTAGCGTCCGGCGCCGCGTTCGGGGGGAGCGGTCGCCGGCCCGGAGGGCGGTCCCGTCCCGGGGCCGCCCTCCGCCAACCCCGCGCCGGGGGGCCGGCCGGGCGGCCCGGGGCGCCCGGGGCCGGGCCCTATGATGTGGCCGTGCTCCGCATGCTCACGGCCGGCGAGTCGCACGGGAGGGGCCTGGTCGCCGTCCTCGAGGGCCTCCCGGCCGGTGTGCCCATCTCCCGCAAGGAGCTGGCCGGCGAGCTGGCGCGCCGCCGCCACGGCTACGGGCGGAGCGGGAGGCAGAAGCTCGAGGCCGACCGGTTCGAGATCCTCTCCGGGGTCCGCCACGGCCGGACCCTGGGGAGCCCCATCGCGGTCACGATCGAGAACGCCGAGTGGGAGGAGAAGTACCGGGACCTGATGGCGGTGGAGGGGGAGCCCGACCCGGCCCGGAAGCTCACCCGTCCCCGGCCCGGCCACGCCGACCTCGCCGGGGTGCAGAAGTACGGGTTCGACGACGTCCGCAACGTGCTGGAGCGGGCGAGCGCGCGGGAGACCGTGGCCCGGGTCGCCGCCGGCTGCCTGTGCAAGGCGTTCCTGGCCGAGCTCGGGATCCGCGTGGTGTCCCACGTCGTGCGGATCGGGCGGGCGGCGGTCCCGGCCCGGATGCGCCCCCCGGGCCCGGAGGACCTCGAGGCCGTGGACGCCTCGCCGGTGCGCTGCTTCGACGCGGCCACCTCGGCGCGGATGGTCGAGGAGATCGACCGGGCGATGGCCGAGCGCGACACCCTGGGCGGGGTGTTCGAGGTCCTGGCCTACGGGTGCCCGCCGGGCCTCGGCTCCCACGTGCACTACGACCGCAAGCTCGACGCCCGCCTGGCGCTCGCGCTCATGAGCATCCAGTCGGTGAAGGGGGTGGAGGTGGGCGACGGGTTCGCCGTGGCCGCCCGGCGGGGCTCCACGGCGCAGGACGAGATCGTGCTCGAGGGCGGGCGGCTCGCCCGGGCCTCGGCCCGGGCCGGCGGGATCGAGGGCGGGATGAGCACCGGCCAGCCGATCCGGGTCCGGGCGGCGATGAAGCCGATCTCGACCCTGCCCCGTCCGCTCGCGACCGTCGACCTCGCCACCGGGGAGCGGGACGTCGCGATCACCCAGCGGACCGACACCTGCTCGGTGCCGGCGGGGGCGGTCGTGGGGGAGGCGGCCGTCGCGCTGGTGCTGGCCGACGCCGTCCTCGAGAAGTTCGGGGGCGACTCGCTCCCCGAGACCCGCCGGAACCTCGCGGCGTACCTGGAGGGCCTGCCGTGATCCTGTACCTGATCGGCCCGCCGGGCTCGGGGAAGTCCACGGTCGGGCGGATCGTGGCGGACCGGCTCGGGGTGCCGTTCGTGGACCTCGACGCCGAGATCGAGCGGGAGGAGGGCCGCCCGGTGGCGCGGATCTTCGCCGAGGACGGCGAGGAGCGGTTCCGGGAGCTCGAGGCGAAGAAGCTCGCCGAGGTGGCGGCGTCGGACCCCGCCGTCGTGGCCTGTGGCGGGGGGATCGTGCTGGAGCCGGCGAACCGGGTCACGCTCCGGGCGACCGGCACCGTGGTCTACCTCCACGCCCCCCTCGAGGTCCTCCGGGAGCGGGTCCCCCCGGCCGAGGACCGGCCCCTGATCCGCCGGGAGGGCGACCTCGAGCGGCTCCTCGCCGAGCGCGAGCCGCTCTACCGGGAGTTCGCGGCGCACGTCGTGGACGCCTCGGGGCCGCCCGAGGAGGTCGCCGCGAGGGTCGAGGACGAGCTCCGGTGGCGGGCGTAGGGCCCCGGGCCGGGGCCACCCGGGACGCCGTCCGCCGGGTGCCGGTGCCGGTGCCGGGGCGGGGCTACGAGGTCCTGGTGGGGACCGGGCTCCTGGGGCGGGCCGGCGAGCTCCTGCCCGCCCTGCCCGGGGCCGAGCGGGCCTTCGTGGTCTCCGACCGCGCCGTCGCCGACCGCTGGTTCGAGCCCCTGGCCCGGTCCCTCGAGGCCCGGGGGCTCCCGGCCCTCCTGCTCACGGTGCCCGAGGGGGAGGACGCCAAGACCCTGGCCGTGGCCACGGCCCTCTGGCGGCAGCTGGCGGCGCAGGCCGCGCACCGCGACGACGTGGTGCTCGCCCTGGGCGGCGGCGCGGTGGGGGACCTCGCGGGGTTCGTGGCCGCCACCTACATGCGGGGCCTGCCCTGCGTCCAGGTCCCCACCACCCTCACGGCCCAGGTCGACGCGGCGATCGGGGGGAAGTGCGCCGTGAACCTCCCCGAGGGGAAGAACCTGGTGGGGGTGTTCGCCCAGCCCGTCGCGGTCCTGGCCGACGTGGCGACGCTCTCCACGCTCCCCGGGCGCGAGTACCGCTCGGGCCTCGCCGAGGTCGCGAAGTACGCGCTCGCCCTCGATCCCGAGCTGCTCGGCGCGCTCGAGGCCGACCCCGGCCCGGTCCTCGCCCGGGACCCCGGGGCGCTCGAGGAGCTCGTGGCGCGGTGCGCGGCCGCCAAGGCCGCCACGGTCGCCGCCGACGAGCGCGACGCCGGGCCCCGACTGGTCCTCAACTACGGCCACACCCTCGGCCACGCCCTTGAGCGCCTGGAGGCCTTCGCCGGCCGCACCCACGGGGAGGCGGTCGCCGTGGGGATGGTCTTCGCGGCCCGCCTCTCGGAGGCCCTGGGGCTCGCGCCGGCCGGGCTCGCCGCCCGCCACGCCCGGCTCCTGTCCTCGCTCGGGCTCGAGGTGGGCGGGGAGCTGCCCGCCCCCGACCTGGTCCTCGGGGCCATGCGGCTCGACAAGAAGTACCGGGGCGGCATCCGGTTCGTCCTCCTCGAGGACGTGGGCCGGCCCCGGGTGGTGGAGGACGTGCCGGAGGACCTGGTCCGCCGGGTCCTGGCCGGGATGCGGGGGGCGGGGTGAAGGTCCTGTTCCTGTTCGGCCCCAACCTCGGCGCGCTCGGCCGCCGCGACCCCGAGCGCTACGGCACCAGGACGCTCCCCGAGATCATGGCGGAGGTGGAGGGGCGGGCCGCCGCCCTCGGCCACGAGGTCGCCTGGCGGCGGTCGGACCACGAGGGGGAGCTCGTGGGCTGGCTCCTCGACGCGGCCGGGGAGGGGTTCGAGGCCGTCGTGCTGAACCCGGGGGCCCTGGGGCACTACTCCTACGCGCTCCGGGACGCGGTCGAGGCGAGCGGGCTCCCGGTGATCGAGGTCCACATGACGAACGTGCACGCCCGCGAGGACTTCCGCCGCCGCTCGGTGATCGCCGAGGTCTGCCGGGGGAGCATCGTGGGGTTCGGGGCCGGCTCCTACCACCTCGCGCTGGAGGCGCTCGCGTGGACCACGCGCTGAGGCGGGAGCGCCTGGCGGCGGAGCTCCGGGCCCGGGGGCTCGACGCCCTCCTCGTCACCCGGCTCCCCAACGTCCGCTACCTCACGGGGTTCACCGGCTCCAACGGGCAGGTGGTGGTGGCCGCCGAAGGGCGGGCCGTGCTCCTCACCGACGGCCGCTACGAGGGCCAGGCCGCCCGCGAGGCGCCGGACCTCGAGCGCCGGGTCTCCCGGGACGGGGCCCTGGCCCCGGCGGCGCTCGAGGCGGCCCGGGCCCTTGGGGCCGCGCGGCTCGCCTTCGAGGCGACCCTCGCCTACCGGGAGGCCCGGGAGCTCGAGGAGCGGGCCGACGGGCTCGAGGTGAGGGCGGCCGAGGGGGTCGTGGAGCGCCTCCGCTGGGAGAAGGACCCGGACGAGCTCCGGGCCCTGGAGCGGGCGCAGGAGCTCACCGACCTCGCGTTCGAGCGGCTGCCGGGGCTGCTCCGGGAGGGGGTGAGCGAGCGGGAGGTCGGCCTCGAGCTCGAGGTCGCGGTCCGCCGGGCCGGGGCGGAGGCCCTCGCCTTCGACCCCATCGTGGCCTTCGGCGAGCACGCCGCCGAGCCGCACCACCGGCCCTGCGACCGGTCGCTGCGGCGGGGCGACGTCGTGAAGGTGGACCTCGGGGCCCGGGCCTCGGGCTACCACGCCGACATGACCCGGACGCTGGCCTTCGGGGAGCCGCCCGCGGAGCTCCACGACCTCCACGCGCTCGTCGCGCGGGCCCAGGCGGCGGGGCTCGCGGCCCTCCGGGCCGGGGCGACCGCGGGCGAGGTCGACGCGGCCGCGCGCGGCGTGATCGCCGGGGCCGGGCTCGGGGAGCGGTTCCCCCACGGGCTCGGCCACGGCGTGGGCCTCGAGATCCACGAGGGGCCGTGGCTCCGGCCCGGGGGGGCCGAGCCGGTCCCGGCGGGGGCCGTGGTCACCGTGGAGCCCGGCGTGTACGTTCCTGGGCTCGGCGG
>DATMBJ010000067.1:0-4290 GCA_035559315.1 Actinomycetota bacterium
ATCCCCACCCGCTCGTCGTTGGGCGAGAGCTCGTTCCCGGTGAACGAGATCCCGGCGGAGTTGAACCCCACGCTCGCCCCGAGCGCGCCCCCGATCGTGAACACCACGGGCTCGCCCGGCACCGTCCACTCCACCGCCACCAGCCCCTCTTCGGCCTCGGGCCGGAGGTCGTTGTTGTGGGCCACGAGCACGCGCCCGTCGGCGGTCGCCGGGGGGACCGCCACGAGGTCCGAGCACCGGCCGGTCGCCGCGCTCGCCCGGACCCCCGGCCGCCGGGGCTCGTACCAGATCTCCTCCACGTGCCAGGCGAACAGCGCCACCGGGTCCACCCCCGCCGCCTCGGCGCAGCCCTCGAACTCCTCGACCAGCCAGGGGAGCTCCTCGGCCGTGACCCGGAGGTACTCGGAGGCCAGCGCGAGCTGCTGCTCGAGCGTGCGCCCCTCGGGGAACGGGCCGGCGTACACCTCCCGCTCGAGCTCGGCGCGGATCCGCTCGCGGAGGGCCTCGCCGATCTGCCGGCCCACCTCCCGGTGGGTTCCGCGGACCTGGAGGAACGGGATCTCCGGCGGTGCCACGGCCGCATGATAGCCGGGACGAGCCGAGCCCCCTCGCGCTCCCGATCCCTATCCCTGCTCGAGCCGAAGGGCGTCGCCGCGGTTGGAGTTGCCCTCCAGGTAGGTGATGCCACCGACCGCGCGCGCGTTCGGCCCCGTGTACCGGAGGATGTACAGCCCGTTCCGGATGTCCACCACGTAGATCAGGCCCTTCCGGATGATCGGGTAGCTCCACATCACGACCCGGTTCACCCCCCGGCTGAGGGCGGGGTCCTCGGTGGTCACGGACCGGAGCGGCTCCGGGACGAAGAACCCCGCCTGCACCGGACGAGCCGGGTCCGTGATCGTGACCGCCTGCAGCCCCGCGGCGTGCCAGCTGATGAACGCGACCTTCGGCAGCACCGTCAGGTTGTGTGTGGAGTAGGACGTGTAGGTGGTGTTGTCCGGGTCGCCGCCCACCAGGCTCCGGCAGTACGCCTCCGTGTTCTCCACCACCTGGTACTCCCCCACGACGGCGGGCTGAACTTCGTCCGAGATGTCGATCAGGCGAGCCCATCCCCACGGGCACCCGCTGGAGTTCCCGGGCGGGTCGTTCACGTCGTCGTAGTCGCCGTAGAGCTCCTCGGTGGTGATCGCGAGGTCGCTGCCAGGCACCTTCACCGCTGAGTGCGTGGCCGGGTTCGGCCAGGTCGGCCGGTTCGCCAGGGGGGTCACGAGCCGCAGCTCGGGGTCGGGGACCCCGGCGGCGATGTCGCTCGTGTCCAGGACGAGGAACGTGGCCCCCCAATACGCGAGGTACCCACGCGTGCCGTCGGGCGACACGCTGATCGAGTGGCCGGCGATGAAGAAGTTCGTCCGGTCCTCCTCGCTGAACGACCCGGTCGTGTCCAGCGCGGCGACCTCCTCGAACACGCCCTCCCGCGCCCTGCTGATGTCGGTGACGAACACGGCGGGCTCCTCGACCGAGCCGCTGAAGACCGACATGTAGAGGAAGGCGCGGCTCGGATCCTCCGGATCGATCCAGAGGAACATCTCATGGGGCTCCACGGACGGGCGGTAGGTCGAGACCAGCTGCGGGTTCGCCGCGTTCCGTCCGGAGATGTCGTAGAAGCGGATGTTCGGCCTGCGGTTACTCTCGCCGCAGGCGCCGTAGAACCGGCCGCAGGTGATGTTCATCACGATGAGCAGCTTCTCCTGCGGCCAGACCCGCAGCTCCCGGGAGGTCAGGCCGACGACCCCCTCGAGCGGGGGTCCGATCTCTCCCACAAGACGGGGGTGCGCCGGGTCCTCGATATCGAGGATCAGGACGTTCGGCCGCTCGTGGGGACACCCTCCGCGCTCCGGGACGCCGGCAGCCGGAACACATGTGTCCGACGCATCGGTCCGGCTCCCCACGTATAGGAAGTTCCGATAGATCGCGATGGCGGAGTTCATCCCGCGGCCCAGGAGCGCGTGGTGCCCGACCAGCTCGAAGTTCTCGGCGGCGCGGATCCTGCCTCGAGCAGTGTCTGGGCCCCGCACCTGGGCGCCCGCCGGGAGCACCGCGACGACGAGGAACGTCGAGGCGATGAGCAGGAGACAGCGACGCACCTCCAACCCCCTTTCCCCCGTAGCCTCACCGGCAGGCCGCATGCTAGGGCCGTCCTTCGGACTTCCGCCATTCCCTTCGGCGGCAACGCTTTCGCCTCCGGCCCGTCCGCCACCGGCCCATCGCGGGCCGAGGGTTCAGGGAGACGGATCCCGCGCGGGCGTGGACGCGGCTCGGTCTCCTTCCCGCGAACCTTCTCCGAGGCGCGCTTCGCCGAGGTTCGGGTAAGTCTGCGGGCGACGCTCAAGCTCTCGCTGATCGACGGGACCCTCGCCGTCAGGACGGCGCGGCCAGCTCGATCACGCGGATCCCGCCGTACCCCCACGCCGAGGAGGCGAGGCCGCGGTCCTTGCTCGCCAACGGCTCACCGAGGCGCTCGGCGAGCGCGACGATACGGAACGCATGATGGCGTGCTCGTCGCATCGCACTGCCGATCGTGCGTCTGATGAGGGGCACACCCGGCGGCGGAGCGTCGGGGACCACGTCTTCGACGAGCGCTCGGTCCGGGTCCCCAGGCGGGTTACCCGTCCTCCTTCACCGGGAGCGTGTCAGACCCCCCGCGTAGCGTTCCGGTGCGCACGCACCCCGGGAGGTGCCCATGGAGACGTTGGGGATCGCGCTCGTCGCCCTCGCGGTGGGGCTCGCCGCGGGGCTCGCCGTCGTCGCGCTCCGCCCGCGGCAGGCGGGGCCGGCCGACCTCGGCCGCCTCGAGGCCCGGTTGGAGGTCCACGCCGCGGAGCTCCGCCGCCTCGCCGACGCCGCCCTGGTGCGGGACGGCGCGGGGGAGGCCCTCCGCCAGGAGGTGGCCGCCGCCCGGCGGGCGCTCGAGGAGCTCAGCCTGCGGGAGCAGGAGCGGCGGGCGGCCCTCGCCGAGGACCGGGAGATCGTCCGGCGCCTCGCCTCGGTCCTCGCGGGCGGGGCGGCGAAGGGGCGCTCGGGGGAGAACGTGCTCCGCGAGCTCCTCGCCGGGCTCCCGCCGGGGATGCTCGAGACCGACTTCCGGGTGAACGGGAAGGTGGTGGAGTTCGGCCTCGTCCTGCCCGACGGCCGCCGGCTCCCGGTGGACTCGAAGTGGCCGGCGCCCGCGGAGCTCGAGGCGCTCGAGGGGGCCGAGGACCCCGCGGAGCGCGAGGCCCTGGCCAGGGAGGTGGAGCGGGTGGTGGCCCGGCGGGCGCAGGAGGTCGCCCAGTACCTCGACCCCTCCCTCACCGCGCCGGTCGCCGTGGCCGTCGTCCCCGACGCGGTCTACGGCGTGCTCAAGCGGGCCCACGCCGACGCCTACGCCCGGGGCGTGGTGATCGTGCCCTACGGCAGCGCGCTCCCCATCCTCCTGTTCCTCTACACGCTGGTCGCCCGCTACGGCGACGCGGGCGACGTCCGGGCCGCCCTGGGGGAGGTGGAGGCCGTCCTCCGGGGCATCGAGGAGGTGATTGAGAACAAGGTCCAGCGGGCCAGCGTGATGCTCTCGAACGCGGCCAGCGAGCTCCGCGCCCACGTGGGGAGGGCCCGGGGGTCGCTCTCCAGGGCCGACGCCGAGGACGAGCCGCCCGGCGGCTCGCTCCGCGCCGTGACGTAGTTCCTCGGTGCGCCCCGCCGGCGTGGGCCCTGGGACCCGGTCGTCCGCGGTTTCCCTTGACAGAAGACAGGTGATACGCGAGATCGGATCTGCGGCGGATCATCCGGGAACCTGCTCGCCCAGCTGCGTCGGAGCGGCCTCGTGTGGCCCTGGCCGCCTGGTGAGGGGAGATGAGGGCATTCAGCGTCGAGATCGAAGCTCGGGTCGTCGGAAACGCCGAGGCGGCGGCCGAGGGGCTGCTCGGCGCCCTCGAGCGTCGAGGCGACCTGGCGCCGGTGGTCTCCGCCGGCCGCGGCTCGTTGGCCGCGCGGTTCGACGTTCCGGCTCGCGATCCGGCCGAGGCCGCACGCGCCGCCGTCGCGCTCTGGACCGATGCGGTCGCGGGCCTCCACGCGAGCGTCGGTGAGATCGAGCTCCTCGAGGTCACGACGCCCGAACGTCTCGAGCGGGAGCTCGAGCGGGACGACGAGGAGCTCCTCGGGGTCTCGGAGATCGCCGAGCTCCTGGGGGTCTCGAGGCAGCGCGTGTCGGAGCTCCGCCGGCGGCCGGGGTTCCCGGCCCCCCTGGCCGAG
>DATMBJ010000068.1:0-3443 GCA_035559315.1 Actinomycetota bacterium
CGACGCGACCGCGGGGTCCACGTCCCGCGGCACCGCGAGGTCGAGGACGAAGAGCGGACGCGACGGCCGCGCGGCCAGGGCCCGGGCGACCGTCGGCCCGTCGATCACGATCCCGGTCGCGCCGTCCGGCCAGACGCCGGCGGCTCCGCCCGGCCACAGGCCCAGGCGGAGCAAGCCGGCCGCGGCCAGCACCAGCCCGTCGACCTCCCCCCCGGCGAGCTTCCGGAGGCGCGTGTCCACGTTCCCCCGGAGGTCGGCGAACCGGGCCCGGGGCTCGCGGTACGGGGTCGCGGAGCGCAGGAGCGCGCGGCGGCGGAGGCTCGAGGTCCCGATCGTCCCGCCCTCGGGCAGCTCCCCGTCCCGGGTCACGAGGACGTCGAACGCCGGGGCGCGCGGGGGGACGGCGGCGACCACCACCCCCTCGGGGTCCTCGCTCGGGAGGTCCTTCGCCGAGTGGACCGCGAGGTCCACCTCGCCCGCCTGGAGCGCGCGGACGATCTCGGCCACGAACAGCCCCTTGAGGCCGGCCTTCGACAGGTCGGCCCGGGCCCCCCGGTCGCCCGAGGTGAGCATGGGGACGAGCTCGACCTCGACCCCGGCCGCCCGGAGCCGCCCGGCCACCTCCTCCGCCTGGGCGAGCGCCAGCCGCGAGCGCCGGGTCCCGATCCGCAGGCGCACGTCAGCCCGGCGGCTCCAGGCCGAACAGCTCCGCGAGGAGCCGCGCGTGCCGGAGGTCGGTCCCCGGCGCCGAGAGCTCCTTGAGCCGCACGATCGGCTCGTGGAGGAGCTTGGCCACGATGCCCCGGGCCAGGGCCTCCACGGCCTCCCGCTCCTCGGGCTCGAGGCCGGCGAGCCGGGAGCGGAACCGCGCCAGCTCCTGGGCCACGGCCCGCTCCCCGCGCTCCCGGAGGGCCGCGATCAGCGGCGCCACGCGCTCCGCCCGGCGGCGGGCCTGGAACCTCCGGACCTCCTCGGCCACGATGGCCCGGGCCCGCTCCAGCTCCCCGGCCGCGTCGCGCTCGCGCTCCGCGAACCGACCCCGGAGGGCCTCGAGGTCGGCCAGGCGGACGCCGGCGAGCGACGCGACCGCGGGGTCCACGTCCCGCGGCACCGCGAGGTCGAGGACGAAGAGCGGACGCGACGGCCGCGCGGCCAGGGCCCGGGCGACCGTCGGCCCGTCGATCACGATCCCGGTGGCGCCGGTCGCGGAGACCGCGAGGTCGGCCTCGGCGAGGGCCGCGGGGAGCCTCGCGAGGTCGCCCGGCTCCGCCCCCGCCCGCTCGGCGAGGCGGCGGGCGCGGTCCACGTTCCGGTTCAGCACCCGCACCCGCGCCACCCCGCGCGCCCGGAGGTGGCGGACGGCGAGCGAGGACATCCGCCCCGCGCCGACCACGACCGCGGTCCGGCCCACGAGCCCCCCGAGCCACTCCTCCGCGAGGTCCGCCCCGGCCGCGACGAAGGCGTCGGGGGCGGCGCCGATGGCGGTCTCCGCCCGGACCCGGCGGCCGGCGCGGAGCGCCGCCTGGAACAGGGGGGCGAGCCCGGGCCCGGCGGCGCCCTCCTCGCGGGCCCGGCGGTGGGCCTCCCGGACCTGCGAGAGGATCTGCGGCTCGCCCAGGACCATCGAGTCCAGGCCGGCCGCGACGCGCGCGAGATGCTCGGCGGCCTGCTCCTCCCAGTGGGCGTAGAGCGGCTCGGCCACCCGGTCCGGGTCGACGTCTCGCCCCTCGCAGAGGAGCCGCTTCAGGGCGAGGAACCCTCCGTGGTAGGAGCCGACCGCCCCGTACACCTCGACCCGGTTGCAGGTCGAGAGGATCACCGCCTCGTCGAGCTCCTCGAGGTCCCTGGCTCGCCGGTAGGCCTTGTGGAGGGCGTCGTCGTCGAAGGCGAGCCGATCGAGCAGCTCGATGGGGGCGGAGCGGAAGGAGATCCCGAGCGCGAGGATGCCCATGACCTGCGGTCCGGCATCCTACCGGACGCGGGGGCGGGCAGCACCCGGGGCCCCGGCCTGGCCGATACTGCCTCGGGCGGCGGCCGGCGAGGGCGGACCGCCGACCGGTGCGGGAGAGCGGAAGGAGGGCGCATGGAGCGGAGGAGGGCTCGCGAGCACGGCGTGCGGATCGGCCGGTTCCCCACGGGTCCGCGGAACGCGATCACCGACGTCCGGGGCGTGCGGGTCGGCCACGCCACGGTGGTGCGCGACCCCGGCGTGCGCACCGGCGTGACGGCGGTGTTCCCGACGGCCGGGCTCCCCTGGGAGGAGCGGGTGTACGTCGGCACGCACGTGCTGAACGGCTACGGGGAGATGATCGGCGCCTACCAGCTCAACGAGTGGGGGATCCTCCAGACCCCGATCGTGCTCACCTCCAGCATGTTCATCGGCCGGGCCTACGACGCCGCCGCCCGCTGGATCGCGCGGCACCCGGGGACCGAGGAGGGGTACATGCCGGTGGTCTCGGAGTGCGACGACTCGTTCCTCAACGACGTGTGGAGCTGGCCGCTCGCCGAGGAGGACGTCTGGGCGGCGCTCGACGCGGCGGCCACGGCGCCCCCGGGCCACGAGGTCGAGGAGGGGTGCGTGGGGGCCGGCACCGGGATGCAGTGCTTCGAGTTCAAGGGCGGCATCGGGACCGCCTCCCGCCTCCTCCCAGAGGAGGTCGGCGGCTACACGGTCGGCGCCCTGGTCCTCACCAACCACGGGCGGCGGCCCGACCTCCGGATCGACGGCGTGCCGGTCGGTAGAGAGATCACGGACCTGATGCCGGAGGAGCCGGGCGCCGTGGAGGAGCCGGGGCCGCCCGAGGGCTCCTGCGTCTGCGTGGTGGCGACCGACGCACCCCTGCTCCCGCACCAGGTCCGCCGGCTCGCCGTGCGGGCTGCCCTCGGCCTCGCCCGCGGGGGCTCGAACGCGAACGACACGTCTGGGGAGCTCATGGTGGCGTTCTCCACGGCCCAGGTCCTCCCCCGCGACACCCCCGACGGGACCGTCGCGGTCCGCGCCCTCCTCGACGGCCGCCACGGCCCGAGCGTCTTCAGCCCGCTCTTCGCCGCCACCGTGGAGGCCGTCGAGGAGGCCGTCGTGAACGCGCTGTTCACCGCGACCACGACCGTCGGTCGGGACGGGAACACGCTCCACGCCCTCCCCATCGACCGCACGCTCGAGCTCCTCGACCGGGCCGGCCGCCTGGAGCGGTAGTCCCGGGGTCACGTCGGCGCGGGGGGGAGCCCTCCACGGAGGGTTGGGCCGGCCGGCCGGGTTCCGCTAGCATCGGAGCCGGAGACGTGGCTGAGTGGCCGAAAGCAGCCGCCTGCTAAGCGGTTAGGGGGCGAAAGCTCCCTCGCGCGTTCGAATCGCGCCGTCTCCGCTGCGCCCGTAGCTCAACTGGACAGAGCGTCAGACTACGGATCTGAAGGTTGGGGGTTCGAGTCCCTCCGGGCGCGCG
>DATMBJ010000069.1:0-27872 GCA_035559315.1 Actinomycetota bacterium
GGGCGGTCCACGGGCTTGGTAGCGTTCCCGCCGTGCCCGCGCACCACGAGCCCCTGAGCCGACGCGCGTTCCTGGCCCGCTCCGCGATGGCGGTCGCGGGGGCGACCCTCTACGCCTGCACCGGCGGGGGGCGGAAGGTGCCGGTCCGGACCGGCGCCGACCGGATGCCAGGGATCGACACCCGCTGGCCGATCAAGCGGGTCGTCTACCTCATGATGGAGAACCGCAGCTTCGACAACCTGTTCGGTCGGTTCCCGGGGGCGAACGGCACGACCGTGGGCGTGATGGACGGGCGGGAGGTGCCGCTCCGCCGCTCCCCCCACTGGCTCCCCGGCGACCTCCCCCACGACCGGGCCGCCCACCTGAACAACGTGAACGGGGGGCGGTACGACGGGTTCGGGATCGGGGAGTTCGGCGACCCTTGGGCCTACACCCAGTTCCACGAGGACCAGATCCCGAACTACTGGGCCTGGGCCCGGGAGTACGTGCTGTGCGACAACTTCTTCGCCTCGGTCGGGGGCCCGTCCTACCCCAACCACTTCTTCTTCGTGGCCGGGCAGGCGGGGGGCGCGATCGACAACCCCGAGAACATCCGGACCCGCCGGCTCGAGGACGGCTCGTTGTTCAAGAGCTGGGGCTGCGACGCGGTGGGGGACGACGTGTTCGTGCTCGTCATGGACGAGCAGGGCAACCTCACGAAGCACTCCAGCTGCTTCGACATCCCCACCGTCCCCGAGCAGCTCGAGCGGGCCGGGATCCCCTGGGCCTACTACTCGGCCCGCCCCGGGCAGGCCGGCTACTTCTGGAACGCGCTCAACGGGATCGCCGGGGTGTTCCACACCGACCTGTGGCGGGAGGGCGACACGATCCGCTGGGTCGACGACCTGGTCCGGGACATCCGGGCCGGGCGCCTGCCGGCGGTCACCTGGGTCACCCCGCGCTTCGAGCTCTCCGACCACCCGCCGGAGAGCGTGTGCTTCGGCCACGACTGGCTGACCGGCGTGATCAACGCGCTGATGGAGAGCCCGATGTGGGAGCACACGGCGATCTTCCTCACCTGGGACGAGTGGGGAGGCCTCTACGACCACGTCCCGCCTCCCGAGGTGGACCCCCTCGGCTACGGGTTCCGGGTCCCGATGCTCGTGATCTCCCCCTACGCGAAGAAGGGGTACATCGACGACGCCGAGGGGGAGTTCTCCTCGCCGCTCAGGTTCATCGCGGACAACTGGGGCCTGCCCTACCTCACCGAGCGGATCCGCCGGACCCACAACTTCGAGCACGTCTTCGACTTCTCGCGGAACCCGCGGCGCGACCGACACCCCTACCGGAAGATCGGGACCTGCTACGGGACCCCGTGGGAGTACCCGGGCGACGACTACCCCGGCTGGCCCGAGGGCACCCAGCCGAACCCCTCCCACTTCGTCTAGGACGACGGCTCGGCGGAGCGGCGGGCGTCCTCCAGCGCGCCCTCCAGCCGGTCGGCGAGGAGCGTCTTGCGGGCGAAGTTCCCGAGGTGGGTCCGGACGTCCTTCGCCGAGAGGTGGTAGCGGCCTGCGATCTCCTCCACCGACTCGCCCGAGGCGAACCGCTCGGCGATCTCGAGCTCGCGGGCGGTCGGGGTCTGGGCCCAGTGGAGGCGGTCGGCCTCCCGCGCCATCCGCTCGAGGAACGCCCGGGCCAGACGGGGGTCGATCACGACCTCGCCCCTCGCCACCCGCCGGACGGCCTCCACGAGTCCCTCGGTGGCCGGCTTCGCGAGGTAGCCGCGGGCGCCCGCCAGGACGGCCTCGGCCACGGGCGCCCGCTCCTCCTCGGCCGGGCCGAGGACGATCACCCCGACGTCGGGGTGCTCCTCCGCGACCCGCCGCGTGAGCTCGATCCCGTCGTCCTCGAGGAGCGTGAGGTCCACGAGGACCACGTCGGGCGCCGGGGGCTCGCCCTCGAGCAGCTCGAGCGCCTCCTCCCCGTCGGAGGCCTCGCCCACCACCACCACGTCCTCGGCGGCCTCGAGCGCTCGCACCAGCCCGTAGCGGGCCAGCGGGTGGTCCTCCACGACCTCGACCCGGATGGGCGACCCCGTCACCGCTCCTCCCAGGTCAGGTCTACGCCCCCGCGGCGCTCCCCGCCACCCCCCGGTGAGTGATTCCTCCTCTCCCCCAGCGGGGCGAGCCGGACGGGCGAGGCGCCTCGGTCCTCCGACGTCCCCCGGACGGCCGCTCAGGCGCGGGGGACGACGAGCGCGTCCACCGCCACGCAGCCCTCGGGGCCGCAGATCACCGGGTTCGCGTCCAGGGCCTCGAGCAGGTCCCCCAGGTCGAGGGCCAGCGCGGACAGCCGGACCAGGGCGCGGACCAGCGCGTCGACGTCCGCCGGCGGACGCCCCCGGACGCCGTCGAGGAGGGGGCGGACCCGGAGCCCGTCGACGAGCCGGCGGGCCCGGGGCTCGTCCAGGGGCGGGAGCGCGAGCCGGCGGTCGGCGAGGAGCTCCACGAGGACCCCGCCCGCCGCCACCATGACCAGCGGGCCGAACTGCGCGTCCCGGACGATCCCGAGGTGGAGCTCGACGCCCGGCGGCGCCATCCGGGCAACGGTCACGCGGGGCCCGAGGCGGCCGGAGAGCTCGCCGTAGGCCGCGGCGAGCTCCTCCTCCCCCCCGATCCCGAGCCGCACCCCGCCCACGTCGGACTTGTGGAGCACGCCGGGGGCGGCGGTCTTGAGGACCACGGGGAACCCGAGCTCGCGGGCCGCCTCGGCCGCTTCCTCGAGGCTCGACGCCGACCGCGCCGGGACCGCGGGGACGCCGAAGTCCGACAGGAGGGCGAGGCCCTCGAGTTCCCCGAGCGGCTCCCCGCTCGAGAGCCGGGCGCGCCAGCGTTCCCGGACCTCCGCCGGCGCCGGCTCGGGCGGCGCGAGCGGCGGGAGCGCGCGGTGGTCGCGGAGCTCGAACAGGTGGCGGAACGCGAGGAGGCCGGTCCGCGTGCCCTCGAGCACGGGGATCCCCGCGCGGTCGAGGCGCCGGGCGTCCTCCCGGTCGATCCCGCTCGAGAGGTTCGCGAGCATCGCCATCGGCTTCGAGGTCCCCGGGTAGACCTCCTCGGCCATCCCGATGTAGCCCGTCTCCGGGTGGTCCTCGGTGGTGAGGTCGACGCAGAAGGCGAGCGCCCCCACCGCGGGGTCGTCGAGGAGGGCCCGGATGCAGCCGGTCACGACGGACGGCGCGTCCTTCCCCGTCCCCCAGAAGTCGAGGGGGTTCACCGGGGCGAGCCCCTCGTCCAGCAGCTCGGCCATCCGCGCCGAGGTCTCCTCCGAGATCCGGGCCAGGGGCACGCCGACCTCGGCCGCGGTGTCGACGAGGAGCGCCCGCTCCCCGCCGGAGTCGTGGACCGAGGCCAGGCTCCCCGGCGCCGCCCGCCGCCCGGCCACGAGCAGCGCGAGCGTGTCGGCCATCTCGTCGAGCGAGCCCACCCGGAGCACGCCGTGGGCCTCGAACAGCGCCTCGTACGCGCCGTCCTCCCCCGCCAGCGCGCCGGAGTGGGCCCGGACCAGCTCCTTCGTGAGCGGCTCCCGTCCCACCTTGAGCGCGACCACGGGGACGTCGCGCTCCTCGGCCCTCCGCAGCGCCTCCCGGAACCCCTCCACGTCGCGGACCGCCTCCAGGAACAGCGCGACCACCCGGGTCGAGTCCAGCGAGAGCGCGTAGCGGAGGTAGTCGGCGGCGGTCGTGGCGAGCTCCTGCCCGGCCGAGACCGCGAGGTTGAAGCGGAGCCCGCGGCGGTTGTGGAGCATCGCCGAGAACGCCGAGCCCGAGTGGGAGATGAACGCGATCGGCCCCGGCTCGAGGTCCTTGGGCTCGTAGAACCCGCAGGCCCGGAGGTTCCGCTCGACGTTCACGAACCCCATGCAGTTCGCGCCGCAGACCGCCATCCCGTGCTCCCGGGCGATCCGCGCGAGCCGCTCGGTGAGGGGCGGCACACCCTCCCGAGGGCGCTCGTACGCGCTCGCGAAGATCACGGCCGAGGCCGCCCCCGCCTCCGCGGCTCCGCGGAGGGCGTCCTCGAGCCCCGCGTTCCCGACGGCGATCACGACCAGATCCACCGGCCGGCCCAGGGCCGCGAGGCTCGGGTAGCAGCGGAGGCCGAGCAGCTCGTCGTAGCGGGGGTTCACGGGGAAGATCTCGCCCCGGAACCCGCCCTCGAGCAGCTCCACGAGGGTCTGCCGCCCGACGGACCCCTCGCGCCCGCTGGCCCCGACCACGGCCACCGAGCGGGCCTCGAGCATCCGCCGGAGGGCTTCGTCCCTGGGGCGAGGCTCGGAGGCGGCGGCCCGGCTCACGCCACGGAGCTTCCCACGTCCGCCCGCCGCGCCGGGCGCCGCCTCGGCCGGCGCGCGGCCCCCGGCGTCCGGCCCGCTCACCCCCGCCCCAGCTTGGCCGCGATCGCCCCCCGCCGGCGGTCCCGCTGGATCACCCGGAAGCAGTTGTAGGCGGGGATGCCGCAGACCCCGCCGCCGGCGTGGGTGGCCGAGCTCGCGTGGTAGAGCCCGCGGATCGGCGTCCGGTAGTCCGCGTAGCCGGGGGCCGGGCGCATGTGGAAGAGCTGGTCCGGGGAGAGCTCGCCGTGGAAGATGTTCCCCCCGATCAGCCCGAGCTCCTGCTCCATGTCGTAGGGCCCGATCACCTGCCGGGCGATCACGCTCGCCTTGAACCCCGGCGCGAGCTCGTCGTAGCAGTCGATCATCCGGTCCGCGTAGGCCTCCAGCTCCTCCCGGTGCGGCTCCTGGCTCCAGGTGTGGGGGACCCACTGGGTGAACATCGAGAACAGGTGGACCCCCTCGGGCATGAGCGTCCGGTCGAACACCGTGGGGATCACGCCGTCGTTGAACGGGCGCTCCGCCGCCCGCCCCTCCCGGGCGTCCTGGAAGGCCCGTTCCGCGTACTCCGGCGAGAGGCACATCTCGACCGAGCCCGTGTGGTGGTCCTGGAGGTCGGACCCCGGGTCGGCGGTGAAGCTGGGGAGCCGCGAGATCGCGCAGTTGATCTTGACCACGCCGCTGCGGGTCTTCCAGTTCTCGATGTCCCGGACGAAGTCGGGCGGCAGCTCCGCCCGGTCCAGGAGCCGGAGGAAGGCGATCTTCGGGTGGATGCAGCTCACCCCGAGCGGCGCCCGGAGCTCCTCGCCGCTCTCCAGGGCCACCCCCACGAACCGGCCGCCGCGGGTGAGGATCCTGCCCACCCGTGCGTTCGTGCGGATCTCGGCGCCGAACTCCTCCGCCGCCCGCCGGCAGGCGTCGGCCACGGCCCCCATCCCGCCCTCGGGGAACCCCCAGCTCCCGAGGTGCCCATCGCCGACATCGCCGATCGAGTGGTGGAGCATCACGTAGGCCGTCCCCGGCTCGTCCGGCCCCGCCCAGGTCCCGATCACGCCGTTGATCGTGAGCGCCGCCTTCACGGCGTCCGACTCGAACCACTCGTTCAGGAGGTCGGTGATGCTCATCGTGAAGAGCTTCGTCACGTCCCCGACCCCCCGGACCCCGAGCTTGCGGACCTTCCAGGCGGTCCGCACGGTGTCGAGGAGGTCCCCGAGGGCCATCGAGCCGAGCTTCGGGGGGACGTGCAGGAGGAGGGGCCCCAGGACCTTGGCCACCCCCGCCAGCCACTCGTCCCAGAGCGGGAGGGTCTCCGCGTCCTTCTTCGAGAAGCGCGCGACGCTCTCGTAGTTCTTCTTCGCGTCGTCGGCGTAGAGCTTGATCGACCGTCCGTCGGGGAACGCCTGGTAGTAGGGCCCCATCGGGTAGACCTTGTAGCCGTGCCGCTCGAGGTGGAGGTCCCGGATGATCGTGGGCGGCATCAGGCTCATCACGTACGAGTAGGTGGTGACCTTGAAGTCGGGGTGCTCGGGCCAGGGGCTCGAGGTGTCCGCCGCGCCGCCGGTCTTGTTGCGCGCCTCGAGCACCACGGTCCGGGCGCCCGCCCGCGCCAGGTAGGCCGCCGCGACCAGGCCGTTGTGGCCCCCGCCGATCACGATCGCGTCGTAGGTGTTCGCCATCTCGACCTCCGCCGCCGCTCGCGTCCCCCGCGGCCCCGTGGCCGCCGCCGGTCCCGCATCATCCCGCCGTTTGAACGACCGGTCAAGTCAGGAGCGGGTTCCGCGTATTTGACACCCCAGCTAGATGCGGGAATGATGCGTCGGGGTGGTGGGGTCGAGGCCGGGCCGGGGTGCCCGGCCTGTCTGCGATTCAAACGGGCGAACGGAGGCGCGATGGGGGTGGCGAGGCAGCGGCCGGGGCGGGACCGGCACCAGGAGATCCTCGAGGCGGCGGTCCGGGTCATCACCGAGCGGGGGCTGGCCGACACCCGGATCTCGGACATCGCCGGGCGCTGCGGGGTGTCGCCCGGGCTCATCCTCTACTACTTCGACTCGAAGGACCGGCTCCTGGTCGAGGCCCTCACGTTCGCCAACGACCGCTTCTACCTCCGGATGTCCCGGGAGATCCGCCGCCTCCCCCGGGCCTGGGACCGCCTGGTCCGGCTGATCGAGCTGTCCACCCCCGGATACCTCCCGGGCGAGGAGCCGCTCGACGAGTGGGCGCTCTGGGTCGAGATCTGGGTCCGGGCGCTCCGGGACCCCGAGATGGCGCGGGAGCGAGAGGTCCTGGACAAGCGGTGGCGGGCGGCGATCGCCGAGATCATCCGGGGCGGCCAGGAGAGCGGGGAGTTCCCGCCCGGGGACGCCGACGAGCTCGCCCTGCGGATCGGGGCGCTGATCGACGGCCTGGCGATCCAGGTCCTGATGAACGACAGCGAGGTGACGCCCCGGCACATGCGGGACGCCTGCCTCGAGGTGGCCGCCCGCGAGATCGGCTACGAGCTCGAGCGAACGGCCCGCTGAGCCGCCCCCCCGGGGCCGGCGCGCGCGCACCGCTACGCCACCGGGGAGCCCGGTTCCACGTCGCGGTCCGGGCGGAGCAGGACGACGCCGTGCGCCTCGGACAGGGCGCCGAGGACCAGGACCTCGCTCGCGAACCCCGCGATCCGCTTCGGCGGGAACCCCAGCACGCAGACCACCTGACGGCCGAGGAGCGCCTCCTTCGGGTAGTGCGTGATCTGCGCGCTCGAGCGCCGGGTCCCCAGGGGGCCGAGGTCGATCGTGAGCCGGTAGGCCGGCTTCCGGGCCTCGGGGAAGTCCTCCACCGCGGTCACGACCCCGACCGTCAGGCGGAGCCGCTCGAACTCCTCCCAGGTGGCAGGCATGGTCAGCCGGTGAGCCAGCGGGCGCCGCGCTTCGCGAGCTGGTCGGCGACGATGTTCCGTTGGATCTCGGAGGTCCCCTCCCAGATCCGCTCCACGCGGAGCTCGCGGTAGAAGCGCTCGGCCACGTTCTCGCGCATGTAGCCCCGGCCGCCGAACACCTGGACCGCGCGGTCGGCGACCCGGTTCGCCATCTCGCTCGCGTACAGCTTGACCACCGAGGCGTGGGCGTGCTGGAGCTTCACGTCCGCGCCCTCGTCCACCTCCCGGGCCAGGCGGTAGGTCATGAGCCGGGCCGCCCACAGTTCCGCCGCGGAGTCGGCGAGCATGTGCGAGACGGCCTGGTTCTCGATGATCGGCCGGCCGAACTGTACCCGCTCCCTCGCGAAGGCCGTCGCCTCCTCGACGAGCCGCTCGGCGGCCCCGCAGCAGCGCGCCGCGATCATCAGCCGTTCGTACCGGAACCAGGCGTGGGCGTAGGACATCCCGTCGCCCTCCTCGCCGATCCGGTTCGCCGCCGGGACCCACACGTCCTCCAGGCGGATCACGGAGTGGTGATGGGCGAACGTGTGGCTGTAGGCGGGGCGGCGGACCTCGACCAGCCCCGGCGTCCCCTTCTCCACGGCGAAGAGGCAGTGCGCGCCGGCGTTCGGCCCGTCGGCCAGCTTCGCCTGGACGAACACGAGGTCGGCGAGATTGTAGGAGGTGACGTGCCACTTCTCGCCCCGGAGCACGTAGCCCTCGCCCTCCCGGCGGGCCGTGGTCTCGATCGCGCCCACGTCCGAGCCGGCGCCCGGCTCGGTGATCGCGTAGCACTCGCGGAGGTCCCCCCGGGCGAGGGGCCGGAGGAACCGCTCCACCTGCTCCTCGCTCATCACCGCCGGCGCCCAGGACGGGCCGGTGTGGCACACCCACCCGAGCGCGTTCGTGGCCCGCCCCATCTGCTCCTGGACCAAGACCTGCTGGAACATCGTGAGGCCGGCGCCGCCCACCTCCCTGGGGAGGGCGATGGCCCACAGGCCGAGCTCCCGGAGCCGCTCCTCCTGGCGGCGGACCACGTCCTCCGGGAGCTCGCCGCCCGACATCTCCGCCTCGACCTCGCGGGGGATCAGCTCCTCGTCGACGAACCGGCGGGCCGCCTCCTGGATCCTCCGGTCCTCCTCGCTCATCGGGTAGGCCACGCCCGGCTCACCTCCCCGCGACGACGCACGGCGGGCCGAGCATAGGCTGGCCTGAACCGCCGTTCAACCCGCGGGACGAGCCCCGCGCGAGCTCCGGTGGCGGAGGGGCGCACACGGATCCGATGCCCGCGCGGCCCGGGAGGCAGCGAGGGCCGACGCCCCAACGTAGACTGCACTCCCCCGTACGCTTGTAGACGAGGAGCGATGTCGGACGGAGCCGACCCGCTGGACCGGGCGCTCGAGCTGATCGAAGCGGCGGGCGCCGAGGGCATCCCGCTCCGCCTGGTGGGCGGCCAGGCGGTCCGCGTCCTGTGCCCGGCGTTCCCGCCGCGGACCCGGAAGGACCAGGACCTGGACCTCGCCTCCGTCTCCCGGGTCCGGCCCCGGCTCTCCCGGTTCCTCGAGGCCCGCGGCTTCGAGCCCGACCGGCTGTTCAACAACCTCCACGGCCACAAGCAGATGTTCTTTCGCTCGCCCGACGGGACCTCGGTGGACGTCCTGATCGACCGGCTCGACATGTGCCACGTGCTCGAGTTCCGGGACCGGATCGAGCGGATGCCGCTCACGCTGGACGTCCCCGACCTCCTGCTCTCGAAGCTCCAGATCGTCCAGCTCAACGAGAAGGACCTCCAGGACGTCCTGTACCTCCTCGCGGCCTACCCGGTCCGGGAGGGCGACGAGCCCGGGACGATCGGGCTGGCCCGGCTGGCCCAGGTCCTGGGCGACGACTGGGGCTGGTGGCGGACGGTGACCGGCAACCTGGACCTGATCGCCCGGCTCGACCCCGGGACCCGCGACCGCCTGGTGCCGCCCGAGCCCATCTACGACCCCGTGGCCCAGGCCCGGGTCCTGCGCGAGGCCGCCGACCGGTTCCCGAAGAGCCTCCGCTGGCGGCTCCGGGCCCGGGTGGGCGAGCGGGTCCGCTGGTACGAGCTCCCCGAGGAGGTGGCCCGGTGAGCCGGCCATCGGTTGCCCGTGTCGCAACGGGTCACTTGCGGGGAGCCGCCGGCCGGTCGAAGATGCTGCGACGGGGGGACCCGTGAAGATCTTCTACGCGACCGACCTCCACGGCTCCGAGGTCTGCTGGCGGAAGTTCCTGAACGCCGGCCCCTTCTACGGCGTCGACGTCCTGATCTGCGGCGGCGACATGACCGGGAAGGCCATGATCCCCATCGTGCGGCGGGACGGCCGCTACGAGGTCACCCTCCAGGAGATCCCCTACGTCCTCGAGACCGAGGCCGAGCTCGAGGAGATGAAGAAGCGGATCGCGAACCGCGGCTACTACCCGGTGGTGGTGACCCCCGAGGAGATGGCGCAGCTCGCCGCCGACGACCAGCTCGTCCAGCGCCGGTTCGAGGAGGAGATCCTCCGGACCGTCGAGCGGTGGATGGCGATGGCGGAGGAGAAGCTGGCCGGCAAGGACCTCCGGTGCTTCGTCTGCCCCGGCAACGACGACATCTTCAAGGTCGACGAGGTGATCGCGCGCTCCTCGGTCGTCGAGCAGGGGGAGGCCCGGGTGATCGACCTCGACGGCCTCACGATGGTGTCGATGGGCTGGACGAACCCGACGCCCTGGAAGACCTACCGGGAGGCCCCGGAGGAGAAGCTCCGGGAGCGGATCGAGCGGATGGTCGAGAAGGTCCCCGACCTCCGCCGGGCCATCTTCAACTTCCACGCCCCGCCCTACGGGTCGAACCTGGACGAGGCGCCGGCCCTCGACGAGGACATGAAGTACCTCCACGGGGGCCGGGCGATGCGGCCGGTCGGCTCGAAGGCGGTCCGGGAGGCGATCGCGCAGCACCAGCCGCTCCTGTCGCTCCACGGCCACATCCACGAGAGCAAGGGGACGATCCGGCTCGGGAAGACCCTCGCGGTGAACCCCGGGAGCACCTACGAGGACGGCGTGCTCCAGGGCGCGATCCTCGAGGTCGACCCGAAGAAGGCGAAGATCGTGAACTACCTGCTGGTGAACGGCTGAGCTGGTCTTGGGCGACCCGGTCCGCGACCGGGCCGAGAAAGGGGGGACAGCATGGCAGCCGCACCCGAGGCGCCGACCCTGTTCCTGCGGAAGGCGACGGGGCTCGTGAAGGGCTGGAACGCGTTCGACGCCTTCATCTACGCGTTCCTCTCGGTGAACCTCGTGACGCTCGGTCTCTACATCATCTCGTTCGCGCCGTTCATCCCCGACGCGCAGGTGCTGCCGGCCGTGATCGTCACGGGGATCCTGGTGACGTTCCTGGTGATCACGTACGCCGGGCTCATCTCGACCATGCCGAGGGCCGGCGGCGACTACGTGTGGCAGAGCCGGGTCCTCTCCGGCGGGGTCGCGTTCGTGCTGGCCGTGACGGGGTGGTGGTTCATCCTCTGGCACTGGGCCCCGATCTACGGGAACATCCTCTCCTACCAGTTCTTCCAGCCGCTGTTCACGATCTTCGGGGCCCCCGACACGGCCGCCTGGTTCGGCACGAACAACGGCATCTTCGTGACGTCGCTCATCGTGATCGTCCTCGCGGCCGGGGTGGTCTCGCTCGGGATGGAGGGGTACGCCCGCTTCCAGAAGTTCTGCTGGTGGGGAGCGATGGTCGGCCTCGCCGTGATGTTCCTGCTGATGCTGTTCAACGGCCGGGCCGACTTCCAGGCGGCGTTCAACCGGGCCGCCCCCGAGATGTTCGGGATCAGCGGCGATGCGTACGCGGCCACCATCAAGGCCTCGGAGGAGGCGGGCTACCGACCGGCGCTCTCGCTCACCCCGTTCCTCGGCCCCAGCCTGCTCCTGATCCCGATGGTGGCGTTCTACCTCCTGTGGCCGAACTGGGGCGCGACCCTCTACGGGGAGGTCCGGGGGGCCGGTGACTTCAAGCGGGTCTTCAACGGCATGTTCTGGGGGCTGTGGGTCACCGTGATCCTCTCGGTCCTGTTCTTCCTCCTCGCCGACCGGACGTTCGGCTGGGACTTCTACATGGCCGCCAACAACAACTTCTGGACCGTCGTCTACGGCGGTGAGTCCGCCGCGGCCATGCCGATCTGGCCGTACCCGGCGCTCCTGGCCGGCCTCCTCGTGGACAACGCCGCCTTCCAGGCCATCCTGATCCTCCTGATGAGCCTGTGGTTCTTCGGGTGGATGGGGACGCTCTTCCTGTCCTCGACCCGGGTGATCTTCGCCGCGGCGTTCGACCGGATCCTCCCGGAGTGGGCCGCGAGCGTCTCGGAGCGGCGCCACGTGCCGGTGGGCGCGCTGATGCTGATGCTGATCCCCTCGGTGGTCGTGAGCGCGCTCTACGCGTACAACGCGACGTTCCGCACGGCCACGCTGGACGCGACCCTGGTGATCGCGGTGACGTTCCTCGGGACCGCCTTCGCCGCCACGATCCTCCCCTGGCGGCGGCCGCGGATCTTCGAGAACTCGCCGATCGCCCGGTACCGGGTGGCGGGCGTGCCGCTGATCTCGATCGGCGGAGCCGTCACGTTCCTGTTCCTGGCCTGGCTCCTGTACCTCTGGCTGCGGGACGACGTCTACGGGGTGAACAACCCGACGTCCCTCCGCTACATGGGCATCCTGTACGCGCTGGCGCTCGTGATCTACGTGGTCGCGAAGGTGGTCCGCAGCCGCCAGGGCATCGACCTCAAGAGGATCCACCAGGAGATCCCGGTCGAGTAGGCCCGCGCCGCGGGGCCGGGCCCGGGCGGGAGGGCCCGGCCCCGCGCGCCGGCGGTTCAGGCCGGGGCCGTCGCGGCGGGGTCCCGTCGGTGCCGGTAGAACTCGAGCGGCTCGGGCGGGAGCGGCGTGTTCCCCATGATCAGGTCCGCGGCCTTCTCGGCCACCATCATCACCGGGGCGTAGATGTTGGCGTTCGTGATCCGGGGGAAGACCGAGGCGTCGACCACCCGGAGGCCCTCCACGCCGTGGACCTTCATGGTCGCGGGATCGACCACGGCCATCTCGTCCAGGCCCATCTTGCAGGTGCAGGAGGGGTGGAGCGCGGTCTCCGCGTCCCGGCGCACCCACTCCAGGATCTCCTCGTCCTCCTGGACCGCGGGCCCGGGCGACAGCTCCCCGGCGTTGTAGGGATCGAAGGCCGGCTGGTTCAGGATCCGCCGGGCGATCCGCACCGCGTCCACCCACTCCACCCGGTCGCGCTCGGTGGAGAGGTAGTTGAAGAGGATCGCGGGCTTGACCCGCGGGTCGGCGCTCCGGATCCGGACCCAGCCCCGGGAGTCCGAGTACATCGGCCCCACGTGGACCTGGTAGCCGTGGTCGCCGGCCGGCCGCGACCCGTCGTAGCGGACGGCGATCGGGAGGAAGTGGAACATCACGTTGGGCCAGTCCACCTCCTCGTCGCTCCGCACGAACCCCCCGCCCTCGAAGTGGTTCGTGGCGCCGGGCCCGGTGCGGAAGAACAGCCAGAGGAACCCCACCCACAACCGCCACCGGTACCGGAGGTAGGGGGCCACCGAGACCGGCTGCTTGCACGCGTACTGCACGTAGACCTCGAGGTGGTCCTGGAGGTTCTCCCCGACCCCGGGGAGGTGGTGGACCACGGGGATCCCGAGCGGCTCGAGGAGCCCGGCCGGCCCGACCCCGGAGAGCTGGAGGAGCTGGGGCGAGTTGATCGCGCCGCCGCACAGCAGGACCTCCCCCGCCCGCACCCGGCGCGCCGCGCCCCGGCGGACGTACTCGACCCCGACGGCGCGCGTCCCCTCGAACAGGATCCGGGTCACGAAGGCGCGGGTCTCCACCCGGAGGTTCCGCCGGTGGCGGACCGGGTGGAGGTAGGCGCGGGCCGCCGAGACCCGGCGGCCCCGGTGGATGTTCCGGTCGAACGGCGCGAACCCCTCCTGGCGGTAGCCGTTCACGTCCTCGGTGAGCTCGTAGCCCGCCTGCTGGACGGCCTCGAAGAACGCCCGGAACAGCGGGCTCGAGGCCGGGCCGCGCTCCAGGATCAACGGGCCCGAGTGGCCGCGCCAGGGGTCGTCGGGGCGGGCGGCGAGGCAGTTCTCCATCTTCTTGAAGTACGGCAGGCAGTGGGCGAAGCCCCAGTGCTCCATCCCCGGGGCCTGCGCCCACCGCTCGTAGTCCATCGGGTTCCCCCGCTGGAAGATCATCCCGTTGATGCTGCTCGAGCCCCCGAGGACCTTCCCCCGGGCGTGGTAGATCCGTCGCCCGTGCATGTGGGGCTCGGGCTCGGACTCGTAGCCCCAGTCGTAGAACCGGTTCCCGATGGGGAACGTGAGCGCGGCCGGCATGTGGATGAAGACGTCGAAGCGGTAGTCGGGCCGCCCGGCCTCGAGGACGAGCACCCGGGTCGCGGGGTCGGCGGACAGGCGGTTGGCGAGCACGCAGCCCGCCGAGCCACCGCCCACGATCACGTAGTCGTACGTGCCCTCGAACGTCCCGGCCATGGTCTCCGCTCCCGATGAGGACCCCCGCGGGTCGCCCGGTCGGCCTCGCCGTCCGAGCCCCGCCGTCCGATGGAGAGTTTCGCGCATGCCGGCGCGGGCGGCTCGGCCCCGTTGCCCGTGCCGCAACGGCGGCGGCCCCGAACCGATCGGCCGACCCGCGTTGCCGGTGCCGCAACGGCGGTTGCCCGGCAGGCGGCGCCCGGCCCAAGATGGCTCCAGGAGGGAACGATGGGCGAGCACATGCGGATGTGGATCGGCGGGGAGTGGGTGGACGCGGCGGAGGGCGCCGTCTTCGAGGCCACGAGCCCGGCGACGGGCGAGGTGATCGCGACCGTCCCCCAGGGCGACCGGGAGGACGCCCGCCGGGCGATCGCGGCCGCGAACGGGGCCTGGCGGCGGTGGGCCGCGCTCTCCGCGTTCGACCGGGCGCGCGCGATGCGGCGGGTGGCCGAGGCGATCGAGGCCCGGCGGGACGAGCTCGCGCGCTGGCTCACGCTGGACCAGGGGAAGCCCCTCCGCGCCGAGGCCTACGACGAGGTCGACGAACTCGTGCGCTACTTCGAGATGGCCGAGGCCGACGCGACCCGCCTCGAGGGGCTCCTCCCCCCGTCGGTGGACGCCGGGAAGCGGGTGCTCCTCCAGCGGGTCCCCCGCGGGGTGGTGGGCGTCATCACGCCCTGGAACTGGCCGTACACGATGCCGGCCGAGATCGTCGCGCCGGCCCTGGCCGCCGGGAACGCGGTGGTCTGGGTCCCGGCCCCCACCACCGCGGCCTGCTCGGTGAAGCTCGCCGAGTGCCTGGCCGAGGCCGACCTCCCGCCCGGGGTGTGCAACCTCGTGACCGGGCCCGGGCCGGTCGTGGGGGACGAGGTGGCGGCCAACCCCGGGACCCACGCGGTCGGGTTCATCGGGTCCATCGCCACCGGCCACCGCGTGGCCGAGCGGGCCGCGGGCAAGGAGCTCCTCCTCGAGATGGGCGGGAACGGCCCGCTGGTGGTGCTCGACGACGCCGACCTCGATCGCGCGGTCGACGCCACGCTCACCGCCTGCTACCTGAACGCCGGGCAGAGCTGCACGGCCGGGGAGCGGGTCCTCGTGCAGGAGGCGGTGCACGACGAGTTCGTGGCCAGGCTCGCCGAGGCCGTCCGGACCCGGGTCCGCTTGGGCGACCCCTTCGACGACGCCACCACGATGGGGCCGCTCAACAACGAGCCGGTCGCCGAGAAGACCGCGCGCCACGTCCGGGACGCGGTCGACCGCGGGGCGAGCCTGGTGGCGGGCGGCCGGCGCTCGGACCTCGGCCCCCTGTTCTACGAGCCCACGGTCCTCGACGGGGTGACCGAGGAGATGGAAGTGGCCCGGGAGGAGACGTTCGGCCCGGTGGCGCCGGTCACGGCGATCGCGTCGGAGGAGGAGGCGATCCGGATCGTGGACTCCTCTCCGTACGGCCTGCTCGCCGCGGTCTTCACCCGGGACCTGGGGCGGGGCCTGCGGTTCGCGGAGGCGGTCCGGACCGGCTGGGTGAACGTGAACGAGGGGACGAACTACTGGGAGTCCCACCTCCCGTTCGGCGGCCGGGCGGGGTCGCGGAGCGGCGTGGGCCGGGTCGGCGGACGCTTCTCGCTCGAGCGCCTCACCGAGCTCAAGACGATCGTCGTGGACCTCGGGTAGCCCGCCCCCGCCCGCTCGGAGGCCCCGCCCCCGTCCGCTCGCAACGCGCCATCGGGTAGGGTGGAGGGCGGGAGGCGGCGGTCCGGATGGCGTGGTTCCGGCGGGAACGGAGGGAGCGGGCCACGACGCGGCTCTTCTTCGCCTCGGACCTCCACGGGTCCACCCCCGCCTTCCGTAAGTTCGTCAACGCAGCGCGGGTCTTCGACGTCGACGCGCTGGTCTTCGGCGGCGACCTGATGGGGAAGGCGCTGGTGCCCATCCTCGCCGGGCCCTCCGGGACGTTCCGCGCCGAGTTCCAGGGCGTCCCCCACGAGCTCTCCGCGGACGATCTCGACGGCTTCGCTCGGTCCGTCGAGGCCGCCGGCTTCTACTGGAAGGTCATGGAGCCCGATGAGCACCGCGCGCTCGGGGACGATCCCGCCGCCCTGGCGGAGCTGTTCGACCGCCTCGCCCGGGAGCGGCTCGGGGCCTGGATCGCCTTCGCCGAGGAGCGCCTGCCCGGGGAGATCCGGTGCTACCTCACCGGCGGCAACGACGACTCCCCGGCGGTCCTCTCGGTCCTCGAGGAGGCCCGCGGCGCGCACGTCGTGGCCTGCGAGCACCGCGTGATCGACCTCGACGGCGTGCACTCGATGATCACCGTCGGCTACTCGACGCCGACCCCCTGGCGGACCGCCCGCGAGGCGTCGGAGGAGGAGATCGCCGCCGCCATCGACGCCTCCATGCGAGGCGTGCCCGACCCGAGCCGCTGCGTGTTCAACCTCCACGTGCCGCCGGTCGACTCCGGCCTCGACACGTGCTTGCGGCTCGTGGAGGCGGACGGCGAGCTCCCCACGCCGGCGAAGGACCAGGGTCGGCCGGTGTGGTTCGGCGCCGGGAGCCGGGCCGTCCGGGAGGCGATCAGGACCTACCAGCCGGTGGTCGGTCTCCACGGGCACATCCACGAGTCGCCCGGGCAGCGGCGGTACGGGCGCACCCGCTGCTTCAACCCCGGGAGCGAGTACGGGCAGGGGATCCTGCGCGGGATGGTGCTCTCCCTCCGGGACGGCGAGGTCGTGGGCTACCAGCTGGTCTCGGGGTAGCCCGATCAGCCGAGCCGCTCGGCCACCGCGAGCACGAGGTCCAGGTCGCCGCGGAACGTCGAGAGGTGGCACCCGACCACCCCGGGGAGCTCCCGCAGCTCGGCCACGAGGTCGACGGCCAGGTCGACCCCCCCGCCCGGTTCCGCGAGCCGTCGGGCGGCCTCCACGGGTATGGACGCCCCGGTGATCTCGGCCACGCGCGCCGCCTCCTCCGGCCCGCGCAGCACGAACACGTCGACCAGGACCGGGACCTCGATCCCCGCCGCCCGCACCGCCGCCAGCCAGCGCGCGAAGGCTCCCGCGTCGAAGACCGGCTGCGTCTCGAGGAGCGCCGCGCCGGCGGCGACCTTGGCCCGGAGCCGGCCGAGGACCGCGGGTGTCGGCTCGAGGCCGGGATCCGCCGCGGCCAGGAGCGTCCACCCTTCGTCCACCCCCCGCGCCATCGCGAGGAGCTCGAGCACGTCCACCTCGCGGAAGGCCCGACCGCGGGGCGGATCGTCGCCGCGCAGGCAGAGGAGGTGCCGCACGTCGAGGACCCTGCCGCCCAGGAGCTCCGCCTGCAGGCTCACGCGGTCCCGACCCCTGCAGGCCACGTGGACCACCGGCTCGAAGCCCTCCTGGAGCGCGAGGCAGGCCGCCGCCCAGGGCGAGACGCTCGCCACCCCGCGCGGGCTGTCGCCGAACTTCACGAAGCGGAACGCGCCGCGCAGCGCGCCGAGCCTGGCCCGGAGCTCGGACGCATCCGCGCGGCGGAGCGGCCCGCAGCTCGTGGTGAGGACCCGCTCGGCCGCGGCGTCCCCGAGGAGCGACGCCCGGCTCAGCCCGCCGCCGCCCGGGCCTCCTCGAGCCACCCGTCCACGAGGTCCCGGTGCGCCGCGATCCACTCCTCGGCGTGCCGCTCGATGTCCTCCTGCGTGTTCTCGCCCTCGTTCATCCGAAGGTTCTGGGCGTTGATGTCCTCGACCGGGATCTCGATCAGCTCGAAGAGCTTCGCCGCCGCGGGGTTCTCGGCCAGGAAGTCGTTGTTCGCCACGATCCGCAGGTCGTTCGGGATGAACCCCATCTCGCACGGGTCGGCCACGCAGCCCGCCACGCCGGAGACCGCCGTGTCCTCCCCGGGCGGGCTCGGCGCCTCGATCCACACCACGTCCTGCCCGGGCACGAGGGCCCCCACCGTCCAGTTCGGGGTCCACGTGTAGTAGAGGGCGGGCTCGCCCCGCTCGATCCTCGCGATCGTGTCGACCATGAGCGCCGAGTACTCGCCCTGCACGTGCTCGATGGCGTCCTCCCAGCCCTCCCGCTCGATGAGCTCGTCGATGGCGACGGCGCACCCCCACCCCTCGTTGCAGCCGATCAGGTCGGCCTTGCCGTCGCCGTCGCGGTCGTACACGGCGGCCAGGTCGGGGTCCTCGGCGATCTGGGAGAGGCTGGTGACGCCGTGTTCCTCCGCCGAAGCCATGTCCACGAGGTAGCCCTGGAGCGCCCCTGCGTGCACCATCATGCCGACCGGGCTGACGGCGTCCGCCACGGTTCCCACCCCCGGCACCTCTTCCTCGAAGAACGGGTCGTGGAGCGGGAACCATCCCTCGGCCCAGAAGTCGACCTCGCCCCGAGCGAGGGCCGGGTAGAAGACCTCCGGCGCGAGCTCCTTATCCTCGGGGGGAGTGACCTCGTAGCCCAGCTCCTCCAGGAGCTTCACGACGACCTCGGTATCGAAGAACGACGTGTCCCAGTTCGGCCTGGCGGCCACGATGGTGATGCCCTCGCCGGGACGCTCCTCCGCCGCGCCCTCGGGGGCCGGTTGTTCGGCCCTCTGACAGGCGGCCGCGATGACCGCCGAGACGGCCAAGGCTACGGACGCGCGCTTCCGGAACGCGATCATCGGCCTCCCCTCCCTCCGCACACGCGAACAGTTAGACGGCCGTGGTTCGGACGGTCAAGGCAGGGCGGCGCGCTCCGCGCAACGGCCGGGATCAGCCCCGCTCGGGACGACGCGTGAGGCGGCGCCGCCGGGGGCCGCCGGCCCGGCCTCCGGTCTGGCTGATGCGGTCCAGGATCACGGCGAGGATCAGGACCGCGAGGCCCGAGGTACTCGCGATCGGGATGTCCGCTCGGTTCACCCCCCGGACGATCACCTGGCCGATCCCGCCGGCGGCGATCAGGGCGGCGATCACCACCATCGAGAGCGAGAGCATGAGGGTCTGGTTCAGGCCGGCCATGATCGAGGGGCGGGCCAGCGGGAGCTGGACGTCGCGGAGGAGCTGCAGCTCGCTCGAGCCGAACGCCCGTCCCGCCTCGACCACCTCGGTCGGGACCTGGCGGATGCCGAGGTCCGTGAGCCGAACGATGGGAGGGAGCGCGAAGATGATGGTCACGATCACCGCGGGGGTCCTCCCCAGGCCGAAGAAGAACACCGCCGGCAACAGGTAGACGAACGGGTGGACGGTCTGCATCGCGTCGAGCACCGGACGGAGGAAGGCCTCCAGCCGGTCGCTGCGGGCGGCGAGGATCCCGAGCGGGATGCCGGTGACGGCACAGAACGCCACGGCGGTGACGATCATCGCCAGCGTCTCCATCGTGCTCTCCCAGAGGCCCGGCGCGAGGAGGCCGAGGAAGACGAGCCCCGCGGCCGAGAGGACCCCCACGGTCGGACCGCGGCGCCACCACCCGAGCGCGAGGAACGCCGCGACCACCACGGGCCACGGCAGGGACGAGAGCAGGTCCACGGCCCCGCCGAGGAAGCGGTCGACCGGCCACCGCAGCACATCGAACAGGGGCTTGGCGTGCACCGCGAGCCAGAAGACGGCCACCTTGGCCCACTCCCCGAGCGGCAGCGCGTGATCGTCGAAGAACTCCGGGCTCCAGAACGGGGGTCCCGCCTGGGCCGCGAGGGTCGGGAGCGGGAACATCACCACCTCACCTCCGCGTCGGCTTCGTGCCCACCGGGCCCCGACGCGACCACCTCTTCCAGCCGACCCAGGGCCGCCAGGAGGTCCGTCGGCCCCACCATGCCGCGGAGGCGCCCCTGCTCATCGACGACAGCCACCGGCAAACCCGATCGGAACCGTCCGAAGAGGTCGGCGACGACCGCGGTCTCGACGACCCGCTCGAAATCCCTCCGGATCTCGCCCGGCCTCGCCGTCACGAGGGCGACGGGCCGCCCGTCGGCGTCCACGACGAAACACGCGCCGGTCGCCGCGGCGGCGCGCGCGGCCCCGTCGACGGCGACCTCCTCATCCCTCACCGCGGGGGCGTCGCGCATCACGAACGCGACCTGTACCACCCGCGCCCGGTCGACGTCGGCGACGAACGCCGCCACGTAGCCGTCGGCCGGCGTCGCGACGATCTCAGCCGGCGTGCCGACCTGGACGATCCGCCCGTCGCGCATGATCGCGACCCGGTCGCCCAGGCGAAGGGCCTCGTCCATGTCGTGGGTCACGAACAGGATCGTCTTGCGGACCCTCGATTGGATCTCGAGCAGCTCGTCCTGCATCCTCCTCCGGATCAGCGGATCGAGCGCGCTGAAGGCCTCGTCCATCAAGAGGATGTCCGGGTCGGGGGCGAGGGCGCGCGCCAATCCCACCCGCTGCTGCATGCCCCCGGACAGCTCCCGCGGATAGTGGTCGGCCCACTCGGCGAGCCCGACCTGGGCGAGGACCTCCAGCGCTCGCTCGCGGCGCTGCCTGGGCTCCACCCCTCGGGCCTTCAGCCCGTACGCGGCGTTCTCGGCCACCGTCATGTGCGGGAACAGCGCGAAGTGCTGGAAGACCATGGCCATCTTGGTCCGCCGGATCTCCTGCACCTCCCGGTCGGCGAGGCCCACGATGTCCCGCCCGTCGATCAGTACGCGCCCGGCGGTCGGCTCGACCAACCGGTTCGCCAGACGGACCAGGGTCGACTTGCCGGAGCCGGACAGCCCCATGACGACGAAGATCTCCCCCTCCGCGACGTCCAGGCTCACCCCCGCGACGGCCACGACGTGGCCGGTCTCGCGGAAGATCCGCTCCTTCGTGGCACCGCCCCGCAGCAGCTCCAGCGGCACGCCGCTCGGGCGGGGACCGAAGATCTTGATGACGTCCTCGAATCGGATCTTGGGCTCCATCGGGGCCATCCGGGTGGGGCGGCATCATAGGCGGTCCGCGCAGAAGGGCGCCACCCCGGTCGACCCGGAGGCCCGGAACGGCCCCCGGCTCCCGGTTTGACGCGTCCCACGGAGCGTCGTAGCGTAGCGTCGTTGCGGATCGCGGATATGGTTGCACGATGAGGAACGACTCGTCTCGGGGCCCCTCGGTCCAGTCGGTGCGGCGTGCGCTCTCGATCCTCGAGATGCTCGCCGACCAGGGAGGCGAGATGGGCGTCACCGAGCTCGGCCGTCGCCTCGGGGTCCACAAGGCCACCGCCTCCAGGCTGCTCGCCACCCTCGCCGAGCACGGGCTCGTCGAGCGGAACCCGCTCACCGACAAGTACCGGCTGGGGTTCGGGGTCGTCCGCCTGGCCGCCGCCACCGTCGGGCGGCTCGACCTCGTCCAGCAGGCCCGCCCCGTGCTCGAGCAGCTCGCCGAACGGACCGGGGAGACGGTCAACCTCGCGATCCTGGACGACGACTGGGCGGTGAACATCGACCAGGTCACGGGGGCCAGCGCGGTGGTCTCCGTCTCCTGGGTGGGGAAGCGGACGCCGCTCCACGCCACCTCTAGCGGCAAGGTCCTCCTCGCCCACGCGCCCGTCGAGGTCCGCGAGCGGATCCTCTCGGGGCCGCTCCCCCGCCTCACCCGGGGGACGATCGTCGACCCCGAGGCGCTCCGCCGGCAGCTCGCCGAGGCGGTCGCCCGGGGCTACGCGTTCACCGTCGAGGAGCTGGAGGTGGGCCTCAACGCCGTCGCGGCCCCCGTCCGTCAGGCGGGCGGCGAGGTGGTGGCGGCGATCAGCGTCTCCGGCCCCGCCTACCGGGTCACCCCGGCCCGCATCCCCATGCTCGGCCAGACCGTCCGGCTGGCCGCAGCCGAGATCTCCCGTCGGATGGGACACGTCGAGAGGAGGGAGTCCGTTGCCCGTTGAGGAGAACCCGGCGATCCTGCTCTACACGCGGATCCGGAAGTCGCCGTACTTCTACGCCTCGCGCAAGCACGGGGTGAAGCGCTACAGCGTCTACAACCACACCTACCACCCTCGCCACTACGGCGACCCGATCCAGGAGTACTGGCACCTGGTCAACAACGTGACGCTCTGGGACGTGGGCGTCGAGAAGCAGATCCAGATCAAGGGGCCCGACGCGTTCGACCTGGCGAACATGATCGTGCCACGCGACCTCACGAAGTGCGCCGTCGGCCAGTGCAAGTACGTGTTCGTCACGGCCCCCGACGGCGGGATCCTGAACGACCCCGTCCTGCTCCGGATCGAGGAGGACGAGTTCTGGCTCTCCCTCGCCGACTCGGACGTGAACCTCTACGCGCTGGGGATCGCCGCCGCCAAGGGGATGGACGTCACGGTCCGGGAGATCGACGTCGCGCCGGTGCAGATCCAGGGCCCGAACTCGAAGAAGGTGATGGTGGAGCTGTTCGGCGAGAAGGTCCTGGACATCCCGTACTACGGGCTGATGAAGGCCGAGCTCGACGGGCTGCGGGTCGTCGTGTCGCGCACCGGCTACACGGGCGAGGTGGGCTACGAGATCTACCTCTACGACGCCTCGCTCCACGGCGAGGAGCTGTGGAACAAGGTGCTCGAGGCCGGCAGGCCCCACGGCCTGGAGGTGATCGGCCCCTGCCACATCCGCCGGATCGAGGGGGGCATCCTCGCCTTCGGCGCGGACATGTGGTACGACAACAACCCCTTCGAGGTCGGCTACCACTACACCTGGATGGTCGACCTCGACCAGGAGGCCGACTTCATGGGCAAGGCCGCCCTCAAGCGGATCAAGGAGGAGGGCGTCACGCGCAAGCTGGTCGGCGTCGACATCGAGGGCGAGCCGCTCGGCAGCTACATCGACAACGAGATGATCGACTTCTTCCCCGTCTACGCGGACGGCCGCCGGGTGGGGAAGGTCACGAGCGCCTGCTGGTCGCCTCGGTTGGAGAAGAACATCGGGTACGCCATGCTGCCGATCGAGTTCACGGACCTCGGCACCGAGCTCGAGGTCGACACCCCCAAGAGCGGGCGGGTTCGCGCGGTCGTGGTCCCGATGCCCCACTGGGACCCGAAGAAGGAGATCCCGAAGCGGTGAGCCGGGCGGGGCCCTCGGGGGCGGTCGGCCGCCTCCTCGCCGGCGCGCGGTTCGAGATCGTCCCCACGGACGGCGTGGAGGTCGAGCTCCGCCACCTGTCACCGGGGACGACCGTGACCGTGACCTGCTCGCCGCGGAGGGGGATCGACCGGACCCTCGAGGTCGCCGAGCGCGCCCAGGGGCGGGGGTTCCGAGCCGTCCCGCACGTCGCCGCCCGCCTCGTGCGCGGGCGGACCCACCTCCGGGAGATCCTCCGCCGGACGCGGGACGCGGGCGTGCGGGAGCTCTTCGTGGTGGGGGGCGACGCAGCCGAGCCGGTGGGCCCGTACGCGTCCGCCGGCGCGCTGCTGCGCGACATGGCCGAGCTCGACCACGGGCTGGAGGCCGTGGGGATCGCCGCCTACCCCGAGCGGCACCCGTTGATCGACGACGAGGAGCTCCTCCGGGCCCTCCTCGAGAAGCAGCCCTTCGCCCACCACATGGTCACCCAGATCTGCTTCGATCCCCACACCCTCGTCCGGTGGCTGGACGAGGTGCGGGCGCGGGGCGTCTCGCTGCCCGTGAACGTCGGGGTGCCGGGGGCGGTGCGGCGGCGGCGGCTCCTCGAGATCTCGCTCCGGGTGGGGATCGGCGACTCCGTCCGCTACCTCACCAAGCACGGGGGCATCGTGGCCCGGCTGCTCCGGGGCGGCTCCTACCGGCCGGATGGGTTCCTCGCCGGCCTCGCCCCGCTCGTCGCGGGGCGGCAGGACGTGCTCGGGCTCCATCTCAACACGTTCAACCAGGTGGAAGCCACCGAGCGCTGGCGCCGGGAGGCGCTCCGCGCCTACGGGTACGCGCCGTCGGCGGAGGCCCTCCCGGAGGAGGACGCGGCATCGTGAACCGGGGTTCCTGAGCGGAGCGCGGAGGAGGCGGCACCATGGCCGAACTGCCGGACGAGGCGCGGGTCGTCGTGATCGGCGGGGGGATCGTCGGCAACAGCGTCGCGTATCACCTCGCCAGGCTCGGGTGGAAGGACATCGTGCTCCTCGACAAGGGGCCGTTCCCGAACCCGGGCGGCTCGACCGGCCACGCGTCGAACTTCATCTTCCTCGTCGACCACAACAAGGAGATGACCAAGGTCACCCTGGACAGCGTCCGCCAGTACAAGGAGCTCGGGGTGTTCACCGAGTGCGGGGGCATCGAGGTGGCCCGGACCCCCGAGCGGATGGAGGAGCTGAAGCGCCGGGTGGCCTCGGCCAAGTCGTGGGGGGTGGAGCCCGTCGAGCTGCTCACGCCGAAGCAGGTGAAGGAGCTCGTCCCGTTCATCAACGAAGAGGTGATCCTGGGCGGGTTCTACACGCCGGGGATCGGGGTCGTGGACTCGCTGCGGGCCGGCACGCTGATGCGGGAGGAGGGCGAGCGGCTCGGCGCCCTCACCGTCTCGCCGAACACCGAGGTCGTCGGGATCGACGTGGAGCGAGGCCGGGTCCGACGGGTCCGGACGACCCGGGGCGACATCCGGACCGAGCTGGTGGCGGTCTGCTGCGGGGTCTGGAGCCCGCGGATCGCGCGGATGGCCGGCGCCTCGATCCCGCTCACGCCGGCGGTCCACCAGATGATCGACGTGGGGCCCGTGGCGCGCTTCGAGGAGACCGTGGGCGAGATCGCGTATCCGATCGTCCGCGACGTGGACAAGAACATGTACGAGCGGCAGCACGGGAGCGAGTTCGAGATCGGCTCCTACGCGCACCGGCCGATCCTCGTCGAGCCCGACGACATCCCCTCGCTCGAGGAGGCCCCGCTCTCCCCGACCGAGCTGCCGTTCACCAAGGAGGACTTCGACCCGCAGATGGAGGACGCCCTGGAGCTGTTCCCCGAGATCCTGGGCGACGAGCGGGTCGGGGTGAAGTACGCGATCAACGGGCTGATCTCGCTCACCCCCGACGGGATGCCGCTCGTGGGCGAGACCCCCGAGGTGAAGGGGCTCTGGTCGGTGGCCGCGATCTGGGTGAAGGAGGGGCCGGGGTTCGGCCGGATCGCCGCGGAGTGGATGACCGACGGGAACCCCGAGATCGACCCCCACCAGTCCGACGTGGCCCGCTTCTACGACCACCAGCGGACGAAGCACCACATCGTGGCGCGGTGCTCCGAGGGGTACAACAAGACCTACGGGATCGTGCACCCCATGGAGCAGTGGAGCTCCAACCGGGACGTCCGGCTCTCGCCGTTCAACGCCCGCGAGCGGGAGCTCGGCGCGGTGTTCTTCGAAGCCGCGGGGTGGGAGCGCCCGTTCTGGTACGCGTCGAACGAGCGCCTGCTCGAGGAGTACGGCGACCGGGTGATGCCCCGGGAGGCCGAGTGGGAGTCCCGGTGGTGGTCGCCGATCATCAACGCCGAGCACCTGGCGATGCGGGACCGGGTCGGGATGGTGGACCTCTCGGCGTTCGCGATCTTCGACGTCGCCGGGCCCGGCGCCCTGGCCTACATGGACCGGATGTGCGTCCAGCCGATGGACGTGCCGGTCGGCCGGGTCGTCTACACACCGCTCCTGAACGAGGCGGGGCGGATCAAGGCCGACCTCACCGTGATGCGTCTGGCCGAGGACCGGTTCCGGGTCGTGACCGGCGGGCTCGACGGGCCCAGGGACCGGAAGTGGTTCCTCGACCACCTCCCCGAGGACGGCTCGGCCCAGCTCTTCGACGCCACCTCGGCCTGGTGCACGCTCGGCCTGTGGGGCCCGCGGGCCCGGGACGTGCTGGCCTCGGTCACCGCCGACGACGTCTCGAACGAGGGCTTCCCCTTCGCCACCTGCCGGTTCATCGAGATCGACGGCGTCCGGGCGCTGGCCTCGCGGATCTCCTACGTCGGCGAGCTGGGCTGGGAGATCTACGCCCCGATCGAGCAGGGCGCCCGCCTGTGGGACGTGATCTGGGAGGCCGGCCAGCCGCACGGCATCGTCCCGGTGGGGATCGGCGTGTACGGGACCACGGCCCGGCTCGAGAAGTGCTACCGGGCCTACGGGAACGAGCTCGAGATGGAGTACACGCTGGTCGAGGCCGGCCTGGCCCGCCGCACCGTGAAGGACGCGCCGTTCCTCGGCCGGGAGGCCTACCTCCGCCAGCGCGAGGAGGAGCCGGCCGCGATCCTCTGCACGCTCACGCTCGACGACCCCACCTCGTCCTCGGGCGTGAAGCGCTACATGCTGGGGCGCGAGCCGGTCCTCACCCGCGACGGCCGGCCGCTCGAGGACCGGGAGGGCCGCCGCTCCTACGTCACGAGCGCCGGGTCCGGCCCGTCCGTGGGCACGCACATCATGCTCGCGTACCTCCCGCCGGAGCACGCGCAGGAGGGCGCGCAGCTCGCCGTCGAGTACTTCGGCGAGCGCTACCCGGTCACCGTGGCCGTCGCGGGGAACCGGCCCCTGTTCGACCCGGAGAACGCGCGGATGAAGGCCTGAGGTGGGCCCGGTGAACGTCCTGGTGTGCGTGAAGCGGGTCCCGACGACGGGGGGCCGGATCTCGCTCACCCCCGACCAGCAGGACATCGACACCCGGTTCTCCGGCTGGACCGTGAGCCCCCACGAGGAGTGCGCGGTGGAGGAGGCGGTCCGGATCGTCGAGGCCCACGGCGGTGCGAGCACCGTGCTCACGCTCGGGCCCGCGGCGGCCGAGGAGCAGCTCCGGGACGCGCTGGCCGTGGGGGTGGACGAGGCGGTCCTGCTCGAGACCGACGGCTCCGAGTGGGACCCGCAGGAGACGGCCGCGGCGATCGCCGGGGCGGTCTCGGCGCTCGAGGCCGAGCGCGGGCCCTTCGACCTCCTCCTGTTCGGGAACGAGGCCGCCGACACCGCCGACCACCAGGTGGGGATCCGGGTGGCCCACCGGCTGGGCCGGCCGTGCGTGGCCGGGGCCAAGGCCCTCGAGCTCCGGGACGGGACGGCCGTGGTCCGCCGGGAGGCTCCGGGCGGCGGGTGGGAGGTGCTGGAAGCCGCGATGCCCGCGGTGGTCACCGTGAAGGAGGGCATCAACCTCCCCCGCTACCCCTCGGTGCCGGGGCGGATCCGGGCGAAGAAGAAGGAGATCCGCCGCCTCGCGCCGGAGCGGGCGGGGGCGCGGCTGCGGAAGCGGCGGCTCGTGCTGCCGCCGGAGCGGGAGGAGCGGGCCGAGGTCCTGGGCTACGGCCCGGAGGCCGCCCCCAAGGTGGTGGAGGTCCTGCGCGGCCTGGGGCTCGTGCCGTGAGGAGGAGGGGCCGGGGATGATCCTCGCGTACGTCGACCACCTCGACGGGGCCCCCGACGACGGCTCCCTCGAGGCCGTGACCCTCGGGCGCGGGCTCGCCGAGCGGACGGGGCGGCCCCTCGAGGCGGTGGTGGTGGGGGGCGCGGGCCGGGCGGCCGCCGAGGTGCTCGGCGCGCACGGCGCGACCGTCGTGCACGTGGCCGAGGGGGGCGGGCTGGACGGGCCCTACGCCCCCGGGGCCTGGGGCGCGGCGCTCGCCGAGGCGGTGCGGGCGATCTCGGCCCGTCTGGTCCTGGGGCCCGGGACCGACCGCGGGCACGAGGTCCTGGCCCACGCCGCCGCCGCGCTCGACCTCCCGATGGCCGCCAACTGCGTGGACGTGCGGCCGGAGGAGCCCACGGTCGTGCTCCGCCAGCGGTGGGGCGGAACGCTCCTCGAGGAGGCGGAGGTCGACGCGCCGGCCGTGCTCTGCTCGGTCGCGCTCCACGCCGTCCCGGCGGAGCCCGCCGGGGCCCCCGTCGAGCCGGACGTCCGCTCCTTCACCCCGGCCGTCCCCGAGGAGGCGTTCCGGGTCCGGGTGGTGGGCCGCGTGGAGCCCGACCGGCGCGGCGTCTCGCTCGCGGAGGCCAAGGTGGTCGTGGGGGGCGGGCGGGGCGTCGGCGGGCCGGAGGGCTTCCGGGTCCTCGAGGAGCTGGCCGAGCTCCTCGGCGGCGCCGTGGGCTGCTCCCGGGTCGTGACCAGCGCCGGCTGGCGCCCGCACACCGACCAGATCGGCCAGACCGGGACCCGGATCGCACCGGACCTCTACATCGCCTGCGGGATCAGCGGCGCGACCCAGCACATGGTGGGCGC
>DATMBJ010000070.1:0-3713 GCA_035559315.1 Actinomycetota bacterium
GTGGCGGGCACGAGCTTCCGCCACCGCCGGCTGGCCACCTGAGAAGGCCACGCACCACCGGGCGGGGGGAGGAACCGTTCCTCCCCCCGTCCGGCTTCCATCGGGAGGGGGCGGGTCGCCGACCTGCTCGGGCGCCTCGGAGAGGGAACCGCCGCCCGCCTCATCCGGACGTTCCTGTTCACCGACGTGGTCGGCTCCACCCAGCTGCTCGAGGCGATCGGCGACGAGGCGTGGAACGAGCTCCGCCGATGGCACGACCGGACGCTCCGGACGTGCTTCGAACGGCACGGCGGCGAGGAGATCGACCACGCGGGGGACGGCTTCTTCGTCGCGTTCCGCTCGCCCGGCCCGGCCGTGGCCTGCGCCGTCGACGTCCAGCGGAGCCTGGCCGAGCATCGCCGGGCGCACGGCTTCTCGCCGCGGGTGCGGATCGGGCTCCACCGGGCCGAGGCGATCCGCGCCGGGTCCGGCTACACCGGCCGGGGCGTGCACCTCACGGCCCGCGTGGCCTCGCTCGCCGGGGGCGACGAGATCCTCGCCACGGGTGAGACCGTGCACGGTCTCCCCGGCGTGCGGACCTCGGCCGAGCGGGAGGTCGCCCTCAAGGGGTTGGCGGAGCGGGTGCGGGTGGTCGTCGTCGAGTGGCGCCCCTGACGGTCACGCCCCCATCGGGTGCCAGACCGTCTTCATCTCCATGAACGCGGCGACCTCGTAGGGGCTCTGGGCGGTGGGCGCGAAGGGGTCGGTCGCCTCCCACCGGACCACCCGCTTCACGTTCTCCGCGGCCAGCCGCTCGGCCTCCTCCCGGAGCTCCTCCGGCACCCCGGTCACGTCGATCGCGTTCACGTCCATGTGCCCGGCGAGCCACGGCACGAGCTCCCGCTTGAGCCCGGTGAGGACGTTCACCACGCCGCCGGGCACGTCCGAGGTCGCCAGGACCTCGGAGAGGGTCACCGCCGGGAGCGGCCAGCGCTCGCTCGCGAGCACCACCGCGGTGTTGCCCGAGACGATCGCCGGGGCGAGCCGGGAGACCAGGCCGAGGAGCGGCGGCTCCTCGGGGGCCACGATGCCCACGACCCCGGTGGGCTCGGGGATCGTGAAGTCGAAGTACGGGCCCGCCACCGGGTTCACCGTGCCCAGCACGTGGTGGACCTTGTCGCACCAGCCCGCGTACCACACCCACCGGTCGATCGCGGCGCTCACCTCGCGGACGGGGTCCGGCGAGCCCGACGCGCCCACCTCGTCCTCGAACTGCGCCCGCCGGCCCTCCATCAGCTCGGCCACCCGGTACAGGACCTGGCCCCGGTTGTAGGCGGTCCGCTCCCACCACCCGGGGAACGCCGCCCGCGCCGCCACCACCGCGTCCCGGAGGTCCTTCCGGGAGGCGCGGGCCGGCCGGGCCAGGACCCGCCCCTCGCGGTCCAGGGCCTCGTAGGACCTCCCGGATTCCGACCGCGGGAACTCCCCGCCGATGAAGAGCTTGTAGGTCTTGCGGACCGGGAGGCGGGCTCCACCGGTCACGGCCGGGCCTCCGGGGCCAGCCGCTGGTCGTCGGGCGGCGGGGGCGCGACCCGGCCGGTGGCGACGGCGGAGCGGGGGTTGGGTGGGGACTGGCCCGCGGAGCCGTCGCCGCCGGCCCCCACGGCGGGCGCGAACGCGAGGTACGGCTCGAGGCCGTGGAGGCCGCCCTCCCGTCCGAACCCCGACTCCTTGTAGCCCCCGAACGGCGAGGAGGGGTCGAACCGGTTGAACGTGTTCGCCCACACCACCCCGGCCCGCAGCCGCTGCGTCATCCAGAGGATCCGGGAGCCCTTCTCGGTCCAGACCCCGGCCGAGAGCCCGTAGAACGTGTTGTTGGCCTTCTCCACCGCCTCCTCGGGGGTCCGGAACGTGAGGATCGACAGGACCGGGCCGAAGATCTCTTCCCGGGCGATCCGGTGGGACTGGGAGACCCCGGTGAACAGGGTGGGGCGGAACCAGAACCCCCGCTCGGGGAGCGGGCACTCCGGCTGGTAGATCTCGGCGCCCTCCCGGATCCCCGACTCCACGAGCTCCTCGATCTTCTCGAGCTGCTGCCGCGAGTTGATCGCGCCGATGTCGGTGTTCTTGTCGAGCGGGTCCCCCACCCGGAGCGTCGAGAGCCGGCGCTTCAGCTTCTCGATCAGCGGCTCGAAGATCGGCTCCTGCACCAGCAGCCGGGAGCCGGCGCAGCACACGTGGCCCTGGTTGAAGAAGATCCCGTTGACGATCCCCTCGATCGCCTGGTCCAGGGGCGCGTCCTCGAACACGATGTTGGCCGCCTTCCCCCCGAGCTCGAGCGTGAGCCGCTTCCCGGTCCCGGCCACCGCCCGCTGGATCCGCTTCCCCACCTCGGTGGAGCCGGTGAACGCGACCTTGTCCACGCCGGGGTGCGAGACGACGAGGGCGCCGGTCTCCCCGGCCCCGGTCACGATGTTCACGACCCCCGGCGGCAGCTCCGCCTCCTGGAGCACCTCGGCGAGGAGCAGCGCGGTGAGCGGGGTGGTCTCCGCCGGCTTCAGCACGCACGTGTTCCCGGTGGCCAGGGCCGGCGCGAGCTTCCACGCCGCCATGAGCAGCGGGAAGTTCCAGGGGATCACCTGCCCGGCGACGCCCAGCGGGCGGGGGACCCGGTTGGGGAACGCGTACTCGAGCTTGTCGGCCCACCCCGCGTGGTAGAAGAAGTGGGCCGCGGCGAGCGGCAGGTCCACGTCCCGCGACTCCTTGATGGGCTTCCCCCCGTCGAGCGACTCGAGCACCGCGAACTCCCGGGAGCGCTCCTGGAGGGCCCGCGCGATCCGGTAGAGGTACTTCGCCCGCTCGCTCCCGGGGAGGTCGCGCCAGCCCCCCTCGAAGGCCTCCCGGGCCGCCCGCACCGCGAGGTCCACGTCCTCCGGGCCCGCCTCCGCCACCTCCGCGAGCGGCTCCTCGGTGGCGGGGTTGATGGTCGGGAACCAGCGGCCGCTCCGGGGCTCCACGAACCGCCCGCCGATGAACAGCCCGTACCGGTCCCGGATCCGGACGATGTCCCGGGCCTCGGGGGCCGGGGCATACTCCCAGGCCCGCGGGGCCGGCCGGCCCTCCCCCCGCTCCTCGAGCTCCATCTAGTCCACCGTGAAGTAGTCGGGGCCGGCGTACCGGCCGTGCCGCTCCTTCCACACCTGCATGAGGAGGTCGTTGAGGAGCGTCGAGGCCCCGATCCGGAACAGGTCGGGGGAGAGCCAGTCCGGCCCCAGGGTCTCGTGGAGCAGGACGAGGTACTGGACGGCCTGCTTGGCCCTCCGGACCCCGCCCGCCACCTTCACCCCGACCCGGACCCCGGTCTCGCGCTCGAAGTCCCGGGCCGCCTCCATCATGCAGAGCGCCGCCGGGAGGCTCGCCCCGCGGCCGATCTTCCCCGTCGAGGTCTTGATGAAGTCGGCCCCCGCCGCCATCGCGAGCACGGCCGCGCGGCGGACCTGGTCGTAGGAGCCGAGCTCCCCGACCTCGAGGATCACCTTGAGGTGCGCGGCGCCCGCCGCCTCCCGCTCCGCCGCGAGCTCCTCGAAGGCCTGCCGGTACCGCCCCCCGAGGAACAGCGACCGGTTGAGGACGACGTCCACCTCGTCCGCCCCCTGCTCGACCGCCCACCGGACCTCGGCCAGGCGGGCGTCGAGCGGCGCCAGGCCCGAGGGGAACCCCCCGCCGACGCTCGC